>NZ_JAPNKC010000001.1:9806071-10125000 GCF_026626705.1 Pyxidicoccus sp. MSG2
GGCTCGGGAGGGGACGGCGGGCGTAGTGCTCGCGGCTCATCCGCACGAAGTTGGCCAGGAGCTCGCGGCCGTACCCGGAGCAGATGGACTCGGGATGGAACTGGACGCCCCACAGCGGCAGCGACTCGTGGCGCATGCCCATCAGCACGCCGTCGGGTGTCCAGGCCGTCTCCACCAGGCCCTCCGGCAGCGGCCGGGCCAGGCACAGGGAGTGGTAGCGCACCACCTGGAAGTCCTGCGGCAGGCCCGCGAACAGGTCCGTCCCGGTGTGGCGCACGGGGCTCAGCCGTCCGTGCATGACCACTGGCGCGTGCTGCACGCGGGCACCGTGGAGGTGGCCCATGCCCTGGTGGCCCAGGCACACGCCCAGGATGGGGACGTCCGCCTCCAGCAGCGCGTCCCGGCAGACGCCGAAGTCCGCGGCGTGGTCCGGGCGGCCGGGGCCGGGAGAGATGACGATGTTGTCGAACCCGAGCCGCCGCAGCTCGTGCCACGGCATGCCGTCGTTGCGCACGACGACCGGCTGCGTTCCGCTCACCTCCGACAGCATCTGGAAGAGGTTGAAGGTAAACGAGTCGTAGTTGTCGATGATGAGCGTCCGCAGCTGCACGTCGATTACCTCACCCCTCGATGATTCGCTCTTCGCGCCGGCACGCCTCATCGATGATGAGGGTGTAGAGCGACTCGACGAACGCGCTGTCCAGTCCCTGGGCGGCGCCCATCTCCGTGCAGCGGCGCTTCACGTGCTCGATGCGGTGCGGCTGCATCATGGGGATGCCGTTCTCACGCTTCCACCCCGCGATGCGGTCGCACAACTGGAGCCGGCGCGCCACGGTCCGGACCAGCTCCTCGTCAATCGCATCCAGTTCCTGCCTGAACCCCTGCAAAGCATCCATGCGCATCCACCCATGTGACAGGCCTCCCGGTCAACGGCGCGCGGGCGCCGCCACTCCGGCCAGCAATGACGACAGCGGGCGCTCCGGCTCCCGCGCGAATCCCTGGAGCAGCGCCACCAGCGACGAGGCCAGGCGCCGCGCCGTGTCCTCCTGGAAGCGGTCGGCCCGGTAGTCCAGCACGAGCTCCAGCGACGCACGCGGCTCGAAGGTGAAGCCCAGGTCGTACTCGCTCGACTCCGGCGGGGCCTCCAGCGCCTCGACGGCGATGCTCCCCACTTCGAAGGCCCCCAGCGGCCGGGCCAGCTGGTTGAGCACGTTGAAGGTGGTGGTGAAGGGGGGGACGCCGCCGGGGAAGACGTGCTCGCGCAGGAGCGCCGAGGGGACCTCCTGCGCGCGGGCCTCGATGAAGGCCTCGCCCGTGCGGCGCAGCAGCTCGTTGGCGCTCGGGTCGCCGGAGACGTCCACGCCCAGCACCAGCACGTTGGCGAAGCGCCCCAGCAGGCCCTCCAGCTCCAGGTGGTCCCTGGATGCGGACGGGCAGCCAATCCAGACGCGCTCCTGCCCGGTGCCGCGCGCCAGCAATGCGGCCAGCGCCGCCAGGCCCACGCGGAACAGCGTCGCGCCCTGGCGCGTGCCCAGCGCCTCGAGCGCCGCCACCAGCTCCCCGGGAAGGGGCAGGGCCAGGCGCCCGGGCCTCGGGGCATCGGAAGGGGGCAGGTCCGCCGGCAGCCGGGTGGGCCGGGCCTCCGCGAGGCGCGCCGTCCACGCGGCGAGCCGCCGCGTCGCCAGCTCTCCGGTGAAGCGCGCGCGCTGCCACGAGGCGAAGTCCGCGTACTGGACGTGGGGCTCGGGTAGGGAGGGGGCGCGGCCGGCGGCGAAGGCCTCGTAGCCGGCGGCCAGCTCGCCGATGAGCACGTTGAGCGACTGGCCGTCATAGGCCATCCGGTGCGTGGCGAGCAGCAGCACGTGCTCCGTCGTGCCCAGCTCCAGCAGCTTCGCCCGGAGCAGGGGCACCTCGCGCTCCAGGTCGAACGGCACGCCGTGCCACGCGTCGGCGCTTCGCTGGACCTCGCGCTCGCGCGCGTCCGGGGGCAGGTCGGCCAGGGACTCGCGCTCCATCCGGAACGCCGGGGCCGGGTGGATGACCTGGACGTCTCCGCCGTCCCCGCGGCGGTACGTGGTGCGGAGGATTTCGTGCCGCCGCACCAGCGCCTCCAGCGCGCGCTCGAGCGCCGCGGCATCCAGCGCGCCGCGCAGCCGCACGGAGAGCGGGATGAGGTTCTGCGTGCCGGCGCGCTCGTCGGCGAGGGTCTGCGCCTGCGCGAAGGAGAGGGGCAGGGGGCCGTCGCGGTGGACGCGCGTGAGCGGAGGGCCGGCGGACGTGCCCGCCGGGGCCGCGTCCGCCAGGCTCGCGGCGAGGGCGGCGATGGTGGGGTGCTCGAAGACGGCGGTGATGGGCACGTCCACCTGGAGCTCGCTCCGCAGCCGTGACACCACCTCGGCCGCGCGCAGCGAGTGTCCGCCCAGGGAGAAGAAGTCGTCGAACACGCCCACACGCGAGGCGCCGAGCACCCGCGACCAGACGTCCGCGATGCGCTGCTCCAGCGGGGAGCGCGGCGCCACGGGCTCGGCCTGGGTGTCGCCGTCCTGTGCCGCGGGCTCCGGCAGTCTGCGCCGGTCCACCTTGCCATTGGGCGACAGGGGCATGGCATCCAGCGCCACGAAGGACTCCGGCACCATGTACGACGGCAGCCGCTCCTTCAGGAAGCGGCGCAGCTCGCCGGAGGTGGGGCGCGGCCCCTGCGGGACGAACCAGGCGCACAGCCGCGGCTCGCCCGAGCCCGGCGCGGGCGGGGCCATCACCACCACCTCCCGCACGGACGGGTGGCGCCCGAGCACCGCTTCGATTTCCCCGGGCTCGATGCGCTGCCCGCGAATCTTCACCTGGGTGTCGATGCGGCCGCGCACCTCCAGCGCGCCGTCCGCCCGGAAGCGCCCGAGGTCGCCCGTGCGGTACAGCCGCGCGCCCGCGCGCCCGGAGAAGGGGTCCGGCACGAACTTCAGGGCCGTGGTGTCCGGCGCCGCGAGGTAGCCCCCGGACACCACCGGGCCGCCGACGCAGATTTCTCCCCAGACGCCGGGCGGCAGTGGCTCCAACTGCTCGTCGAGCACGTACGCCTCGGCATTGGCGATGGCGCGGCCCACCGGCACCTGCCCCGTGTCCGTCGGCTCGCAGGGCCACCACGTCATGGAGCCGCTGACCTCGGTGGCGCCGTAGAAGTTGTGCAGCCGCGCCAGGGGCAGCGCCTCGTGGAGTCGCCGGGCCAGCGCGGCGGGCAGCGGCTCGCCCCCGGAGAAGACGTGCCGGAGCGACGCGCAGCGGCCGATGCCCTCCTCGCGCAAGAGCAGCTCCAGCACCGACGGCACCACCTCCAGCAGGGTGACGCCCTCGTCGACGACACATTCCATCAGGTGTCGCGCGTCGTAGCTCTTCGCCGGGTCCGCCAGCACCACGCGGCCGCCCGTGCACAGGGGCGCGAACAGCTCGCACAGCGACGGCACGAAGCCCAGGCCCCCCTTCTGCAGGCCCACGTCCCGGGGGCCCAGCGCGAAGGCGCCCTCCATCCAGCGCATCTGCGACACCAGCCCGCGGTGCGGGACGATGACGCCCTTGGGGCGCCCGGTGGAGCCGGAAGTGTAGAGGACGAAGGCCGCGCCGTCCGGCAGGGAGCGGGACGGGACGGCGGGAGAGTCGGGAGCAGACGCTGCCTCCAGCTCCAGGACGGCCGGGCCCAGTGCACGGAGCCTCGGGGCCCGGTGGGGTTCGGCGAGGGTGAGTACCGCGCCCGCGTCCGCGAGGATTCCCGCGAGCCGCTCGTCCGGCGAGCCCGGGTCCAGAGGCACGCAGACGCACCCCGCGCGGAGGATTCCGAGCAGCGACACCACCTGCTCCGGCGACCGGTCCATGCACACCGCCACTCGGGAGCCGGGAGCGCAGCGGCGCGCCAGCTCCGTGGCGAGCCCCGCCGCCCGCGCCTGGAGCTCCGCGTACCGGAGCACCTGGCCCCGCATGCTCACGGCGGGAGCGTCCGGCGTCTTCTCGGCCTGTGCGGCCACGAGGGCGTCGAGCGTCGAGGCGTCGCTGACCGCGCCCAGCGTGTCGTTCCAGCGTGCCAGCTCGCACCGCTCATCGGGCGTCAACAGGGGCAGGGCGCTGACGCGCGTGTCCGGGCGCGCGGCGGCCGCCTCGAGGAGTGTGAGGTAGCGCGCCGCGAACCGCGCGGCGGTGGCCGGCTCGAATAGCGCGGTGTTGTATTCGAGCGAACCACGCACCTCGCCCTCCTCCTCGTGGAGAAGCAGCGACAGCTCGAAGGGCGACACCTCTTCCTCCACGTCCACCCGCGACGCGCGCACGCCGTCCAGCGTGGGCAGCACCGGCGGCTGTTGGAGGGAGAACGCGACCTGGAAGAGCGGGGCGCGGCTGAGGCTCCGGTCCGGCCGCAGCTCCTCGACGAGCCGCTCGAAGGGAAGGTCCTGGTGCGCGTACGCGCCGAGCGCCTCGTCGCGGGTCCGGGCCAGCAACTGCCGGAACGTCAACCCACGCTCGAAGCGCGCGCGGAAGACGAGCGTGTTGGCGAAGAAGCCGATCAGCCCTTCCAGCTCCGGCTGGGGCCGGTTGGCGATGGGCGAGCCCACCAGCACGTCGTCGCTGCCGGAGTGGCGGTGCAGCAGCACCTGGAAGGCCGCCAGCAGCGTCATGAAGAGCGAGCCGCCCTCACGGCGCGACAGCTCCTGGAGGGCGGCGGTCAGCGCCCGCGGGAGCACCACGGGGCAGCTGGCGCCCCGCGCGGCGAGCACCGCCGGCCGGGGTCGGTCCAGGGGCAGCTCCAGCACTCCGCTCGTGCCGGCGAGCCGCTCGCGCCACCAGCCCAGGAGCGCGTCGAGCGCGGCGCCCTCCAGCCGCTCGCGCTGCCACACCGCGAAGTCCGGGTACTGGAGGGGCAGCTCCGGCAGCCGCGCCGGCTCCTGACGGCGGAAGGCGCGGTAGAACTCCGCCAGCTCCTGCACCAGCACTCCAATGGACCAGCCGTCCGACACGATGTGGTGCAGCGTGACGACCAGGCCGTGACACCCGTCGCAGCGCACCACCGCCACCCGCAGCAGTGGGCCCTCGGAGAGGTTGAAGGGCCGCCGGGCCTGCTCGCGGGCCACTTCCCGGATGGACTCCTCCGCGCGGCCCGCGGCGGTGCGCTCGAACTCCTCCCACTGGACGGAGGCGGCCTCGGACACGCGCTGGACGGGCTGCCCGCCGTCCTGACGGAAGACGGTGCGCAGGCTGTCATGCCTGGCGAGCAGCCGCTCGAAGCTCCACCTGAGCGCACTCGAATCGAGCGGCCCTTCGAGGCGCAGCGCGGCCACGGTGTTGTAGCCCGCCTCGCCCGGCTGCACCTGCTCGAGGAACCAGAGCCGCTGCTGCGCGAAGGAGAGCGGCGCGGGGCCCGGACGCGAACGCCGGGGGATGCGCGGCGGCGTGGTGCCCCCGGTTCCCCCGCGGAGGCGCTGTTCCAGGCGGGCGCGCTGTGACTCGGACAGCAGGGCCCGTCGGTTCCGGAGCTCTTCGCGGGTGGGCATCTGGGAAGGTGAGAAATCCTAGGAGTCGAGTGGTGTGTCTGCAACCGGATTCACGTGACGCGCATTCACGCGGCCTGCGATTCGAACGCAGTGTGTCTTTGTTTCACGCGGCAGGTGCGCTTGTGACCCGGGTGGGTGCGCGCCGCCAGCCTCCGCTCCAGAGGCGGAAGCCCAGGAACGATGCGCATGCGACGTTTTCGATGAGCAGCCCGAGCCATCCGCCCGCGACGCCCCAGCCCAGCCGGTAGCCGAGCAGCCACATCAGCAACGGCGCACCGAGCCATGCGGTGACGATGCCGCTGAGGGCGGGGACGGTGGCATCACCGGTGCCGCGCAGCACGCCGGTGGCGACGGCGTTGGCGCCCCCCGCCACCTGCACGGCGGCGCCCAGCCAGAGCAACTGGAACGCGAGCTCGCGGACGGGCACGTCGTTCGAGGCGGCCGCTGCCAGCGCGGAGCTGCCCAGCGCGAGCGTGAGCGCGACGCCCAGGGTAATGGTGCCGGTGAGTGCGAATGCGCGGGACGTCACGCGGCGGACCAGGGCCAGCCGGCCCGCGCCCACGGCCTGTCCCGCCATCACCGCGGCGGACTCGGCGATGGCAATCACCGGCAGCCCGAGGAAGCGCAGCAACTGGGACACCAACTGGTGCGCGGCCAGGGGCGCCGCGCCCAGGGGGGCAATCATCGCCGCCATCAGCCCATAGGCGCCCAGCTCCAGGAGGGCCTGCACGCCGCTGGGCAGCCCCAGGCGCAGGAACTGGGAGAAGTGCTCGCGGCGCAGGGCGCGGAACGCCAGTCCGGCGCGCGCCTGCACCCGGGCCAGCCAGGCTGTCTCGACGGTGTTGGCGATGACCGTGGCGAGCGCCGCGCCCGTCACGCCCAGTCCGGCTCGGAAGATGAGCAGCCAGGCGAGGATGAGGTTGAGCGCGTTGCCCACGAAGGCCGCGCGCAACGGCGTCACGGCATCACCCGAGCCCAGGCGCACCTCTCCGAGCGCGACGGTGAGCAGCACCATGGGCGCACCGAATGACACGGTGCGCAGGTACTGCGCCGCGTGCTGGCCCGCCTCGACCGAGCCAGAGAGGCGCGGCAGCAGCGACGCCACGCCATGTCCCAGCAGGATGCTCGCCACGCCCGCGAGGAGCGCCGTGAGGACGCCCAGGCCGGCCTGTGTGGAGGCGTCGTGCTCCCGGCCCGCGCCTCGCGCCTGGGCCACCAGCGTCTTGGTGGCGCGGAACGCACCGAACCAGAAGGAGAGCAGGACGAAGGACGCCGTCCCTCCCAACGCGACGCCCGCGAGCGAGTCCGCGCCGAGCCGCGAGACGAACAGCGTGTCCATCAGCGTCATCAGGCTGTAGGACAGGGAGGAGAGCGCCGTTGGCACCGCGAGTCGCACCAGCTCGCGCCACGGCCGCTGCTCCCAGGTGAAGCCGCTGTCTTGCGTTGCTGGAGTCACGAAGGGGCCGGGAATTTCCTGCGCTGCGCCAGCATGCGGAGGCGGGTGCGCGACGCCCGCCTGCTCCGGAGGCGCGCCCGTCATCGACGGTGTGGAGTGCTCGGACTTGTATGTTATTGGGTCGGCACCATGCAACAGACCCTCGGCGAGTACCTGCGGCACGGACAGATTCCCTTCCTGAGGCTCCCCCTCGCGGACTTCACACGCGGCGAGGCCGTGTATGAGGGCGCTTCCGCGGTCTTCATCGGCGTCACCTACGATGGCGGGACGACCTATCAGCCCGGAGCCCGCTTCGCGCCGTACCACGTGCGCCGCGCGAGCGCTTCGGTGGAGCTGGGACGGCTGTCGCACGCATCACCTGAGGGCGGAGCCCTGGCGCGGGCGCTCGACGGTGGGAACGTGCCCCTGCCGCTGCTCAGCGCGGAGGGGATGCGCGCCGCCGTGGAGGCCGAGGTAACGCGAATCGTCACCAGCGGCGCGACGCCCTTCGTGGTGGGCGGAGACCACTCGGTGACGCTGCCGGTGCTGCGCGCGGTGGCGCGCAAGCACGGGCCCATTGCCCTGGTCCATGTGGATGCGCACTCCGACATGGCCGAGGGCGGCATGATGCTGGGTGAAGAGCGACATCACGGCACCACCATCCGCCATGCGCTCGCGGAGGGGCTCATCGCCCGGGGACAGCTCCACCAGATTGGCATCCGGCACTCGGGGGACCCCGACCTCATCCGCGAGCACGGTGCCACCGAGTACCGCATCGAGGACGTGGAGGACCGGGGCATCCCGGCCATCCTCGCGGAGGTGCGCGAGCGCCTCGGCCAGCATCCGGTCTACCTCACGTTCGACATCGACGCGGTGGACCCTGCCTTCGCGCCGGGGACGGGGACGCCCGTGGCCGGAGGACTTTCCTCGCGTGAGGCGCTCCGCCTCGTCCGCTCGCTGGCCGGCTGCCGCCTGGTGGGCATGGACGTGGTCGAGGTCCTTCCCGCGCTGGACCAGTCCGACGTCACGTCGCTCCTCGCCGCGCAGCTGCTGCTCGAAGCCGTCGCCCTCCTTCCCTGAGCCCGGAGTCTCCTCCGCATGTCTTCCGCCGCCGTCCACGCCCACCACCCCGCCTGGCGCTGCCCCAACTGCAAGGGAGCCCTCTCGGGTGAGGAAGCTGCCTTCACCTGCGATGGCTGCGGGGACCGCTTCCCCCGCCTGGGCACGGTGCCCGTGCTCGTCCCGGACCCGGGGGCGTACATCGCTCGCAACGCGGTGGCGCTCGCGCGCTACGTCGGGGGACTGCAGATGCTCCTGGCGCGCGGGGAGCAGCTCGAGCAGGAGCAGCCCTTCCGCAAGAGCGCCATGGAGCAGGCTCGGCGCGCGCTGACGGCGGACCTGGAGCTGGCGAGCGAGCAGCTCTTCGGGCTGGCCGCGTATGCGGACACCGCGTCGCTCATCCGGCTCGCGGCGGATCCCCCGCCCCAGGCTCCGGGCCTTCCGTTCGGCGAGTCGTGGGGCCCGGCGATGACGGGCTTCCTCCGCGCGGACTGGGGCGGAACCCCGGACGGTGAGAAGCAGATTGCCGCCATTCGTGGCGAGCTGGTGCGCTCCGTGGAGAAGCATGCCCGCCGTCGGGGCACCGCCGCGCTGCTGGGCGCCGGCACGGGCCGCTTCGTGCACGAGCTGTCCGGCCACTTCGAGGCCACGTTCGGTGTCGACCTCTGCCTGGCCTACGTGGACTGGTACCACCGGCTCCTCCGGGGCCCGCTGCACCTGTGGGAGCTGAACTACCCGCAGCTCGGAGGCGACACCGTCGCCACGCCCATCGAGGCGAAGCTGACGCAGGAGGCCGCGGCCCGGATGGACGCGCGGAGCCTGGCGGTGGCGGATGCGCTGCACCTGCCCGTGGCGGACGGCTCGCTCTCGGCGGCCATCTCGGTCCACTTCACGGACTGCGTGCCGGCCCGCGCGCTGCTGGAAGAGCTGCGCCGCGTGCTGGAGCCGGACGGACTCTTCGTGAGCTACGGGCCGCTCCTGTACCGGGGCGTCGAGGACCCCGCGGACTGGCTCACCCCCTCGGAGTGGAAGCACCTCTTCGCCGAGGCGCGGATGGAGCTGCTCGAGGAGCGATGGCTGGACCTGCCGTACTGGCAGGGCATGGAGCGGGCCATCCAGACGACGCACCGGGTGTGGAGCTTCACGCTCCGGAAGCTGCCCTGAGCCACACCGGGGCGGACGCTCCGCTCCCAACGTGACACGACATTCGAGAGGATTCCCATGCCCGGACACCCCCGGTCGGCCGCGACGTTGGTCGAGTTGCTGCGCCTGCGCGCTTCCACGCAGGCCACCCTTCCCGCCTTCACGTTCCTCGGGGACGGGGAAGGGGACGAGCAGGGAATCACGTACCTGGAGCTGGACCGTCAGGCTCGGGCCATCGCCGTCTCGCTGAGCGAGTACGTCCGGCCGGGGGAGCGCGTCCTGCTGCTGTACCCGCCGGGCCTCGAGTACATCGCCGCCTTCTGGGGCTGCCTCTACGCGGGGGCCATCGCGGTTCCCGCCTATCCGCCAGACCCCTCGCGCCTCCACCGCACGCTGCCGCGCCTGGAGGTCATCGTGAAGGACGCGGGCGCCACCGTGGCGCTCACCACCGCGTTCATCGCGGAGATGGCCGAGGGGCTCGCCGGGCTCGCACCGGGGCTGGGGCACCTGCGCTGGCTGGCCTACGAGTCGCTCGTCGCGCCGGGCCGCGAGTCTGGCTGGAAGACGCCGGACGTCGGCGCCGACTCACTCGCGTTCCTCCAGTACACGTCCGGCTCCACGTCCGCGCCCAAGGGCGTGATGCTGTCGCACGGGAATCTGCTGGCCAATGAGGAGATGATCCAGGCCGGCTTCGGGCTCGATGCGCACAGCGTCGTGGTGGGTTGGCTGCCGCTGTACCACGACATGGGGCTCATCGGTAACGTGCTGCAGCCCATCCACCTGGGCGCGCGCGGCGTGCTGATGTCTCCGCTGACGTTCATGCAGCGGCCGCTGCGCTGGCTGGAGGCCATCTCCCGCTTCCGGGGAACCACGAGCGGTGGGCCCAACTTCGCCTACGAGCTGTGTGTCCGGAAGGTGAGCGAGGCGGAGAAGGCCACGCTGGATTTGAGCAGCTGGGACGTGGCGTTCTCCGGCGCGGAGCCCGTGCGCGCGGACACCCTGGACCGGTTCTCCGCCGCCTTCGCCTCGTGCGGCTTCCGCCGCGACGCCTTCTATCCCTGCTACGGCCTGGCCGAGGCCAGCCTCATCGTGTCCGGCGGCGCGAAGGAGGCGCCGCCTCGCGTCCTGCACGTGGACCGCGACACGCTCGCCCGAGGCACCGCCGTGGACCAGGCGGAGGGCCACGCGCTGGTGGGCTGTGGCGGGGCGCTGCTCGAGGAGCGGCTTGCCATTGTCGACCCGGAGTCCCGCGTGCGCTGCCCGGACGGCCGGGTGGGCGAGGTCTGGGCGTCGGGCGCCCACGTCGCCGGTGGCTACTGGAACCGCCCGGAGGAGTCCGCCGCCACGTTCGGCGTGCGCACCGCGGACGGGGATGGGCCCTACCTGCGCACCGGGGACCTGGGCTTCGTGCGGGACGGGGAGCTGTACATCACCGGCCGGATGAAGGACCTCGTCATCCTGCGCGGTCGCAACCACTACCCGCAGGACCTCGAGCTGACCACCGAGCGCAGCCACCCGGCGCTTCGCCCCGGTGGTGTCGCGGCCTTCTCCGTGGACGTGGACGGCGAGGAGCGGCTGGTCGTCGTGCAGGAGATGTCCCCGGGCCGTGGCGAGCCGGAGGAAATCCTCGCAAGCATCGTCGAGCGCCTCGCGGGCGAGCACGAAGTTCGCCCGCACGCGGTGGTCCTCACCGCTCCCGGTGTGGTGCCCAAGACGTCCAGCGGCAAGGTGCAGCGCCGCGCCTGCAAGCAGCTCTTCGTCTCGGGCGAGCTGGAGGTGCTGGCGGCGTGGAAGGACGGCGGGCAGGGCACGGAGCCGGGTGTCACAGAGGATGACGCGGTGGACCCGGTCCATGCCGCGGTGGCACGCCGGCTCGGGCTTGCGCCGTCGGCGCTGCGGCCGGATGAGCCGCTGCTCCGCTACGGCCTGGACTCGCTGCTCGCGCTGGAGCTGCGCAACGAGCTGGAGGCCTCCTTCGGCATCGACGTGCCGCTGGCGCGCCTGCTCCAGGGCGCCAGCCTGAACTCCATCCGCGAGCAGGCGTCCTCGCGTCCGGAGGCCGCCGCGCGCCCGAGGCCGGCCGCGCTGACCGAGGCCCCGCTCACGCCGGGCCAGGCGGGCCTGTGGTTCCTCCAGCAGATGGCTCCCACCGCCGCCGCGTACAACGTGGCGGGCGCGGCGCGCATCGAGGGGGCGCTCGACGTGATGGCGCTCCAGCAGGCGCTGCAGACGCTGGTGGACCGCCACGACGGGCTGCGCTCGACCTTCGTTGCGCGTGCCGGGGAGCCCCGCCAGCGCGTCCTGGCCCACGTGCCCGTGGCGCTGCCGGAGACGGACGCGGCGGGGCTCGACGAGGCGGCGTTCCTGGACCTGCTGCGGCGGGACATCGAGCGGCCCATCGACCTGGAGCGGGGACCGCTGCTGCGCGCATCGCTGTACCTGCGCGGTGGCGGGGAGCGGGTGGTGCTGCTGGTGATGCACCACCTGGTGACGGACTTCTGGTCCATGGCGGTGCTGCTGCGCGAGCTGGCGGCGGCCTATGCCGCTGCGGTGGGGCAGGGCGCGGCGCTGCCGCCGGCGGGCTCGGACCTGGCCGCGGTGCGCCTCCACGACGAGCGGCGCGAAGGGCGCGCGGCCGGACAGTGGGCCTTCTGGGAGAAGGAGCTTTCGGGAGGGTTCGAGCCGTTGGCGCTGCCGGCGGACCGGCCGAGGCCCGCGGTGACGACGTTCCGAGGGGGCGCGGAGCGCCTCCGCGTGGAGCGCTCCACCGTCGAGCGGCTCCGGGCGCTGGCGGCGCGGGAGTCCACGACGCTGCACGTGGCGCTGCTCGCTGGCTACCAGGTGTTCCTGGCGCGGCACTCGGGCCAGGAGCGGATGCTGGTGGGCTGCCCGGCCGCCGGCCGCAACGGCGCCGAGGTGATGGACGCGGTGGCCTACCTCGTCAACCCCGTGGTCATCCTCACCGACCTGGGCGGGGACCCGTCCCTGGAGGAGGTGGTGCGCCGCGCGCGGGCCCGGATGCTCGGCGCGCTGGAGCACTCGGACGTGCCCTTCACGCAGTTGGTGGAGCGCCTGGGTCGTGGGCGTGAGGCGGGGCGGGCTCCGCTGGTGCAGACGATGTTCTCGCTGCAGCGCGCGCCGCTGGAGGGCCTCGCGCCCTTCGCGTCGGGCGTCGCGGGCGGACGGCTGGAGGTGGGCGGGCTGCGCCTCTCCTCCGTCGAGCTGCCGCCGCGCACCACGCAGTTCGACCTGATGCTCCTGTTGGCGGAGACGGAGGACGGGCTCGGCGGCTGGCTCCAGTACGACGCGGACCTGTTCGACGCCGCGACGGTGCGGCGCATGGCGCGGCGGCTGGAGCAGGCGTTCGACCTGGTGGCCCGGGAGCCGGAGCTGCGCGTCTCGCGAGTCTCCCTGCTCACGGAGGATGAGCGCCGCGTGCCGGCCCGCATGGCCCCCGTGAAGGTGACGTCGTCCGGCCGCTGCCTGCACGGGTGGTTCGAGAAGCAGGCGGAGGCGAGGCCTGAAGCAGTGGCGGTGAAGCTGGGGAAGGAGAAGCTGACGTACGGGGAGCTGAATCGGCGAGCGAACCGGCTGGCGCACGTGCTGAGGCAGAAGGGAGTGGGCCCCGAGGAAGTGGTGGGACTGCTGGCGGAGCGCTCGCTGGAGCTGGTGGTGGGGCTGTTGGGGATTCTGAAGGCGGGAGGAGCGTACCTGCCGTTGGACCCGGTGTATCCGGCGGAGCGAAGCCGGTACATGGCGAAGGACGCCGGGGTGCGAGTGGTGGTGGCGCAGCAGGCGCTGGCGGGACGGCTGGAGGGAGCGGAGGTGGAGGTGGTGGCGCCGACGGTGGAGTCAGGCCGAGAGGACAACCCGCAGGTGGAGATGACGAGCGGAGCGGCCGCGTACGTCATCTACACGTCGGGGAGCACGGGGCAGCCGAAGGGGACGGTGGTGGAGCACCGGCAGGTGGTGAGGCTGTTCGAGGCGACGGAGGAGTGGTTCGGGTTTGGAGAGAAGGACGTGTGGACGTTGTTCCACTCGTACGCGTTCGACTTCTCGGTGTGGGAGGTGTGGGGAGCGTTGCTGTACGGGGGCACGGTGGTGGTGGTGCCGTACCTGGTGAGCCGCTCGCCGTGGGAGTTCTACCGGCTGCTGCAGCAGGAGAAGGTGACGGTGCTGAACCAGACGCCGTCAGCGTTCCGGCAGTTGGTGGCGCTGGAGGAGACGCTGGGGACGGGGGTGGACGAGGAGTTGTCGCTGCGCACGGTGATTTTCGGCGGGGAAGCGTTGGACCCGGTGAGCCTGAAGCCGTGGTTCGAGAGGCACGGGGACCAGGTGCCGCGGCTGGTGAACATGTACGGCATCACCGAGACGACGGTGCACGTGACGTACCGGGTGATGGGGGAGAAGGACGCGAAGTCGGCGAGCAGCGTGATTGGGGAGGCGATAGGAGATTTGTCGCTGTACGTGCTGGACGGGCGGCTGGAGCCGGTGCCGAGGGGAGTGGCGGGGGAGCTGTACGTGGGTGGTGCGGGAGTGACGCGGGGTTACTTGAAGAGGCCGGAGCTGACGGCGCAGCGCTTCATCCCGGACCCGTACGGAGGGCAGGAGGGTGCGAGGCTGTACCGGACGGGAGATTTGGCGCGTGTGAGGGAGGACGGGGAGCTGGAGTACCTGGGGCGGATGGACCAGCAGGTGAAGGTGAGGGGCTTCCGGATAGAGCTGGGAGAGATTGAGGCGGAGCTGGGAGGGCACCCGGGGGTGGGGCAGGCGGCGGTGGTGGCGCTCAAGGACGAGCACGGCGAGGCCCGGCTCGTGGGCTACGTGGTGCCGCGCCATCCGGTGACGCCCGCGGAGCTGCGTGCGCACCTGCAGGGCCGGCTGCCGGAGTACATGGTGCCCTCGGCCTTCATGATGCTGAAGGCCCTGCCGCTCACGGAAAACGGGAAGCTGGACCGCCGCGCGCTGCCCGCGCCGCGGCCGGAGGTGACGGACGCGTCCGAGCGCACGCCGCCGCGCGATGACGTCGAGACTCGCCTGTGCGGCATCTTCCAGACGGTGCTCCGCACCGAGGTGGGCATCCACGACGACTTCTTCCAGCTCGGCGGACATTCCCTGCTCGCCACGCGCGTCGTCGCTGCCATCCGGGACACGTTCGGCGTCGAGTTCCCCGTGAGCCGTCTGTTCGAGGCGCCCACCGTGGCCGGCGTGTCCCGGGCGCTCGGGGACGTCCAGCCGCGGGCCCCGGTGGTGCCGCTGGTGCCAGTGCCGCACGACGGCGGCGCGCCGCTCACCTTCGCGCAGGAGCGCCTCTGGTTCCTGCACCAGTTGGAGCCGTCCAACAGCTCGTACCACTGTCCGGGCGCGCTCCGGCTCACCGGGGCTCTGGACGTGGCAGCGCTGGAGGGAGCCTTCGCGGCCATCGTCCGCCGGCACGAGTCGCTGCGCACGCGGCTGGCGGCCGTGGATGGCCGGGCGGTGCAGTTCGTGGAGTCCGCTCTGGAGATTCCGCTCACCCGGCTCGACCTGACGCACATCCCCGCCTCCGGGCGCGAGGCGGAGCTGTCGCGGCTCGCCCGCGCGGAGGCGGAGCGCCCGTTCGACCTGGAGCGCGGCCCGCTGACGCGACTGACGCTGATGCGGGTGTCGCCAGAGGACCACCTGCTGGTGGCGGTGATGCACCACGTGGTCTCCGACGGCTGGTCCGTGGGCCTGCTCCTGCGCGAGCTGGCCTCTCACTACCAGGCCCTGGCCACCGGGGGCGCGCCGCCACTGGCGCCGCCGCCCATCCAGTACGCCGACTTCGCCGCCTGGCAGCGCAAGGCGCTGACGGACGAGGCGCTCGCGCCGGCCCTGGAGCACTTCCGCTCGCGCCTGGACGGCGCGCCCCCGCTGCTGGAGCTGCCGACGGACCGGCCGCGTCCGGCCGTGCAGAGCTACCGCGGCGCGGAGGTGGCCTTCGCGCTGCCGGCGCCGCTCGTCTCCGGGCTCAAGGCGCTGTGCCGGGGTGAGGAGGCAACCCTCTTCATGGCCGGGCTCGCCGCGTTCCAGGTGCTGCTGCACCGCTACTCGCGGCAGGACGACGTGGTGGTGGGCATGCCCGTCGCGGGCCGCACGCACGGGGAGGCGCAGGACCTCATCGGCTTCTTCGCCAACACGCTCGTCCTGCGTGGCCGGCTCGCGGAGGACCCCTCCTTCCGCGAGCTGCTGCGGCGCACGCGCGAGGAGGTGCTGGGCGCGCTGGACCACCAGCACCTGCCCTTCGAGAAGCTGGTGGACGCGCTCCGGCCGGAGCGCAGCCTGAGCCGCACGCCGCTGTTCCAGGTGATGTTCGACCTCAACGAGGAGCCGGTGCTGCCGCCGGAGCTGCCGGGCCTGCACACCGCCCTGGTGCCGCTGCAGCGGGGCGCGGCCCACTTCGACCTGTCGCTCACCCTCGACGCGAAGGACGGGGGGCTGGCCGGCGTCGCCGAGTACGCCACGGACCTGTTCGACGGCGAGACGGTGCAGCGGATGATGGCGCACTTCCGCATGCTGCTGGAGGGGCTGGTGGCGGAGCCGGACCGTCCCGTCTCGCGCCTCCCGCTGCTGGCTCCGGCCGAGCGCGAGGGACTCCTGGCGCGGGCCGCGGGCCCGGTGCTGCCGATCCGCGAGGCCTGCGCGCACGAGCTGTTCTTCGAGCACGCGCAGCAGCAGCCGGACGCGGTCGCCGTCGTCCTGGAGGACACGTCGCTCACGTACGGGCAGCTCGCGGGGAGCGTGGAGTCGCTCGCACGGGCGCTGGTGAATGGGGGCGTGAGGCTCGGTGAGCGCGTGGGCGTGGTGTGCGAGCGCTCGCAGGAGCGGGTCATCGCGTTCCTCGCCGTCCTGCGAGCGGGAGGCGTGTACGTCCCGTTCGAGCCGACGCAGCCGCGTGAGCGCCTGGCGCTGCTGGGCGCGGACGCGGGGCTGAAGGTGCTCGTGACGCAGCGGGCGCTGGCGCCGCGGCTGGAAGGCGTGGCCCCGCTCGTCTTCGTGGACGAGCCGCGCCCGCTCGGCTTCACGCCGCTGCCGTGCGTCGGCCTGGAACAGCCGGCGTACATCCTCTTCACGTCCGGCTCGACGGGCACGCCCAAGGGCGTCCTCGTGGGGCACCGCTCCCTCACCAACTACCTCCAGTGGCTCCGCTCCGAGTTCCGGCTGTCGCCGGAGGACCGGATGCTCGCCTACGCATCGCCGGGCTTCGACGTCTCGGTGGCGGAG
Organism: Pyxidicoccus sp. MSG2; assembly: GCF_026626705.1. Taxonomy (NCBI): domain Bacteria; kingdom Pseudomonadati; phylum Myxococcota; class Myxococcia; order Myxococcales; family Myxococcaceae; genus Pyxidicoccus; species Pyxidicoccus sp. MSG2. Next base: position 9,822,479 of record NZ_JAPNKC010000001.1, read on the forward strand.
TTGCTGGCGCCGCTGACGAGCGGCGGCCGCGTGGTGATGGCGCCGCCCGACGCGGTGGGCCCCGAGGCCCTCGCGCAGGTCATCGCCGCGCGGGGCGTGACGGTGCTGGAGGCGGTGCCCTCGCTGCTGACGCTGCTGCTGGAGGTTCCGGCGCTCGCGGAGGCCCCGGCCCTGCGACTGGTGTTCTCCGGCGGCGAGGCCCTCTCGCTGGAGCTGGCCGAGCGGTTCCACGCGCGGCTGGGTGCGACGCTGGTCAATGCCTATGGCCCCACCGAGTCCACAGTGGACGCCGCGGTGGCCGTCGTCCCGCGCGGCGCCACCCGCACGCCCATTGGTCACCCGGTGGCGAACGCGAAGGTCCACGTCCTGGACCGCCACCTGGAGCCGCTGCCCGTAGGCATGGTGGGCGAGCTGTACGTCGAGGGTGCGACGCTGGCGCTCGGGTACCTCAACAGCCCGGAGCTGACCGCGGAGCGATTCGTGGCCTCACCGTTCTCCCAGGACGGCGCGCGGCTCTACCGCACGGGGGACCTGGGCCGCCGGCTCGCGGACGGACAGGTGGAGTTCATCGGCCGCGCGGACGACCAGATGAAGGTCCGCGGCTTCCGCATCGAGCCGGGTGAAATCGAGTCCGTCCTCCGCGCCCATGCGGGCGTACGCGAGGCGGCGGTGGTCCTGCGCGAGGACCGGGCGAAGGAGCGGAGGCTGGTGTCCTACGTCGTCGCGGCCTCGGAACCCGCGCCGGGTCCGGCCGAGCTGCGCCGCCACCTGCTCTCCTCATTGCCGGAGTACATGGTTCCCCACGCGTTCGTCGTGCTGGACGCGCTCCCGCGCTCGGCGGCGGGGAAGATTGACCGGCGGGCCCTGCCCGCGCCGGACCGGATGCGGCCGGAGCTGGACTCCGGCTACGAGGCGCCGGGCACCGCGACGGAGAAGAAGCTCGCCGCGCTCATCGCCGGAGTGCTGGAGCTGGACCGGGTGGGTGTCCGGGACAACTTCTTCGAGCTGGGCGGTGACTCCATCCTCGCCGTCCAGGTGGCGTCGCGCGCCCGGAGCGCGGGCCTGCCCTTCGAGGTGCGGCAGCTCTTCCACCACCAGTGTGTCGCCGAGCTGGCCGCGCTCATCGACCGCGAGGCTGCGCCCGCCGTGGGTGCGCTGGCGCTCCCTCCCGCCGCCAACGAGGTGCGGGAGCGGCTGCTCGCCGCGCGGCCGGAGCTGGAGGACGTCTATCCGCTGGCGCCCATGCAGGTGGGCATGTTGTTCCGCACGCTGCTGGAGCCGAAGTCGGGCGCCTACGTGGAGCAGTTCCACTGCGTCCTGGACGGCGCGCTGGACGTGGCGGCGTTCGAGGGCGCGTGGCGGCACGTGCTGGAGCGCAACCCCATCCTCCGGACGTCCTTCGTCTGGGAGGGCGTGGCGGACCCGGTGCAGGCCGTCCACCGGCAGGTGCGCCTCGACGTGGCCCGGGAGGACTGGAGCGCGCTCGCGCCCGAGGTCCAGGCTGGGCGGCTGGAGGGGTTCCTCCGCGCGGATCGGGAGCAGGGCTTCAACCTGGCGCAGCCTCCGGCGATGCGGCTGTCGCTCTTCCGGCTGGGGCCCTCGCGGCACCGGTTCGTCTGGTCCCAGCACCACATCCTCCTGGATGGCTGGTGCATGGCGCTGCTGTTCCGCGAGCTGCTCGACACGTACGCGGCGCTCTCGCGTGGGCAAGGCGCTCCGAGCCTCGACGCCGGCCGTCCGTACCGCGACTTCATCGCCTGGCTCGCCTCGCGGGACGCGTCCGCGGACGAGGCGTACTGGAAGCAGTCGCTGCGGGGCTTCCACACGCCCACGCCGCTGGCCGTGGACCAGGCGCCGCGCGCCACGGAGGAAGAGAAGGTCTACCGCGTACGCGAGCACGTGCTCTCCGAGGAGCTGTCCACGGCGCTCCAGGAGGCGGTCCGCCGCAACCGGCTGACGCTGTCCGCGGTGGTGCAGGGGGCGTGGGCCCTGCTGCTCCACCGGTACACGGGTGAGGAGGACGTGGTGTTCGGCGCGACGTTCTCCGGCCGCTCGGCGCCGCTCGCGGGTGTCGAGTCGATGCTGGGCCTCTTCATCAACACGCTTCCCGTTCGCGTCCGCCTCCCCGGGGACATGCGCGTGGGAGCGTGGCTGACAGGGCTCCTCCAGGCGCACGCCGAGCGGCAGCGCCACGAGCACACCTCCCTCCTGCAGGTCCAGGCGTGGAGCGGGCTGCCGCGCCGCACGCCGCTCTTCGAGAGCATCGTCGCGGTGGAGAACTACCCCATGGACCCGGCGCTGCTGGCCGGCGCGGGCGGCTTCAGCACGCGCGATGTCCAGATGGCGGAGCACAACGAGTACCCGCTCACGCTCTTCGTGCGCCCCTCCCCGGGGCTGAAGCTGGAGCTGGTCTACGACACCGCGCGCTTCGACGACGCGGTCATCGGCCGGATGATGGGCCACCTGCGCACCGCCCTCGAGGAGCTGGTGCGGAAGATGGATGCCCCGCTGCGCGACGTGGGCATCCTCCCGGCAGAGGAGCGCGGCGCCCTGGTGCGGCGCACCATGCCGCGCCACTTCCCCGCCGAGAGGCTCCTGCACGGGTGGTTCGAGGCGCAGGCGGAGGCGAGGCCTGAAGCGGTGGCGGTGAAGCTGGGGAAGGAGAAGCTGACGTACGGGGAGCTGAACCGGCGAGCCAACCGGCTGGCGCACGTGCTGAGGCAGAAGGGAGTGGGCCCGGAAGAAGTGGTGGGCCTGCTGGCGGAGCGCTCGCTGGAGCTGGTGGTGGGGCTGTTGGGGATTCTGAAAGCGGGAGGCGCGTACCTGCCGTTGGACCCGGTGTATCCGGCGGAGCGCAGCCGGTACATGGCGAAGGACGCCGGGGTGCGAGTGGTGGTGGCGCAGCAGGCGCTGGCGGGACGGCTGGAGGGAGCGGAGGTGGAGGTGGTGGCGCCGACGGTGGAGTCAGGCCGAGAGGACAACCCGCAGGTGGAGATGACGAGCGGAGCGGCCGCGTACGTCATCTACACGTCGGGGAGCACGGGGCAGCCGAAGGGGACGGTGGTGGAGCACCGGCAGGTGGTGAGGCTGTTCGAGGCGACGGAAGAGTGGTTCGGGTTTGGAGAGAAGGACGTGTGGACGTTGTTCCACTCGTACGCATTCGACTTCTCGGTGTGGGAGGTGTGGGGGGCGCTGCTGTACGGGGGCACGGTGGTGGTGGTGCCGTACCTGGTGAGCCGCTCGCCGTGGGAGTTCTACCGGCTGCTGCAGCAGGAGAAGGTGACGGTGCTGAACCAGACGCCGTCAGCGTTCCGGCAGTTGGTGGCGCTGGAGGAGACGCTGGGGACGGGAGTGGACGAGGAGCTGTCGCTGCGCACGGTGATTTTCGGCGGGGAGGCGCTGGACCCGGTGAGCTTGAAGCCGTGGTTCGAGAGGCACGGGGACCAGGTGCCGCGGCTGGTGAACATGTACGGCATCACCGAGACGACGGTGCACGTGACGTACCGGGTGATGGAGGAGAAGGACGCGAAGTCTGCGAGCAGCGTGATTGGAGAGGCGATAGGGGACCTGTCGCTGTACGTGCTGGACGGGAGGCTGGAGCCGGTGCCGAGGGGAGTGGCGGGAGAGTTGTACGTGGGCGGAGCGGGAGTGACGCGCGGGTACCTGAAGAGGCCGGAGCTGACGGCACAGCGCTTCATCCCGGACCCGTACGGAGGGCAGGAGGGGGCGAGGCTGTACCGGACGGGAGATTTGGCGAGGGTGAGGGAGGACGGGGAACTGGAGTACCTGGGGCGGATGGACCAGCAGGTGAAGGTGAGGGGCTTCCGGATAGAGCTGGGAGAGATAGAGGCGGAGCTGGGGGGGCACCCGGGAGTGGGGCAGGCGGCGGTGGTGGCGCTCAAGGACGAGCACGGCGAGACGCAGTTGGTGGGCTACGTCGTCGCTCCTCCGCCGGGCCCGTCGCCGTCGGAGCTGCGCGCGCACCTGCAAGGCCGGCTGCCGGAGTACATGGTGCCCTCGACGTTCATGGTGCTCGGCGCCCTGCCGCTCACGGAGAACGGGAAGCTGGACCGCCGCGCGCTGCCCCGTCCGACGAAGGGAGGCGCAGCGGCGCCGGGGGCGGCGCCCTCCACGCGCTTCGAGCAGCTCCTCGCCGACGTGTGGAGCGAGGCGCTGGGCCACGGCGTGAGCGTGGACGAGAACTTCTTCGACGCGGGCGGCGACTCGCTGCGGGCCATCCGTGTCGTGAGCAAGCTGCGTGAGACGTGGGGTGACAAGGTGCAGCTGACGGACCTCTTCACCTACCCGACCATCCGCGCCCTGGCCGCGTATCTGGGCACGGATGGCGGCGAGGCGGCCACGGGCCCCGACCGCGAGGACGAGCGGCGCGACGGCAAGGCGCGCATGGAGAAGCGGCTGGAGCGGCGCCGGCGGGGTGGCTCGTGAGCGGGAGTGACGAAAGCACGGGGATGGAGGTCGCCGTCATCGGCATGGCGGGGCGGTTTCCCGGCGCGCCAGACATCGCCACCTTCTGGCGGAACCTGCGCGCGGGCGTGGAGTCCATCTCGTTCTTCAGCGAGGACGACGCGCGGGCGGCCGGCGTCCCCGAGTCGCTGCTGTCGCATCCGGACTACGTGAAGGCCTTCGGTGTGCTGGAGGGCGCCGAGGACTTCGACGCGCACTTCTTCGGCTACAACCCGCGCGAGGCGGAGACGCTGGACCCGCAGCAGCGCTTGTTCCTCGAGTGCGCGTGGGAGGCGCTGGAGAACGGCGGGTATGACCCGTCTCGCTACGAGCGGCCCATCGGCGTGTTCGCCGGGGCGGGGATGAACCTCTACCTGCTCCTCCACCTCTGGAACGGTCGCGTGCCGGAGGACCCGGCGGAGGCGCACCAGCTCTCGCTCGGCAACGAGAAGGACTACCTGGCCTCGCGCGTGGCCTACAAGCTGAACCTCCGCGGGCCCGCGCTCTCCGTCCAGACGGCGTGCTCGACGTCGCTCGTCGCCATCCACCTCGCCTGCCAGTCGCTGCTCAACGGCGAGTGCGACATGGCCCTGGCGGGAGGCGTGGGCCTGAGCCTGCCGCAGAAGTCCGGCTACCTGTTCCAGCCGGAGGGCATCCAGTCCCCGGACGGTCACTGCCGCGCGTTCGATGCGAAGGCCGCGGGCACGGTGGGTGGCAACGGCCTGGGCGTCGTGCTGCTCAAGCGCCTGCAGGACGCGCTGGACGATGGCGACTCCATCCTCGCGGTGGTGAAGGGCTCGGCCATCAACAACGATGGCTCGGGGAAGATTGGCTTCACCGCGCCGGGCGTCGAGGGACAGGCGGAGGTGATTCGCGCCGCACTGTCGCTGGCGGAAGTCCCACCGGAGAGCGTCTCCTTCATCGAGGCGCACGGCACGGGGACGGCGCTGGGCGACCCCGTCGAGTTCAAGGCGCTCGTGCGCGCCTACGGGGCCGGTGAGCCGGGCCGGTGCGCGCTGGGCTCGCTCAAGACGAACATCGGCCACCTGGACGCGGCGGCGGGCGTGGCCGGCTTCATCAAGGCCGTGCTCGCGCTCCAGCACCGGGAGCTGCCGCCCACGCTGCACTTCGAGCAGCCGAACCCGCGCATGGACTTCGCGCGCAGCCCCTTCTATGTGAACCGCGCGCTCCAGCCGTGGACCGTGCCGGGCGTGCGCCGGGCCGCGGTCAGCTCGCTCGGCATCGGCGGGACGAACGCGCACGTGGTGCTCGAAGAGGCTCCCGCGCGGAAGCAGGGCTCGCCGCCCCGCCCGGCGGACCTGGTGGTGCTGTCCGCGCGAAGCCCGGAGGCGCTGGAGGTCGCGACCGAGCGGCTCGCCGCGCATCTGGAGGCCCACCCGGAGGTGCCGTTCGCGGACGTCTGTCACACGCTCCAGGCCGGCCGGCGCGCCTTTCCGTACCGCCGCGCGGTGAGCGGCCGCAATGCCTCCGAGGTGACCGCCGCGCTGAAGGCCCGGGACACGTCGCGCGTGTGGAGCGGCCATGCGGAGGAGGAGGCGCGGCCCGTGTTCTTCCTCTTCCCGGGACAGGGCAGTCAGCACCCGGGCATGGGCCGCGCCGAGTACGACGGCGCGCCCGTCTTCCGGCGGGTGGTGGACGAGGGCGCGGCGCTGCTGCGCCCCCACCTGCGCGGCCTGGACCTGCGCACGGTGTTGTACCCCCCGGCGGACCTGGCGGAGGGCGCGGCGCAGCGGCTCCAGGAGACGTGGCTCGCGCAGCCGGCGCTCTTCCTGGTGGAGTACGCGCTGGCCCGCCAGTGGATGGCGTGGGGCGTCCAGCCCGGGGGCATGCTGGGCCACAGCATCGGTGAGCTCGTCGCCGCATGCGTGGCGGGCGTGTTCTCCTTCGAGGACGCGCTGGCGCTGGTGGCCGCGCGCGGGCGGCTGGTGCAGGACCTTCCCCGAGGGGCGATGCTCGCGGTGGAGCTGCCGGCGGAGCAGCTTCGCCCGCTCCTGGGGGACGCGCTGTCCCTGGCGGCCAGCAACGCCCCGGCGCTGTCCGTCGCTTCCGGAGAGGAAGAGGCCATCGCGGCGCTGGAGGCGCGGCTGGGGGAGCGCGGCGTGGGGTGCAAGCGGCTGCGCACCTCGCATGCGTTCCACTCGACGATGATGGAGCCGGCGCTGGCGGCCTTCGCCACGCGGATGCGGCAGGTGCGGCTGAGCGCCCCCTCTCTCCCGTATGTCTCCAACGTCACCGGGACGTGGATTTCCGACGCGGAGGCGATGGACCCGGACTACTACGTGCGGCACCTGCGTGAGAGCGTGCGCTTCTCCGAGGGGCTCGAAACGCTCCTTCGCGAGCGGCCCGTCTTGCTGGAGGTGGGGCCGGGCCGCGCGCTCGGGACGCTCGCGCGACTGCAGCCGGGCTTCGATGCGAGGCGTCCCCCCGTGGCATCGCTGCGCCGCGAGGCGGAAGCGGAGGACGCGGCGTCGCTGCTCGAGCCGCTCGGGCGCCTGTGGCTGGCCGGCGCGGTCATCGACTGGCGGGCGTACCGCGAGGGTGAGCGCCGGCACCGCGTGCCGCTGCCGGCGTATCCCTTCGAGCGCCAGCGCTGCTGGGTTGAGCGTGCGGCCTCCGCACAGGAATCTCACGCGCCCGGAGCGGCCCGCTCGCCGGACGGCCTGTACGTCCCGGCGTGGCGCGAGCTGCCGTCCCCGGCGCCTGACTCCGCCCGCGCCCGGGCGCCCATCGTCGTCTTCGCGGACGAGGACGGGCCCGGTGCGCGCGTGGTCCGGCACCTGGAGCGGCGGGGCTGCCGCGTCATCCAGGTGTCCACCGGAGCGCGCTTCGAGCAGCGGAGCGAGTCCGCGTACCAGCTCCGCCGCGACAGCGCGGAGGACCACCGAGCCCTCTGGGACGCCCTGTCCGGCCTGGAGCCCGGCACGGTGGTCCACGCCTGGGGCGTGGGCGGCGAGCGGAGTGCCCCCGCCTTCGCCAGCCTCGTCCACCTGGCGCGGGCCCCTCGCGGCCGGGCCCTGCACGTGGACGTGCTGACGGAGCGGCTCCATGCCGTCACGTCCGAGGAGCCGCTGGAGCCGGCCCGGGCCACGGCGCTCGGGCTGGCGCGCGTCCTCCCGCTGGAGCACTCGGGCGTGAGCTGCCGCACCCTCGACGTGACGCTCGAGGCGTGGCGCGGTGCGAGGGCGGACGCGACGGCGGCCCGGGTGGCGGCGGAAATCCTCGCCGTCCCCGAGCACCGGGCCGTCGCGCTCCGAGGCGCGCAGCGCTGGGTGGAGGACTTCGCCGCCTTCCGTCCCGAGACGGACGCGCCGCCGGAGGGAAGCGCCAGCGTGGTGGTGGGGCCGCTGTCCGGGCCGCTGCACGCCTTCGCGGAGGCGCTCGCGGGGCTGCCCGGCGCGCGCCTCGTGGTGGCGGGGCCTGCGGAGCCGGAGGCGGTCCGCGCCCTGGAGGTAGCGGGCGCGACAGTCTTCCGGGTGGAGGTGTCCCCCACCGCCGAGGGCGTGCGGACCGCCCTTCGCGCGGCGAGGGAGCGCTTCGGTCCGGTCGACGGGCTGGTGCTGGACCCGCTGGCGTACGCGTCGCCGGAGCCGTGTGCGCTGGAGACCCTGGCCACGCGGCCGGAAGGCTCGCGGGCGCTGGAGCGGCTCTCCTTTCTGCGCGAGCTGGAGGCGGTGGTGCGGGACGAGGCGCCGCGCCGCTGCTGGCTCCAGTCGTCGCTCGCGACGGCGGTGGGGGCGCTGGGGCAGGCCTCGCCCGTCGCCGAGGCCGCCTTCGCCGAGGCGCTCGCCCATGAGGGCAGCCGTCACGGTGACACGGCCTGGACGGTGGTGGCCTGGGACTTGTGGGAGGAGGCGGGGGATGCGCCGCGCCGGGCCTCGGGCGTCCGGCCGCTGACCCATGTGGAAGGCGTGCGTGCCTCGCGACGCATCCTGGCGGGCGGAGCTCCCTCCCGGGTGCTCGTGGCCACCGAGCCTCCACTGAAGCGCCTGCGCCTGCGGCGGCCCGAGGCGGCGGGGGAGTCTGCCCGCCATGCGCGTCCTCGGCTCCAGACGCCCTACAAGGCGGCGGAGAACGAGACCGAGCAGCACATCATCGAGCTCTGGCAGGAGCTGCTGGGCGTCGAGCGCATCGGCGTGGACGACGACTTCTTCGAGCTCGGCGGCCACTCGCTGCTCGCCACGCGAATCGCCGCGCGGCTCAAGGCCCTGTTCGGAGTCGAGGTGCCGTTGCGCAGGCTCTACGATGCGCCTACCGCCGCCCGGCTCGCGCTCGTCGTCGAGGAGCTCATCCTCGACGAGCTGGAGCGGGAGAACGCAAACCCACGAGAAGTCGAGGTTCGAGACACATGAAGCTGAACGAGCTGAGGTGCCTGGTGACGGGGGCGGCCAGCGGGCTGGGGCGCGCCATTGCCCTGGGGCTGTGCCGCGAGGGCGCGCGGGTGGCCGCTCTGGACATGAACGAGGCGGGGCTGGCCGTGCTCCAGGACGAGGCGCGCGGGCTGCCGGGCCCGCTGCTCACCCTCCGGGCGGACGTGACGCGCGAGGAGGAGGTCGTCGGCGCGGTGAAGCGCGCGAGCGAGGAGTTCGGCTCCCTCAACGGCCTGGTGAACAACGCGGGCATCTACCGCGACGGCGTGCTGGTGAAGGTGGACCGCAATGGCCGGGTGCTGAAGATGCCGCGGGCCCAGTGGCAGGTGGTCATCGACACGGACCTCACCGGGCCCTATCTGCTGGCCCGCGAGGTGGCGGCCCAGATGATTGAGAAGAAGGTGCAGCCGGGCATCATCATCAACGTTTCGTCCATCTCCCGCGCGGGCGTGCCGGGGCAGTCGAACTACTCGGCCGCGAAGGCCGGCGTCGTCGCGGACGCGCGCGTATGGGCGGAGGAGCTCGCCCCGTACGGCATCCGCGCGGCCGCCATTGCCCCGGGCTTCTTCAAGACGCCCATCCTCGAGGCGATGAAGCCCGAGACGATGGAGCAATGGCTGGCGAAGATTCCGATGAAGCGCCTGGGCGAGCCCGAAGAAGTCTTCTCGGCCGTGCGCTTCATCGTCGAGTGCGAGTACTTCAACGGAAGCTGCCTGGAGCTGGACGGCGGGCTGCGCGCATGAGCGGCGAGGCCCTGCTCGCGGACGTCGTCCTGCTGGGCGCCAACGGTGCGTTCGGTCGGACGCTGGCGCGGCTCCTCCAGTCCGAGGGCCTGCGGGTGACGGGAGTGGACCTGGCCCCGGAGGCGGCCGAGCCGGCCTCTCTGACGAGCTACCTCTCCGGAGACGCGACGGCGCCGTCCGCCGCGGTGCTCGGCGCGCTCGCCGGGGCCGGCGTGGTGCTGGCCAGCCTCCACGAGGACGTGGCGCTCCGTGCGCTTGGCGCCGTGCTGCCCCCGCTGCGGCCCGGGGCGCTGTTCGTGGACACGCTCTCCATCAAGAGCGGGATTGCCGCGCGGGTGGCCGCCGCGAGGGGAGACGTCGAGCACCTGGGCCTCAACCCGCTGTTCGGTCCCTCCGTGGGCTTCGCCGGGCAGAACGTGGCGGCGGTGTCCTCGCGCCGCGGCCCCCGGACCGAGGCCTTCCTGGCGCTGGTGGAGAAGTGGGGCTCGCGCGTCACCGTCCTCTCACCCGAGGGCCATGACCGCGCCATGGCCGCCATCCAGGTGGCCACGCACGCGGCGCTCGTGTCGTTCGGCGCGGCGCTGCACGGACTGGGCTTCCAGGTGGACGAGCTGCGCCACGTCACCACGCCGCCGCACCGGTTGATGCTGGCGGCACTGGCGCGGCTGGCCACGGGCAACCCGGAGGTCTACTGGGAAATCCAGCACTCCAACCCGTTCGCCGCCGAGGCGCGGCAGGCGCTCCAGGACGGCGTCGGGCGAGTGGTGGACGTCACCGGCAGCGGCGACGCGGAGGCCTGGCGGGGCCTGCTCGGGGATTGCCGGCAGGCCCTGGGAGGCCAGGCGGAAGCGTTCGCCGCGCTGTGCGCCGAACTCTTCCGCAAGGTGTGAGCCTTCCGGGCGCTCAGGCCCGGGTCAGCTCGCGCAGGTAGTTGCGGAAGAAGGGCACCCACTTCTCCCGGTCGTTGTCGATCATCGGCAGGAACTCGGGCGGCATGATGTGGTCCGACTCGAGCGCGTCGTAGATGCTGTTGGCGACGTTCCGGTACATCCGCGAGAAGGTTCGGTGCCAGCCGACGCGCGGAATGTTCATGCCGTGCTCGTAGCCCACTGCGGCGTAGTGCAGGACGGCATCCTCCACCGCCTCCTCGCGGGTGCGCAGCGCCAGCGGCCGGCGCTCCGGCTTGAAGAGCTTGAAGAGGACCTCGTGCTGGGCCGGCTTGCCGAACATGCGCCGGGCCAGGTCCTGGGCGAGCAACGGCGACAGGTGCAGCCCGTCCCGGTAGGTGCCGGTGAGGATCCACAGGCCGGGAATGGACGTGTCACCGACGATGGGGCAGCCGTCGATGGGCACGGGGCGGTTGCCCGCGTTCATCGTGACGATCTGCGCCGAGTGGTATGCGTAGGCGCGGTTGAGCTGGTCCAGCGCGCACTCGAGCAGGAAGAGCACGTTGTTGGCCACGGGCTTCTCGAAGGGCCGCGGGACGACGTGGTTCGTCGCGCCCACGTAGACGCGCTTGTCCCCGCGGTGGACGGCGTGCAGGCCGCACGCGAAGGCGCGGTTGGGCGTGCGGATGACGCCCGCCGGGGCGGCCACCTCGCTCTCCAGCACGATGGAGCAGCCACCACCGGGGAACACGCGAGGGATGCGGCGCGCCAGGTCGGGGTGCTGGTCCAGCACGGTCTGCGTGTCCACGCCGGCCGCCAGGAGCACCTTGTCGGCGGACAGCGTCTCGCCGCTGGCCGTCACCACGCCGGCCAGCTTGCTCCCTTCCAGCCTCAGGGAGACGACGGAGTCATCGACCAGGGTGATGCGCTCGCTGCGGCGGGCGCTGGCGGTATACGCGTTGAGCAGCGCGCCGGAGTCCACGGTGCCCTCGCCCGGGATGAAGAGGGCGCGCAGGGGGCGGCAGTCGTCCGCCGGGTCCAGGCCCGGAACCTTCCCCGGGTCGATCTCCTCGAAGGGCTCCTCGTACTTCGCGAGCGTCCGGCGGATCGCGTCGTAGTTCGCGTCCTCGATGGTGCCGGACATGTTGTTGTTGATGACGTACGTCCCGTTGCGGATGGTGACGTGGTCCTCCTTCGCGAGGCCGGCGTTCAGCCCCTCCACCCACTCGGGCCACAGCCGGGTGGCACGGTAGGCCAGGTCCACCTTGGTGCGGCCAATCTCCGTCTTCAGCAGCGTCGTGGTGATTTCCCCGAAGCAGCCCAGCATGGCGCCCGCGGCGACGGTCGCCGCGCGGGGGCGCGCGGCGGGTCCCACGATGGCGACGCGGATGCCGGGCTCCTGGAGCGTCAGCGCCCGCGCCGTCGCGTTCGCCAGCACGCCATTGCCCACCACGATCACGTCGAATGAACGGCTCATCACTTCTCCTGGAAGACGCAGCGGTTACGAGGATGTGGGCCCGTGCTAGCACAGCGGGTGCGCGGGGGCCCAGGCCGGAGGCCGCCGCGCCGCAACTGCCTGCCCGGCTAGCGGGCGCGGCGCAGCAGGAAGCCCACCACCAGCCCGGTGGAGTCCACGCGGCGGTCGATGGGCTGCTTCACCACCACCTCGAGGCCGCACCGCGCGAAGAGGGACTCCCAGAAGGCGTTGGGCTCCAGCCGCTGCGAGGTGAACGGGTGCAGCAGGTAGTACGGGTTGTAGAAGGCCAGGCCCAGCCCGTGGTGCATCAGCGTGGCGTCATCCAGGCGGTAGTCGACCTCCAGTGCGAGCAGGTGCATGTCCGGGAAGCGCTCGAACGCATCGCGCAGGAACTGCTCCACCGCCGCGTCGCCACCCTGGCCGAGAATCTCCTGGAGGACGAACGCCACGACGCCGAAGTCCGCGGGGAAGGACACCGGCGTCTTGACGAACTCCTGCGCGGGGGCACACGTGATCTGGACGCGCTCCCGCAGGCCATGCTTGCGCAGGTTCTCCTCGGCCACGTCACACCCACCCCGGGAGGGCTCCACGCCCCAGCCGCGGGCCTCGGGGAAGCTCTTGCACAGTTCCACGAGGTACTGGCCGCTGCCACAGCCCAGGTCGAGCACGTGACGCACGGTGCCCAGGTGGCGGCGCGCCATCGCGGAGGCCAGGGGGATGGTGTCCGTGGTGCTGATTTCATTGGCGCCGACGCCCACCTTCTTGCCGTCCCGCGAGGCGGGGGAGGCCCCCACCTTCAGCGCCTCGCCGAGCTGCATGAAGGTGCCCGCGTAGCCGCCGATGAACATGGTGTACCAGCCGCGGAACGCGTGGAGCTCGCGCGCCTTCGCCGTGAGGCGGAAGTGACCCGCGTCCTCCCGGAGGATGCCCTCGTTGCGGAGGTACTTCAGGAAGGCGGCCAGTCGGACTGCGTCCATGCCGTGCGCGCCCGCCAGGGCCTCGGTGGTGGCGCCATCACCCGACTCGAGGGTGGCGTACAGGCCCGTGTCGAAGAGGTGGTAGATGCCGACCGCGAGCACGTGCGCGCGGATGGGCTGGATGGCGTCGATGATCCGGTCCTCGGTCGGCTCGGGAGACGGGGGGCGGGGAGGGGTCATGACGACTTCCTGGAGAACAGGCGGGCGAGCAGGCCCACGCGGGTGGAAGGCTCATTGAGCCAGTCCGGCAGCAACGTGCGCCGGAGGATCTTCATTCGAGCGGAGCGGCCGATGACGTACCGCAGACGGGGGGAGGGGGACAGGGCGGCATGGCGGATGGTGCTGGCGACCTCGGAGAGGTCCCCGCCCATGGACTCCAGCCAGAGCGCCACGTCCGCCTCCATTCGCTGGGTGAGCGCGTAGTACGGCGACGCCGGGTCGAGCGCGCGGGCGGCGAGCTTGCGGTTCCGGGTGAGGATGGCCGTCTTGTAGAAGCCGCCGGGCTCGATGATGCAGACGGAGACTCCGAACGGGCGCAGCTCGTAGCGCAGCGACTCGCTGAGGCCCTCCACGGCCCACTTCGACGAGCAGTAGGCCGAGTACCCCGGGCCGGCGAACCGACCGGAGATGGACGAGACGTTGATGACGCGTCCGGAGCGCTGGCCGCGCAGGGTGGGCAGCACGGCGCGGGTGACGGCGGCGAGCCCGAAGAAGTTGGTCTCGAACTGGCTCCGCAGCTCCTCCTCGGAGAGGTCCTCGAAGAACCCATCCATGGCGAAGCCGGCGTTGTTGACGAGCACGTCCAGGCGGCCGTCCGCGGCGAGCACGCCGCGCACGGCCGAGTCGATGGAGGCGGGGTCCGTCACGTCCAGGCGAACCGTCTTCACCTGCACGCCCGCCTGGCGGGCGGCCTCGAGCAGGTCCGCGGAGCGGGAGGGCTCGCGCATGGAGGCCCAGACCTGGAACCCGTTGCGAGCCAGCTCGATGGAGGTGAAGAGGCCGATACCGCTGGATGCCCCGGTGACGAGAGCAACGGGTGCGGCCATCAGGAGCGGCTCCATCGGCGCCGGGGGCGCGCGGATTCGTGCTGCGTCGGCATGATATTGGGCGCGGAGGATTCAACAGAACTCCAGACATGGCCAGCGAAACCCTCGCATCGAAATTCCCTTCACTTCGAGCGTGGCTGTCCGCGCTCGCGGCCTTCGCACTGACGGTGTTGGCGGTGCTTCACGCCGCGCGGCCCACCGCGTCAGGCGCCGCGGACGCACCGGCGGACGCGTTCTCCGAGGCGCGCGCGCTGCCGCTGGTGCGGCACCTCACCGAGGACATCGGACTGAGGGTGGTGGGGACGGAGGGCTCCCGGCGTGCGTCGGAGGCGCTGGTGCGCCGGCTGCGCGAGATTCCGGGGCTGGAGGTCGAGGTGCAGGAGGTATCGGGGGGGCGGGTGGGTTGGAGGGCGCTCGACTACCGCGTGAGGAACGTGCTCGCCAGGCTGCCGGGTGGGTCGCCGGAGGCGCTGCTCCTGTCGGCGCACTACGACTCGCCGCCAGAGAGCGTGGGGGCGGCGGATGATGCGGCGGGTGTGGCGGTGATGGTGGAGGTGGCGCGGGCGCTCGCCGCGTCGGGCCGGCTGCCGCGCACGGTGGTCTTCAACTTCAACGAGGGGGAGGAGGAGGGGCTGCTCGGGGCGGACGGCTTCATGCGTCATCCATGGGCACGGGACGTGCGGGCCTTCATCAACCTGGAGGCCGCGGGAGCGCGGGGCAAGGCGCTGCTCTTCCAGGTGAGCGAGGGCGACGCCGTGATTGCCCGGGCGTACCAGCGGGCCTTCCCACAGCCGTGGGCGATGGCCGTCGCGCAGGACCTCTTCCAGGGTGGGTTGGTGCCGTCCGATACGGACTTCCGGGTGTACCAGGAGCACGGGCTGCGGGGCCTGGACCTCGCGTTCTACGAGGACGGGTACGCGTACCACTCGGCGCTGGACCGACTGGAGCGGCTGGAGCCGGGTGGAATCCAGCAATTGGGCGAGGGCGTCCTGGCGCTGGTGCGTGAGTTGGCGCGGACGCCGCTGCGGACGGGTGGGGACACGTCCGAGCCGGTCGTCTTCTACGACGTGCTCGGCAGGTGGATGGTGGTCCACTCGCGCACGGCGGCGGTGGTGCTCGCGGCGGCAGTCACGTTGCTCGCGCTCGCAGTGTTGGGGGTGGGGCTGCGGCGTGGGGTGCTCCAGGGCAGGCGGCTGCTCGGTGGAGTGGGGCGGGGCGCGAGCATGCTGGTGGCGGGGGTGGCGGTCCCCGTGTTGGCCTCGCTGGGCCTGACGCTGCTGGGGCGGACGCATGGGTGGTACGCGCATCCCTGGCTGGCGGTGGTGGGCTTCGGCGCGCTGTCGCTGGCGGGTGGGGTGGGCGCGGGGGCGCTCGTGTCCCGTGGGCGGGGCGAGCCCGTGGAGGAGCGGGCGACGCACGGTGCGGCGGGGGCGGTGGTGCTCTGGCTGGTGGCTCTGTGGGCGCTGAGCGCTGCGGGGCTGGGGTCGGCGTACGTGGCGCTGTGGATGGCGGCGGGGGCGGCCCTGGTGCTCGTGGTGCGGATGTTCCTGCCACGTGTGGGGGTGCCGGTGCAGTGGTGGCTGCTGGTGCCGTCGCTGTGCGTGCTGGGGCAGTTCGTGCGGTGCATCCTGGTCTTCTTCATCCCGGCCGCGGGCCGTATGTCGTTGGGGGTCTCGTTTGAACCGGTGATTGCGGGCGTCGTGGGGTTGGGGGGCGCGGCGGCGCTGCTGCTCGCGGCGGGGCCCGTGGAGGCCTCGGGTGCGCGGAAGCGGGTGCTGGGGGTTGTGGCGCTCGTGGGGGTGGCCGGGTGGGCCGCCATGGCGGTGGTCCCCGTCTACGACGCGGAGCACCCGAAGCGGATCCGCGCGGAGCGCAAGGTGGGGGGGGAGGGGCAGCGCTGGAGCCTGCTGGACGAGGACGCTCCCGCGCTGGAGCACGCGCTGCGCGGGGGGGGCTGTTCCCGGGTGGATGCGGGCTGGAGAGGTGACGAGGCTTGTGAGAGCGCGCTGGAGCGTGCGCCTGCGGTGGACGCGGGCATGCGAGTGCTCTCGTCGGAGGGTGAGGCGGGAGGGCTGCGCACGGTGTCGTTGGAACTCGAGGCGCGGGGGGCCTTCGCCATCGACATCACGGTGCCTTCGCAGTCCGTGGTGGCATGGACCTCACCGCTGCCGCGGTTGTTCGCGCCGGAAGACCCGTACACGGTCCGCGTGATTGCCCCACCCGCGGAGGGATGGAAGACGACGCTCACGCTGAAGGGGGACGGGCCGGTGCCCGTGTCCATCGAGCGGCGATACCTTGCGAATGGGGCACTTCAGACGAAGCTGGAGGCGATGCTCCAGCCGTGGACCACGGCGGACCTCGTCGTGGTGGAGACGGCGAGCGCGTCACTCCCGTGAGGACGGGGTGCAATGCGGAGGGGGGCTGAAGTAGGTTGCCGGCAAGTTGGCGCACGAGTGGCGGAACTGGCAGACGCAGCGGACTTAAAATCCGCTGACCCGCAAGGGTCGTCCGGGTTCGATCCCCGGCTCGTGCACTTCTATTCGGCCAGAGGTATTGGGGATTTTTGGCTAAGTCGCGCATGTGACGCCAATGTGCCCACTGGCCGCTGCTGCAAGGCCCGCACGATGTCCCAACTGGCCTCGTCAGTCATGAGGCAGTTGCTCCGCCACTCAAGGCGGACGATGTCCGCACATGGCTGGCGGGGTCGGGAGCGAGGTAGGTCCGCTTGGCATGCCAGCAGGCACCCGAGCCCCTCAACTGCCGCTCATTCAGTGCGGCCACATCCCCTGGGGCGCATCCTCACGGGCAAGAGCCAGTGCGTCGGCTTCGGTCAGGCAGTGTCCAAAGCTTCAGCGACTAGACGATGAAGGGAGGCGTCCTTGGATCCGAAAGCCCTACTGCTGCGGGCGTTATCCACGCCCTATGAGGCCCTTGACCCTCGGGTGATCGACTTCGCGGGACAGAGCACGTCGGTGCAGCCCGTTCGCCCTTTTCTGGACCAGTGCCGGGCGCGTCTGGAATCAGCGGGTGGCGCCGGCCTGTGCGCGGTATTGGAGGAGTGGTTGGTTCCGGACCGGCGCTTCGACACGGCCTGGGATCCGATATTCGGTACCGTCCGGAGGCTCAGGCGGGACAAGACGACAGAAGACCTCGAGCGTCACGCCGCCACGCTCGGGTTGAAACTGCACGCGGAGGGCTTCATCGAAGGGGAGTGGCGCTTGTCGCTGGGCGGCCAACACCGGCTGCTGTGGGGGACATGGCTGCTGCCACCGGCAGAGGAGGTGGCCGTGAGGGCTCGTTCCAACGAAGTCTCGCTGGACCTTCGGCTCGGGGACGCCATCCGTCGTGTCGAGGGCCGGCGCTCCGGCGCGAAGTGGGTGCTGGATGGGGCGGACCCGTTGGCGGTCATCGAGGATCCACGCTTCCCCGTGGCGTTCCTCCCTCCCTCTCTGCTCGTCGGGAGCGAGTACGACGCAATCCGCGCGACGGTTGCCACCGACGTACCCGACACCTTCCGGGCTGCTTGGTCGGAGGCCCTCACCCTGCTGAGCCAGCACGCCCCCAGGTTCTCACCCTGGGTGAAGCGCTTCATCCGGAACATCATCCTGTTGCGCAATGAAGACGGAGCCCTCCGCAGCAACAGCTATCCCGATCTCCCCGGGCAAATCCAGATGTCCATGTCAGACAACCCTGCGGCCATTGCGGAGATGCTCATCCACGAGGCTTGTCATCAGCACTTCTTCCTGGCGAACCGTTTCGGGCCGGTGCACGACGGCTCGGACGACACGCTCTACTGGTCCCCCGTGCAGCAGCGAGGCCGGCACATCCGCTACATTCTCTTCGCGTACCACGCGTTCGCCAACGTCGTGCTCTATTACCGCGCTTGCCGCGCTGCCGGAATCGAGCCGCGTGACGGATTCTACGAGCGAGAGGAGCCACAGCTTCTCCCCCAGCTGAAAGAGCTGGAGAGACCGCTGCGTGAGAGTCCCGCCCTGACCCCGCTAGGGCGTAACCTGTTCGAGCCCTTGAGCACCCGGATTCACTGAGTCCGTCCAGTGACACAGCTCTTCGCCGGGAGGGCCGCAGCGGGTGCTCAGCCGTTGGCAGCCCGCCGCTCGAAGACGGCCTGGGGTTGCATCAGGTTTCGCTCCAGCAAGGCCTTCGCACGCTCATAACTCAGCGGCACAAGGCCGACCTTCTCCCGGGTCGCGGGCGTCATCTGTTCGAGCACCCTGTTCTGGATGTGGGTGACGAGCTTCATCAAGTCCTTGCAGTACACCGAGGGATTGTCGAAACCGTTCTTCTTGCTGAAGCGGTGGGGCAGATACCCGCCGCCGCACACCTCGTGGACCGGGCACTGCTTACAGGTGTCGCTCAGGCTCTGGCCGCTCAGGTGATAGTCCCTGGCCAGTTCGGTGTTCAGCGCCTCATCGAACTCATGTGTCAGCACGTTGGCGCCGAGCTTGGTGAAGCCGTCGCCGCAGATGGTCAGCGAGCCGACCGGCTCGATACCCCCGTCCGTTTCGATCACCAGGACTTCATTCTTACTCGGCCCGAACGTGTCCAGGACCGACTGTCCCCCCAGTAGCTCGGTCATGATCTCCTGGAAGAAGCGGATCCTTATCGTGACGGGTCTTTCGAGGAACCATCGGTCGAAGATGGCGATCAACCAGTCGGCATATGGCGCGTCGGAGCTGCCCCATCCAAGGTATGGCCGGTCATGGGTCGCCTCGGGCAGGAGGAAGTCCACCGTCCTGACGCCCAACTCCTTCAGGTGCTCGTACACTGCGATGGGATCAGACTGGATGTTGATGACGCTAAGGATGCTCAGCGGAATGCGGACGTGCGGGGACGCGAGGACCGTGTCGATACCTCGCCGTGCGGCGTCATAGGAGCCCCGGCCAGCGTGATCCACCCGGTACTTGTCATTGACCTCCCGGGGACCATCCAGGCTGATGCCGATACGGACCTTGAGCGAAGCCAGGAGGCTGCACCACTCGTCCGTCAGCAACGTCCCATTGGTCTGCAAGGTAAAGACTGGCGTCACGTCGGGCAGCAAGATACGTCGGGCCTCCTCCACGAAGTGGGAATAGAACTCCGGGCCGGCCAGCAGCGGCTCTCCGCCGTGAAAGATGAAGAGGAAGGACTTCACTCCGTGCTGCAGGCAATGGGACCGCACCCGTTGCAGTAGAGCGCTCACCACCTTGCGAGACATCGTCTTGGGCTGCCGTTTCCAGGTGCTATCACCGAGGTTGTACACGTAGCAGTACGTGCAGTTGAGGTTGCACCGGCTGGCGACCTTGAGCACCAGCATCTGCACCCGCATGTCGGACGAAGCTTCCTTGGAACGCATTGGCGGCTCTCTTCTGCTCTGTGGATTTGCTCGCGCGAGTCTTCCGGCGCGAGGCTCCAGCCTCGTAAAGCCAGGCACTAAAAAATGCGGCGACAGGCCTGGCGTGCTTGGCGCACATCCGGCTTGTCGCCGCTATTGCTACAACACGGAAGCAGGGCGATTAAGCCTTGCTCCACTTGGCGTAGCCGCCAATCTCAAGCCAATCAGCCTCGACTTCATCAGCGCTCTCCAGCAGACCGGCGTACACCGTCTTGAGCACGTCGTTGTCGATCTCCTCGAGTTCCACCTTCTTCGCCTCGGCCTGGTCCGTCACCTTGAACTTCATGGCTGTCTCCTGCGGTTCATCCTTCGGGGAAATTGATTGAAGGAGTGATGTCTATCTATCGTGCAAGTCCTGATGAGTTGTCAAGACGGCCAAATTCTTGTCATGAGTATGCTTTCTCGTCAGGCAGCCAAGCGTGAGCGACGTTTCCGCCCACCTGTGGCTCAGCAGGGTGTAACGGAAGCGGCACGCACGGAGTCGTCCCCACATCCTGGGCAGATGGCGTCACGAAAGCCGCGATGTATGTGAATGGGCTTGGAGCGGTGGCGTTCGCGACAGCAGTTGCTCGACCGTCATCCCGGGCAACAACTGGTGGCCCATGCGGTGCCGGTGTGTGCTGGCCTGCGCGTACAGCTTGCCATACTGGCCGCCGGTTCCTGCTCCATGTCTGCGGGGCCTCGCTGAAGCATGGCTCCCTCGGGTCTCGGAGCGGCTCTTCACCGAAAGAATCGCGGCAGTGAAGGGGCACCTTCTCGTGCACGGAGCTGTGGGCGAAGGCGGTCACCACTGTGGACGGCGGGCCCTGCTCGACGAGAGCGCCAGGATTGGGAGCCCGGCGGACGCACACGGCTGGCGCGCGAGCCCTCCTCGAAGTGCCCTCCCGCGCCTGCGCTTCGCGGAGGCCGCCTTGCGTGCCCGTTTGGCAGTATCTTCTGCATCACGCGGCACTTGGTACGCGCGCCAGCCAGGCGGCTGGCGGGTGCCTGGCCGCGAGAAGCGGAGTCGCCTAGAGGCGTGCCCCGCCCAGGGACATCTGCTGTGTCACGGCGGCGAGTAGATGCTTGGCGTTGTCGTAGGTCAGCGGCGTCAGTCCCAGCTTGACGCGAGCAGTGCCGGGGAGTTGCTCAAGCACCCTGTTCTGGACATGGGTGATGAGCTTCATCAGGTCCTTGCAGTACACCGAGGGGTTATCGAACCCGTTCTTCTGGCTGTGGCGATGGGGCAGGTACCCTCCGCCGCAGACTTCCTGGATGGGACACTTCGAGCAGGTCGCGCACAGCTTCTCGCCGCTGAGGTTGTAGGCAGAGGCAAGCTCGGTGTTCAGTGCGTCGTCGAACTCGCTCCTGAGGACATTCGCGCCAAGCTTGGTGAAGCCGTTGCCGCATACCTTGAGCGAGCCGATGGGCTCGATGCTGCCATCCGCCTCCACCACCAGCACCTCGTTGCGGTTGGTGCCGAGGCTGTCAATCGTGGACTTCTTGCCGAGAACCTGGCTGATGATGCCATTGAAGACGCGGATCTTCATTGGCACCGGCTTCTCGTGGAACCACCGGTCGAAGATCTGGATGAGCCAGTCGGCGTAGGGCGTCTCGGAGCCGGCCTTGACGGGGTAGGGCCGATCATGCGTCGCTTCCGGGAGCAGGAAGTCCACCGCGGAGAGGCCTATCGACTTGAAGTGCTCGTAGATGGCCACCGGGTCGGTGTCGGGGTTGATGACCGTCAGGAGCGAAGGGGCACTCTGGATGTGCGGGGAGCTCTTGACAACCTCGATGCCTCGCCGGACGGCGGCGTAGGAGCCCTTTCCGGCGTGGTCCACCCGTGTCAGGTCGTTGATTTCCGGTGGGCCGTCCAGGCTGATGCCGATGCTGATGCCCAGTTCCGAGAAGAGCCTGCACCACTCCTCGGTGAGCAGCGTCCCATTGGTCTGCAGAGTGAAGACGGGGGCCACCTCCGGCTCCAGGACGCGCTTGGCCTCAGTCACGAAGTCGATGAAGAATTGCTGCCCGCACAGCAACGGTTCCCCTCCGTGGAAGACGAACACGAAGACAGGGAGTTTGTGGCGCAGTGCGTGTGTCCTAACCCGTTGAATCAGGCTCCTCATTACATGGGGAGGCATGACCTTGGGCTGCTGCTTCCAGGTGTTGTCCCCCACATTGTAAACATAGCAGTAGGTACAGTTCAGGTTGCAGCGGCTGGCGACCTTGAGCACCAGCAGCTTGACCTTGAGGGCATTTGATTCGTCCTGGGGCGTCATTGGCTTGTTCCTTTGCCGTTGAAGGGGGATGAAAGACTCTAGACGGCTGATAGGGATTCCCGAGCAGATGGCCGTGGGAGGTCATGGCTCCCTGCTTGCTCTTCCCAATCGGTGGATGGGGCCCGCACGGCCCCGCTGCACCTTCGTGGAATGCGAGGCCAATCAAGGTGCGTGAG
Organism: Pyxidicoccus sp. MSG2; assembly: GCF_026626705.1. NCBI lineage: Bacteria > Pseudomonadati > Myxococcota > Myxococcia > Myxococcales > Myxococcaceae > Pyxidicoccus > Pyxidicoccus sp. MSG2. The sequence continues at coordinate 9,844,287 of NZ_JAPNKC010000001.1, forward strand.
TGGGCCTTTGACAGACAGTCAGCTACAGGGACCGCCCCTCTGCAGGTGACGGAAGGCCCCTGTCGGAGGCCTGGAACAGGAAAGGGGAAGGCGGAGAATCCGCTCCAAGCTGTGCGGCCACGAGTTCTGCGTAGACGCCCTTGCGCGCAAGCAACTCTTGATGGGTGCCCTGTTCCACCACGCGGCCCTGGTCCATCACCAGGATGCGGTCAGCGTGGAGGACGGTGCTCAGCCGGTGGGCGATGACGATACGGGTGGAGCGCAGCGCGTCCAGGGCCTGCTGGACCCGAGACTCGGTGACGGCGTCGAGCGCGCTGGTGGCCTCGTCGAGGGCGAGAATGGCCGGCTCCATGACCAGGGCCCGGGCAAGGGAGAGCCGCTGTCGCTGGCCACCGGAGAGCGAGGCACCCCCGTCGATGAGCGGAGTTTCGTACCCAAGGGGCATGGCGGCGATGTCGCCATGGATGCAGGCTGTCTTGGCGGCAGCGACGATGCGCTCCAGCGGCAGCGAGGGATCCGCCAGTGCGATATTGGCGCGGATGGTGGCTCCAAACAGGTACGGCCGCTGCGTCACCACGCCAATCTGCCGCCGTACCGAGCCGAACTCGAGCAGGGCGAGGTCCATGTTGTCGTACAGGATGCGACCAGAGGTGGGGACGTGCAGGCCCATCAGCAAGCTGGCCAGCGTGGACTTCCCCGAGCCCGAGCGTCCGACGATGGCGACGAACTGGCCTGGCTCGATGGTAAACGAGACATCCTGGAGTACCATCGGGGCCAGCGGACCATAGCGGAAGCCCACGTTGAAGAACTCGATGCGGCCCTTCAACCGCGGCGCCGGGGAGACCCTGGCCGGGTCCTGCTCCGGGGGCGTCTTAAGCACGTCGTCGATGCGCTCGACGTAGCTGCCCACGAGTTGGAGCTGTCCGGCAGTCTGCATCAGGTTGGACACGGGCCCGAGGAATCCGATGGCCAGCGCGTTCAGGCCGAGCATGGTGCCAAGCGAGAGCTCTCCTCGCAGCACCAGCACGGCTCCATAGAAGAGTACACAGAGAGGCGCGGCGAGCCGCTGCGCCGAGAGGAACGAATCCACCAGCGCGCTCAGCCGGCCGCGCGCCATGGACACATTGAGGACGTCAACGTACAGGTCCGTCCAGTGCTCGATGGAGCGGCTCTCGCTCCCCATCGCCTTGAGCGTCTCGATGCCGGAGAGCATCTCCACCAGGTAGCTGTCGGAGCGGGCCTGGATGTGGAGGTTCTGGGACATCAGGTCCTGCTGGCGGCGCCGTGACAGGAAGAAGGTCACCACCTGGAGAATGCCCAGGCCCGCCACCAGCAGCCCAAGGCCTGAGTTCGCCCACAGCAGCAGCCCGAGGTACAGGCACACCAGCAGGCCGTCCACCATGCCAGAGAGCGCTCCGAAGGAGAGGATCTCTCGGAGGGTGCTGTTACTGTTGACCCGGGCCATCAGGTCGCCAGTGGAGCGGCGCTGGAAGAAACCGTAGGGCAGCGAGGTCAGGTGCTCGATGAAGCCGAACGTCATCCGCGCGTCGAGCATCGTGCGCAGGTCCACCAGTATCCGAGATCGGACCAGTACCGCCAAGAAGTAGAACACCACCAGGGCGGCCATGCCCAGGCCAAGCACCACGAGCAGCGCCTGGTCGTTACGTGGTACCACCCGGTCCACCAGCGCGCCCGTCATCACCGGCACCGCCAGCGCGAACAACTGGAGCATGAGCGAGGTGATGAGGATGCGCGGCAGGTGTCCGGTGTGCTCCAGCACCTGCCGGATATAACGCCACACCCGCGAGGAGGTGTCGGAGCGGCGCTCGAAGCCCTCACCAGGCTCGAAGAGCAGCGCTACGCCAGTGAACTCGCGGCGGAACTCCTCGAGCGAGACGCGCCGCCGCCCGTGTCCGGGATCTACGAGGACCACCGCGTCCTGTTCAAGCCGTTCGAAGACGACGAAGTGGCTGAAGCTCCAGTGCAGCACGGAGGCCGTTGGCAGGTGCTTGAGCTTGTCGACGTCGAGGCTGACGCCCCGGGCGCGCAGGTTGTACCAGCGCCCCGCGTCCAGCAACGTCTTGGCGTTGGTGCCGTCCCGGCTGGAGCCAATCACCTCCCGCACCTCGAGGACGGTGGCCGGCTTGCCGTAATAGCTCAGCACCATGGCCAGGCAGGCGGCGCCGCACTCGGTCGCGTTGAGCTGCTGGATGAAGGGGATGCGGCCCTTGCGCCGTGACTCCCCAAGCCGGGACCAGGCTCGGAGGCCGCGAGGGGGATCTTTTGGAGGCGCGCCGCTGGAAGGGGGGGCCACCTGGGGCTGGGGGTCAGATGCCATGCTCTTTCCGGATGGCCTTCAGGCCGGGAACCAGGCTGATGAGAATGTTCTCCGAGCGGATGGCGATTTCCGCCCGGCCCTGCATGCCCTCATAGAATCCGAGGGTCTTCATGCCGTCGGTAAAGGACGTCGTGGGCAGCCGCGCCTCGACGATGACCGACGACCCCTGGGGGGTAAAGCTGTCCGCGGTCGTCTGTCGCAGGTAGCGGCGCACCTCGGCCGGTCCCACCACCTCGTTACCCACCGACTCGACTGTGAGCGTCTGGTAGGCGTACGGAAAGCCGTCGAGCTCCAGCCTCAGCGGCATGCCGGGGCGCAGCAGCGGACGGTACTGGCCGGGGAACATCACCGCCACGCGGAAGTGGGAGTCGTCCCCGACGAGTGAGAGCGTGAGTTCGCCGGGCTCGAGCTGCTGGCCGGGGCGGATCCGGATGTCGCTCACCCGTCCTGCCCGAGGAGCACGGATGGTGCGCTCGTCCATGCGGGCCAGTGCCAGCTCCCGCTGGACACGCAGCGTGGTGAGCGCCTCTCGTGCGGAGGCATCCGCCGGGTCGCGGAGCATCTTGACGAGCTGGAGCTCGAACTCGTTCTCGATACGGCGCAGCTCCGCAGCCTCGCTGGCGGAGTGCTGGCGGACTAGCACCTGCAGGGCGGTGACGTGCTGGCCCGGGCTCACCTCGACGGAGGTCACCGTCCCTGCTGCCCGAGCAGTCACATCCAGGCGCTCCTCCAGCAGGACGATGGCCGTACCGGAGGCATAGTCATTGATGGACCCGAAGACGCCGAAGGCGAGCGCGACGACGCACATGGCCAGCAGCAGTCGGTAGGTCCACAGGGCCCAATCCGGGGTGAGCTGCAACAGGTGCGCCTCGTGGCGAGGCCTCGCGCGGTGCTCTATCGCCTCTCGGCGGAAGACGCGTGGCCGTTGCTCCGACGCCAGTGAGTTCTGTTCCTTGGTCGGAGAGTCGCTCATGGGGTTGGATGGGCGGAACTGCGGGTGGTGGGCACGGGATGGACACGGACCACCCTGCCCGACAGTCCTGGAGGGTGTTCCCCGGCACCAACTGTGAGCCGGGCCTCCGCGATGATCATTCGGGATGCCGAGTCCACCTCGGGGGAGAAATTCTCGATGATCCCGGGGAGGACGCGCTCGAGGTCCTTGATGCGCACGTCCACCGGCTGGCCGGTGGCGAGGGCAGGGCCCTGCTCCTCCGGGACAGCGAAGCGCACCCACATCTCCGCAGAGCTCACCAGGCGCACGACAGGCGTGCCTCGCGGGGCGGATGCGCCCGGATCCACGTAGCGGGCGGTGACCACTCCATCGAAAGGGGCACGGATGACTTGATCGCGACTTCGTTGCTCAAGCTGCGCCACGCGAGCGAGCTGCTCCTGCACGCGGGCGCGAGCCGCTTCCAGCCGCGAGGCGGCGTACTGTTCCTGGTAGCGCGACGAGGCCAGTTCCTCCTGGGAGAGGGCATCCTGCCGGAGCTCGGCGGCCTTCCGGTTGCGTGCGTTCCGCTCCAAGGCTTCCTGGTGTTCCAGGGCCGCTTTCTCCTCGTCTGCGCGGCTCGCGCGCAGCAGCGCCCGTGCCACTTCCAGCTCGTTCTTCACCTGCTGATCATCGAGCTGCGCGAGGACCTGATTCCGGGCGACCCGGTCCCCCAGTCGCACGCGCACCTCGGTGACCAGTCCTTCCACACGGGTGGAGACATCGACGGTATCCCGGTTGACGATCACTCCGGTGAAGCCCGCCAACGACGTTGGCGCGGCGTGGTGGCCCTGCTCGTCGTATCCGGGGCGCGAGGTGCCGGTTTCAACGACCTTCCCGTGCGCTCCCGTACGCAGACGGAGCAGCAAACCCATGCACACCAGGGTGAGCGCGATACCAGCTGCCGCAAGTGCAAACATTTTCATCAATACGTTTCCGGGAGATCTCAGGATTCGGTGCGAGGAACGAACGATTGAACAGTGCCTCGGAAATCCAGACACATTCCAGTGGCCACCCCGGAGACGGGAGCGGACGGCCGCCCTCCTGCCTTCCGTGCAATTGTAGGACGGTGATCTGGAATGGAGTCTGGGCCAGAACGAGTGTCATCTTGTCTTCAGTGGTCTGGTGGGTTGGCCGCCATGCCGCGCCTCCGGACTTTGTCCGAGACTTCCACTGACCTACCTACTCAGACACATGCGCTCACTCCAGTCCGTGCCCCGCATCCTGCTGGCCCCCGTCCTGCTGGTGGCGGCTACTTCGGCCATCGCGCGGGGCTCGCGCACTCATGAGGATGCAATGCCTCCTGTCACCTTGAGCGGGCCTGCCATGAAGGTCCGCCTCGACCTACTCGCGAACCTCACCTACCAACTCGATTGTGTTTCGGGGCTCCCCATCTCGTGCAGCCAGGAGAACTACCGGGTGTTATGGGAGCGCGAGTTCCTGCACTCCCAGTCGGACAGGGAGCGGGTGGACGAGTGGCGTAGGGGGAGGGAGCGGTACATGGAACCCCTCGTCCTCCCGTTCGATGGGCAGGAGGGCGTGCCTCCGCCGCTCGCAGGCCGGACTGGGTTGGTGCGCCTGTTCGACAAGGCTCGTGGGGCAGGCTTCCAGGCGACGTCTTTGCGCGACTACGAAAGACTCCTGGAGTTGCTCACGACTCCGGAGGACGGAGCGCGCCTCGTGGCGGTGGTCCGCCACTTCGCGCCGCGCTTCGAGGCGTGGTGGAGGCGCGAGGCACTTCCGGCAGGCCAGCCGTACAGGCAGCGGATGGAGACGCTCCTGAAAGAGTCACGCATCGCGGCGCGTGTCGCGCAGTTCACACGCTTTTATGGCTCGCGTCAGGTGACAGAGGCCCCCTTGGAGCTCGTGCTGCTCTATCGCCCCAAACTGACATCTGAGGGAACGGGGGGAGAGCAGCTCGAGCGGCGCTCCCTAGTGGAGTTCGTGGCGGGAGAACAGCCCGAGGAGCGTCTGGATGTCGTGCTCCACGAACTCTGTCATTACCTGTACGCACGCATGCCGCTCTCCAGCCTCCAGGAGCTTGAGACGAGGTTCGTGAGGCAGATGGCAGGAGGCCGCCGGCCCAGCGTCATCTCCGCGTACAACCTGCTGGACGAGGCGCTCGCCACGGCATTCGGCAATGGCCTCATCGGGCGGGCGATGCTTCCGGCGGAGCGCTTCGACGCGCTCATGGCGAAGCCGCTCTCGTTCTACAACGAGCCTTCCGTCGATCTCGCCGGTAAGAGCCTATTGCCCTGGCTTGAGGGTTGGCTCAGCGCGGGGCACACCCTGGCGCACCCTGAGTTCGTGCCGCGGTACGTGGCGGAACTGGAGCGCGCCTTTGGTCCGGCGCTTTCGACGCCGAAGCTCTATCTCAACCACCTGCTTTTATTATCCGACGAGACCTACGGAATCTCGTTCCGCCACATGGTGCGGGCGGCGCTTCAGCCAGCGGCCTCATTCGTTGTGGAGGAACCCTGCTGTGGGGAGAAGATGCGTACCGAGTACCAGGACAAGCTGAACCTGGGCGCACTCGTGATAGTGCACCCCTCACGGTTGGATTCGCTGGTGGATGCGGGGGTGCTCGGCGCGCTAGACGTAGGCGTCTTGCGGCCCCGGGTCGACTCACGAGGGGCGGCGCTGTTCGGCTTCCAGCGCGCTTCAGGCTCGTATGCGTTCGTGATTGCCGCACGCGACGCAGAGGGGGTCGAGTGCATGGTGCGGCACCTCGCCGGAGCTCCGGCCCTGTTTACCGGGCTTGTGGGGGAGGAGGGCTTCCCCCAGGGCACTGATTGCCGCTGATGCGGAGCAAGACCGTACGGGCAGCCCTGTCATCGGGAGTCTACCTGGGCAGTCGCCCGGGTCATGTACTGGGTGTTGCTTACCTCGGTCTCCTGCGTCTCCTGCTCCCGCGCCGAGAGCGTCTGCGACAGGGCCCGTATCCGCATTGTGCGCAGGCCCGCTACCATTCCGGAGAGGCGGGCCACACATACGGTGCGGCCCATCGCCTGGAGCATGCCGTGCAGCCGGCGGGAGTCGGCGAAGAGCAGCTCCGCGTCCGTGGAGACGTAGTCGGGCCTCCCTGCATCGGGCACCATCGCGGTGTGGGTGTGCCAGCCGCCCGCCAGTCCGTGCCCGGCTTCGTACGCGTGCAGATCCTCATGCGACAGTTCCGACAGGACTCCGGCGGGGCCTGCCCGGCCGTGCCCCATCGGATGGCTGCTGCACACGACGGAGGCCGCCCGCGACACGCACGCTCCTGGGCCGGCTACTGGAGGAGGGCATCAACCGGGGCGCCGACCGCACCGTCCGAGTGGTCCGCACGCCGCTCGACGTGTCCCAGTTGCACCTGTGGCGGCTGCGGCTGGCGGGAACGCCGCATGACCGGGGCGGCATGGGCGTGGGGCTCTCCATCGCGCAGAAGATCATCCAGCACCATGGGGACATCTCGCATTGGAGAGCCGCGAGGGGGAGGGCACCACCGCCCGCATCTGCCTCCCGCTGCTCACAGCGCACTCCGGCCTCCAGCCCATTCCTCATGAGCAGGACGGTGCTCTCGCGTGAGCGCAACACGCGGCGCCCTCAGTGCCCGGCTGAAGATGACCGACTTCTCCACCATCTGTGCGCGCCCCCAAACAACGCGGCGAATACAGCGCTCCTGCACTGGCAGGACCGGCTCTTCACCCTGCATGTGCAGAGTCGCCCCACCGAAGGAGCACTCCAATGGCCTGCACACGCGAGCGCTGCAAATACGGGGGCCAAAGCAGCCTACTTCCATGTGCCCCTCTGGTGCGGGACCGTGCGTTTCCTGCGGAGTACCCAGGTGGGCGTTCACTGCACCCCGGAGACGCATCATGGCTGTCAATTCCCTCAAGTCCTTTCTCCTGACCCCTCTGACCCTGGCCACGCTCATCGGATGTGGTGGTGAGGTGCTGGAGCCTCGCCCGGGTTGCAGACCGCAGCCCAGGCGTCTGGCTGTCCTTGCAGACCCAGTCTAGAATCAGTCCCAGAAACGGCCGAGTGGCAGGTGCCCTCATCCCGCCGGAGCAGAGCGCCACCCATGCGGCTCAATCCTCGGGCGCGTCCTCTTCGATTTCGAAGAGGACAATCCCTGCGGCACGGGGAGATTTCGACAAAGCCGTGTCCAGCGTGTCGGCCGTGTCTGCTCCCTCCACCGCCATCAAGAGAACTGGGCTTTCACCGGGCTCCAACTTCCAGCGTCTACCGGGCATCCATCCCTGGGAGGTTCTCGACTGATAAAACACCCGGACATGCTCGCCGGGGGCTTGGTAGGGGTGTATTTCGAGCGTGAGCCCCACCTTGACGGAGAGCGACTCGATGTCTCCCCATGCAGGGGCGGTCAGCAACTCAGGAGCCCTGACGGTAGGGCCCAGGAGTGCTGTGAGTGGGGGGGGCTCTAGATGAACTCTCAGCGCCACTCCCGAGGGGAAGCGTGTCTTGCGCCGGAGCCTGCTCAAGGCTGACGCGAGCCAGGGATGGCTGAGGACTTCCATCGCGAACCGGTCGATGGTCTCGCGCTGCGTAACGGCCTGGGCCCATCGAGTTGCTGCGTCCGGCGTTGCGAGCAGGGCCCGCCAGGCCTCAGGGGTCTCCGGGTCATCCTCGCCTTGGACGAGTGCATCGAGCGTCACGAAGTCCACGGGCTTGCGGCTCAAGGGCGCCTCCTACTTGCGACGGATGGAAGCGCTTCGATGCGGCGCTCCAATTCAGGGCTTGCTCCCTCATCTAGGGCAAATGCGGTGAGGGTGGTCTTGGTCACGGACATGCGCAAGAGCTGCCACTCCATGAGTGCCACGGCGTCCGCTGTCTCCGTTGGCACGTCGAGGGAGCTGATCAACTGGTGGATGAGCGCGCTCACTCCCTCACGCCGCAGGCGTTGGATCGCTCTCTTTTCCTTTGGAGCTGACAGGGGCAGTGCCGCGGCGATCTCCTCCTCTGTTCGACGGTAGGGCGGCACGTTCTGACATCGGCGGAACAGCCATTCAGCTACCGCGAGATGTGAGGGTACGGCGTCCTTCTCGTGGAGAAGCAGCCTGCAGAAGAGGCATGCGAAGCGGAACAGCGCATCATGGATTCGGATGCTCCGCTCTTTCTTCATCCGGGGTTCGTGCGCGGGCTCGGGGATTGGCAACTCGAACCATAGGGAGCGCAGCTCCTCCGTGGCCCGGAGCCACCATGTGACGAGGTCCGGACAGGTACGAGCGAGCAGCTCCGACAATGTGTGGGAGAGCCGCTCTACCAGTCGTTGCACATCCAGGTCGGGTGCGGGCGCTACTTCCGATTCAGGGGGCTCGGCAGGAGCCAGGTCCCGTCGGCATGCCGCCTCCAGTTGCTGCATCTTCCGCTGGAAGCCCGCTGCTCCCTCTCGCTGGGAGAGCCAGAAACGCGCCTGGGTGAAGAGACGCCAGCTGCGCGAAGGCGGGCCGAGCTTTCCCGGCTTCAGAGTGCCGGTAGCGAACCGTTCGAGACACCAGTCGACGGCGTCATCAAGGGTGCGGAACCGGAACGCGTCGAGCAGGTTCTGCTCGCCGTAGGGCTTCGCCACTTGTGCAAGGCTATGACGGAGCAGGAGGGCGAGGACTTCACGGTGCTCCTGCACCAGCGAGGCGCATCCCGCCTTGGACCAGTCGGTGATGGGGGTCTCCAGCCGGTTCATGTGCTACGCCCCCCACCAACGGAAAGCCGCGAGGTGTACTGGCTGGCACAGCTCTTCTACCAGCTCATCTCCGGACAGGTTCACAACCAGGGGAGATTCAGCTCCATTGGCGAACGGCACGAGCTGGCTCGGGTCGATGTTGAACACGAGCGTCGCAGCGGATTGTCTCAGGTGGTCGAGCAACTCCAGCACCTGCCGCACTGTCCGCTGACCCGCCTGACGTCGAAGCTCTTGCAGGGCCGCACCCGTCAATCTGAGCGCTTCTTTCAGCGCCTCGGGGCGGTGGCCAATCCGCCGTCGAATCAGCCCGTAATGCTCGCACACCAGTGCCTTGACGATGTCGTGGACAGGCCATGCTAGGTCGATGACCGCCAATGCGCCATTGGCAAGGAAGCTCGCGGCGAGCCCGGGGATGCGGTCTCCATCATTGCGCAAGGGGTGCAGCATTCCCGCGCTTCCAGCGGTGCATGCCCAGATTTCGACCACCTCACAGCGAGGCATGATCATCCCGTGGGTATTTCGGTCCCGGAGTGCTCTTTGTCCCTCCAACTGCATGAGCGCCAGCGTGTCGTTGAGCGAGTCCACCTTGCCGACGCCATACAGTCGCAGTGTGCGAATCCGTGAGGCCTGGGGCTCCAGGGTTCCCACCTCCACCACGCGGCTGCCGCTGAGATCTCCGGGGTCGACCACCAGGTATGGTGGATGAACGCGCCGGAGCGTTTCCACCGCAGCCTCGCCGAACCCGGTGGTTTCCTTCTCGCGGTCTCGGGCGAGCAGGCAGGCCGTGAAGTCCTCATCCTCACGTTCCCTCGGCGGGAGGGAGAAACCAATCGATGGCATGTGGACGAGCGCTTCTACCTGATGCGCGAGGATCCCCCCCGCGAGCTTCAAGCCAAGCAGCGGCAACTCACGCAGGGCTCCCGGAGCCAGGACACTCCACTTCAACTTCTTTCGGGCCTGCGCAATTCGAAGCAGTGACTCGAGCACCGGCGCCAGCTGTTCCTCCACCATGTGCCACGCGTTCCTCCGCATGTCCGAGGAGGACCCCCGGCGGGAGGTGGCATCCTCCTCGGAGGGGCGCAGCACGCCCAGGAGCGCGCCCTGGATCAGGGCCTTCTCCAGCAGGAACGTCCGCTGACCGTGCGAGTGCCCATCGTTCCAGTACGCCATGATTAGCAGTTCCCCCCGAGGCTCGATCACCAGCCCGAGAACACCGTAGCCATCAGAGAGGTTCCTGAGGGCCTTCTCATTCTCCTCGAGGTCTCGCCTTGGTTCGATGACGCTGGTCACGCCAGGGAATTCCTGGACGCCCATGAGCTTGCGGCCCCGCTCATCCGCTTCAAGGAGCGTTGCCCAGGTCTTGGCGATGCTCGCCTCGATCCAGGCGGAGAGGCAGGTGGCCTCGAAGGCGGTGGTGTGTGGAGGACGCGTTCCCTCCTTGCGGAGCGAGAGACACGTTTCGCCGAGGGTCCAGGCCGTCAGATCCGTGTCCACCTTCAGTCCCTGAACCAGGGATTGCGAGGACAGGGCATAGGGGTCCAGGTGGTGAGGATGAGGCTTGGGGAGTGTTGGATCCAAGCTGGGAAACAGGGCCGCATCGGACAGTGCCGTGTGAAGCAGCCGCCGGATCCTCAATAGATCCCACAGGTATTGCATGGCCGGCGGGAGGGACTCCAACCCCAGCGCTTCTGGCAGCCGCGCGAGCCGATGGAGCACGGTCAGACGCAGATCGCACGAGTACTGCAGGCAGGCGAGGAGGTGAACAACGTCTTCCGGGTGCGCGCGGGCATGTCCCGCCAGATACCCGTTGAGCATCCATCGGTATGCCGGTCCCAGCGTTCCCGTCATCCGCACCAGGGCAGAGCGGTCATCGGACGGGTACCCCCAGAGCGCGACCTCCATCCGATTGAGTGCGTGGTTGGAGGCCTTGGGCAGCATGCCCGCGCCCGGCCGCGGCCCTTCTTGCACCGCCTTGTGGTTGACTACGGCAACGAGCTCCTTCGGCGGCAGAAACCCCACGGCTTCATCAATATTCAAAGGCGCGTCACCCAGACGTTCGAGCAGGCCGTGCAGACGATAGACGGCCGCCGCAGTCTCTCGATGGGGCCAGGTCTGCGGGGCGAGCTTGCGTATCGCATCGATGCTGCTCGCGTTTTGCGCACGCACCGTCGGGGATCCCATGGCGATCAGCTCGGCCGCGATCGTGGCTACTCGGAGAGCTTCGAATGTGTCTGGACCTATCCTTTCCAGAGCTGGGAAGATTTCCTCGAGCGCTGCCTGAACCGCATGATCGGGCTCCTCCTCCTGCTGGTGCGCACGCTTAAGGAAGTTCAACCGGGCCCGCGCCGCCATGGTGTCGGCGGATAGGTCCGCGAAGCTGGGAGAGAGACCGGCCAGAAGTCCCTCCGCCCGGGCCAGGGGCACGGTGTAGGGGAGCATGGGGCGGACATCCCCTCGCTGGGCGACCTCCAGCCAGAGATGCGCGGCCTCCACGGAGAGTCGCTCCCGCTCGTGTGACGAGATGCCTGGAACCGCAAGCGCCTCATGGACCCACGCCAGCGCAGCAAGCAGGTTGTCGGATTGAGAGGAGTTCAGCCGATCGCGCAGCACACGAGCCACCGCCAGGGCTCGTTCCGGCGAAGGGGACTCACCGGGCTCGGGGGTGGCCTCGCTTTCGAGCCAAGTATCCTGCAACTCATCGAAGGAAACCGGTGACGGCGGTTCCTGGGCGAGGAGTTGTTCCAACTGCGCCCGCTCCTCGTCAGTGAGCGCCCGGTCGGAGACTGGTGTCCATTCCTTCTCGGCCCTCCACTCCGGTAGGCCCACGAAGCGGATGCCTGCCCACGCAACCGGGCATGACAGTCGCACTTCCAGCTCGCCCACCTGGTGCTCGCTCATCTGCTCCGGAACGGGGCCCAGCATCCTCAACACAGGGCCGCGGACGTCATGCTCTGGAGGGAGGCCCAAGGTTCCAGCGAAAGAGGCGATGGCCTCACCGACGGGAAGCCTCCGCAGGGACTCGAGTAGCAACGGCAGACTCTGCTCGAGCCACTGCCGCTGGGCGCCAGCCAGGGCTCGAGCAGGCTCGTCGCCTGCGGCGAGCCGCCGCCGGTATTCCCGAGCCAAGATCGCGGTCACCAGGTCGGGCACGGACCACTGTGTCCCGATGGCGGTTCTCACCCCGCTCGTCAGCAGAATGTGGTCCAGTCCGTAGCCCTCGTTCGCGGGCCGTGTCAGGGGATCATGGGGAAGGTTGGCGCCCGACTGACACGCCCAGATCTCCACCCGCTCCATGCCGTACAGCAACCCTGCTTTGAGCTTGCCGAAGTCGAGCGTCTCCCTCTTGAGCTCGAGCTGGGGCCATTCTCCAGCAGTGTGCTCTCCGTGGGTGTAGATGCTGAGGGTACGGGCCTCAGAGAGGGCACCTTGGATGGCCTCGAGCGTTGCCTCCTCCCCCACCAGACAGCGTTCGCCAGGGCGCAGAGCTTGGAAGGCGATGGGGTGGAAGTGTGTCCCCCCGGGGATGACCACCCACTCTTCCCTTCGAGGGGATGTGGGGGCCGGGCGGGTGCGCAGCGGAAAGAGGCTGGGGAGCCAGATGATGGACTCGAACCGGTCGATGAGCCGGCTGCCTACGGGGCCGAGCGCGGCGAGCGGGAGGAACGTCGACACGTGCGAGGGCAGCAGGACGGCGCGTGCCCATGTCTCCGAGGGCAATGCCGCTGATAAGTCGAGTTCCCGCAGCATTTGGGAGAGAAGCTCGGACTTTGTGAAGGTCGCACTGTGCTCAGCGGCCTGCCGGATGAGGCTGAAGACCTCCGGACGAATGGGACAGGTGGTGCTCCGTGCCTTCAGTTCGTCACCTTCGAGGCACACGGTGATGGCCAGGAGCTCCTGCCCTTGCACGAAGATTCGTATCAGGACAGAGCCTGGATGTTGGCGGAGCACGGTCGTCAGCTCCTCTGGGCCGAGGTTCTGATTGAGGACGCGTTGGACCTCCGCGTAGGTCTTGTCCACTCGGGCGAGCGCGTAGCGCAGCCGGATCACCTGCTGGCGCCCCTTTTCGACCAGCGTGTCGAAGTACTCTGAGGGAACGGGTGTCTTTCGGGCGGCGATGCAACTGGGCCGCATGAAGGCGGAGTCCTTGTCCTCGGCAGGCTGCTTCAGCTGGGGAATGATGCCGTCGAGGAACTTCCGCTGCTCATCAGGGGCCTGGCGCTTCATCGACTGCGCGAAGGAGTCGAGCATGTACGTCTGGCCCATGTGATTCATCAGCTCGTCGTAAAGCGCCTTGGCCAAAGGCTCCTCGGGCCTGCGCACATGAGAGGAAAGGTTCTCGGCGAAGCGGAAACCGCTCGTATTCTCGAGTGCCAGGAAGGCGTGCAGTGAATCGTGCTGGTCCTGCGCAAGGATGCACGCCACAAACTCAGCAGCATGCTGCATATCGATTGAAGCCGCGTCCGCCTCGAAGTCGGAGATGGTGGCCTCGGCCCGATGCTGGATGGCTTTCTCGATGAATCCGCTCAGCAGCTCGATGGCGGCCTGACGTCCATCGGAACGCCTGAGCAGGGCAGCCAGGTGCCCTAGGTGCTCGAACTGGTCCAGCACGTTCCATCGCACCTGTTCCAGCAAGGTTCGGGCGCAGGTCACCCGGTCGGGGGTATCCCCAGCGAGGATAAGCTCCGCGAGTTCCATGCGTGCGAGCGCTTGGTACTTCGGGTCCCCCGCTTGGATGACCTCTTTCGCCAGGTGCTCGGCCCGCTTGAAATCCTGCTTGCGTCCACGCACGCGCAGCAGGCTCGCGGAGGAGAGACGGGCCCGCAGGGGGATGGCATTGCGGGAGGGGCCGAAGAACTCTTGGGCACGTTGGGCGCAGTCCGCCGCCCGGTCATACTCGCGGAGGGCACGCTCGACCTCTCCACGCTCGGTGCCCAGGAAGTTGGCGAGGTTCAAGTGGACCTCGGAGAGCTGCTGAAGGCCCATCTGACCGCAGCCCTCCAGTCGCCAGATGGCACCCCTATAGCGCCGTTCGATCTCCTCGAAGAGCGGCGCCCGCTCTTCCCGTGCGACCTGTTGAGCCATCCGGCGCAGGCAGACAGCGAGAGAACTCTCGGTTTCGGCGGAGCGGAGCGGAGCGCGTTGGCGGGCCGGTGATTGCAGGGCACGGCTGTAGAGTTGCCTGGCTGTGGTGAGCGCGAAGAAGTTCTCCTGTTCAGCCGCTAGTGCATGCGCCAAGTCGTGGCGAGCGGCTGCTGCCGCAGCGCTGTCATCCGCCTCCGGATGGAGCGCCAGCGCTTGGTGGAAGAGTGGGAGCGCTTCCTCCCTGCGGCCCAGGTCAAGCAGGCTCTGAGCTCGAAGACGCAGGTTCCAGGATTCGGGGTTATCTGAGAGGGCCTGGTCGTAGGCTTTCTCTTCCTGAAGTGTATGTAGACCCTTCCGGGCTTCCGCGAAGAGCTTCTTCTTGGACTTCACCATGTGGCATCCTCCTGTACCCATAGCGGGACGCTTCAGTAGGGTTTCCCCGAACATGTCCGCTTCGGGCGGAGGCCTCTGACTTTGGTTCAGGCGTGTGAGTACTAGCTAGCGAAGCCAACGAGCGCGGAGGTGGTTGCGTGACGCGCCCAAGTGCCCCGGAATGTGCCCTTCCAGAGCGGATTCAGATGGATCCAGGGGGAACGACCCGGGACATCGCGGAAGGCGAACCCGAGAAAATTCAAGGCGATAGCGGATAAGGGCGCGTCCTGCTTGATGTTTCCTACCGCCATGCCTCGGGTTCGATCCCCGGCTCGTGCACTCCCACGCTCGGGTCAATACGTGGCTTTGAGCGACGTCCCGCTGTACGTGGCATAGCCATACAGCATGACGTAGATGCGCTGGTTGCTCGTCTGCGGCGCGGAGTTGCACGTCTCGCTGTTGCCGGTGAGGTACGGGCGGCAGTCGTACGCGGTCCGTGTCGGTGCCGTGCCAATGCGGACGTACAGGTCCACATCACCGGTGCCGCCGCTCATCACATACGAAGAGGCGCGGCTGGCCGGCACGTCGATGCAGTAGTACTTCGACGAACCCGTCGCGCCGGAGATTCCGGTGACAGGCACACCGTTGGTCAGCAGCGTGCACGGCGGAGGCGGCACGCCCACGCCCACGGACTCCCAGGCCAGCTTCACCGCGTCCTGCGTGGCGGTGTCGTAGCCCAGGACCGCGGCGGCCTGGACGGTCAACGCCTTGGCCTGCTCGAAATTGGTCGAGGGAACGTAGAAGTCCGTGCTGGCCTTGTTCCAGATGCGGATGGCCTTCTCGACGCCGATGGCTGGCACCACGACGGCGGAGCGGCCACGGGGATGCGTGCCTCCCTTGGCCAGCAGGGCGAACGCCAGGTTCGGTACGCCCGAGCTGTAGTGCACGTCCGTGGTGGACGTCACGTTCGGCGCCCAGTCGAACGAAAGGGCGTCGCGGACCGGGTCATCCATGTAGCGGATCGCATCCCCGGCGGTGGCTGGCGTCCAGACGTCCTCGCCAATCTTCCAGATGTCCGCCGCAGTGCTCCACGCGCCCGAAGCCCAGCTCTCGCACGCGGCCGCGAAGGTGTCGGACAGGGCCTCGTTCAGGCCACCGGACTGGCCGGCGTACGTGAGGTTGGACTCGCGCTCGGTCACCGCGTGCGTCAGCTCATGCACCGTCAGATCCGCGTCCCTGCCCAGCTCGATGGAGTTCTGGTTGTCGCCGTCGCCGTAGACCAGTTGCGTGCCGTTCCAGTACGCATTCACGTAGTTACGGTCGAAGTGGACGGTGCTG
Organism: Pyxidicoccus sp. MSG2; assembly: GCF_026626705.1. Lineage (NCBI taxonomy): Bacteria > Pseudomonadati > Myxococcota > Myxococcia > Myxococcales > Myxococcaceae > Pyxidicoccus > Pyxidicoccus sp. MSG2. Next base: position 9,860,082 of record NZ_JAPNKC010000001.1, read on the forward strand.
ATGAGCGGCCCGCCAAGGGTGTTGCCCAGGTCGCGCCCGGCCACCGCCAGGTAGCATTGATAGGCCAGCCCGAGCTGGTCGTAGTTCTTGTCGACATGCGTGTCGCCCGTTGCGGCCTGTCCCTCGCTCCGCTTGAGCGTGCCCGGCAGCGTCGTGCCGTTGTTCGCGCTGTACACGCGGCGGTTGAGCGCTGAGTGGATCTCCGGAGCCACCAGGACGATGGAGCCATCGGTGGCACTCACGTAGACGCGGTCGCGCAGGGGCATGTCCGGCCCCTCACCCGAGACGCGCACCTCATATGCGAGCTCGAGCTGCTGGTCGTCCTGCGAGCGGAGGTAGACGAGGCGCGGGGATCCGTCGACCACGAGTCCCGTGCCCCGGGTGGCTCGCAGGGCGGCCGTGCTCGCCGCCAGGGCGGAGAGGGTGGGCTTCGCGGACAGCTGTCCACCACCGCCGCGCGCCGTGCCGTTGGCCGCGAAGATGTGGCCCTGTGCGTCGACATGCACCACCAGTTCCTCGCCCACCACCGGCAGCCCGTTCAGTGTCTGGCCGTAGCGCAGGTGCGTGACGCCTTGCTCGTCCACGCTCACCCTGCGCACCACCAGGTCGGAGGCGCTCAGGCGGAAGGTCGCGGCGATGTCCGGCAGAGCATGGGCGATGGCTCGGTGCGCGTCCGCCGTGGCAGAGCCTGTCAGCGAGAAGGCCGCGGTACCCAGCCTGCCTTCGAGCGTGTGGGGAATGCCGTCACCATGCTGGCCGACGACGCGGGCGCCCGGCATCGCGGCCAACGCGCTCCGCACTCCCGCCAGTTCGTCCAGCTTCGCGGTGCCGGTGAGCTTCGAGTCCCCCTCGCCGACATCGCAGGCGGAGAGGGGCAGGGTGGCGAGGAGTGCTGCAACGAGGTGCGTGCGAACCAAAGGTCCTCCTACTCGGCGGCAGGGGATGTCGCGCTGGCAGCACTGCTGTTCGCCGCCTTCAAAGTCAGCTCAGCAGCGCGGGCAGTATAGGCGGAGGAGAGCGGGGGGCACGCGGCCCCCGCTCGTTTCCCGTCAGCTGTCCCCAGGCTCCAGTGCACGCAGGAGCTTGTTGAGTGTCTCCGCCAGGGTGGCGACGTTCGGCGGCTCCATCAGGCTGAGGTGGTCGCCCGGCACTTCGCTCGTCCTGACGCCACCCGAGACCCAGCTCGACCAGCCTGCATCCTCGGCCACGAGATTCTCGGGACGCACCGACGCGCGGAGGAGCTCGGCGGTACCCGTGAAGGTACCTCCGGGAACGTAGCCGTAGTGCGCCGCGGTGAGCCGCTCGTGGACGGCGAAGAGGCGGCCGGCCTGTTCCGGCTCCAGGCCTCCGGTGCCGGGCAGGTTCCGCAGTCCTTCCACCACCCGCTGCATCAGCTCCGCGCCTTCCAGCCCGTTCAGTTGCTCCAGCTCCACGGGCGGAAGCTCCTGCAACGGGAGCCCCACCATCTGCGCGAAGGAGACCAGCCGCTTCAGCGGCGGCGGCACCTCGTGCGGCTGGCCGTCGGGCGCGAGGCTGTCAATCAAGGCCAGCAGCTCCACCTGCTCACCCATGGACTGGAACTGCCGTGCCATCTCGAACGCCACCAACCCTCCCAGGGACCAGCCCGCGAGCAGGTAGGGGCCGTGGGGTTGCTCTTCGCGCACCTGGGCCACGTAGAGGCGGGCCAGGTCCTCCATGGACGCGGGAGGCAGCTCTCCGCCTTCGAGGCCGGGGGCGAAGAGGCCGTAGATGGGCCGCTCTTCACCGAGGTGGTGGACGAGGCCGGCATAGCTGAGCAGCGCCCCTCCGCCGCCGTGGACGAGGAACAGTGGCCGGCGCTTGGACGTGCCCGTGTCGAGCCGCGCCAGGTTGGGCTTGCGAGCGCTCGCGTCCTGGTACGTCAGCGCGAGGGCGGCGAGCTGCTCGACGGTGGAGCCCTGGAAGAGCGCTGACAGGGGCATCGCCAGGCCGGTGCGCTCACGAATCAGGGCCATGAGGCGCACCGCGAGCAGGGAGTGGCCTCCGAGGGCGAAGAAGTCGTCCTTCACGCTGACACGCTCGACGTTCAGCACCTCGGCGAAGGCCTGCGCGATCTGCTCTTCCAGCACGGTGCGGGGAGCGACGTACTCCGCGCGGGCCATGGAGACATCCGGTGCTGGCAGGGCCTTTCGGTCCACCTTGGCGTTGGCCGTCAAGGGCATGGCCTCCAGGCGCACCAGCGCGGAGGGCACCATGTACTCGGGCAGTCGCTGCATGAGGTTCGCGCGCAGGGCCGCCAGGTCCAACGACTCGGCGGCCACGACGTAGCCGACGAGACGCTTGTCATTGGGGACATCCTCGCGGACCACGACGACGGCCTCGCGCACCTCGGGGAAGGTGAGCAGGGCGGCTTCGACTTCGCCCAATTCGATGCGGTAGCCGCGCACCTTCACCTGGGCATCCGCGCGGCCGACGAAGTCGAGGACGCCGTTGGCGCGCCAGCGCACCACGTCTCCGGTGCGGTAGAGGCGGGCACCGGGCACACCGGAGAAGGCGTCGGGCACGAAGCGCTCGGCGGTGAGGGCGGGCTGCCCCACGTAGCCTCGGGCGAGGCCGTCGCCGCCGATGAACAGCTCTCCCGGGACACCCACGGGCACCGGCTGTCCCGAAGCGTCCAGCACGTAGACGCGCGTGTTGCCCAGCGGCCGGCCGATGGGAACGGTGGCGCCTGGCTGGGCCGCGTCCGTCATGCGGAAGCTGGTGGCGAAGACGGTGCTCTCGGTGGGGCCGTAGCCATTGGTGACGGGAACATGCAGCGCTTGCAACACGCGGCGCACGTGCGCCGCGCTCACGACGTCACCGCCGGTGAGCACCTGCTTCAGGGTGCGCAGGCCCTCCAGGTTGCCATCCACCATCTGGGTGAAGAGGCCGGAGGTGAGCCAGAGCGTGGTGACGCCCGAGCGCTGGATGAGCTGGCCCAGCTCTTCGAGAGACGGCGCCCCGGGAGGCATGAGGACGAGGCGAGAGCCGTGCAGCAGCGCGCCCCACAGCTCCAGGGTGGAGGCGTCGAAGGAGATGGGGGCCAGCAGGAGGAAGGTTTCCTCAGGCCCGAAGTGGGCGTAGTCGACACCGAAGACGGTGCGCAGCACGGCGGCGTGCGGCGTCCCGACGCCCTTGGGCCTGCCGGTGGAGCCAGAGGTGAAGTCGATATACGCGAGGCTGTCCGGCAGGGCCGTGGAAGGCGGCGCATGCGCGGGCGGCGCTTCCACGGGCACGTCCTCCAGCACCAGCGTGACGAGCCCCTTCGTGGGCAGCTTCGACAGTAGCGCGCGCGTGGTGACGAGCACGCTCGGGCCCGAGTCCTCCAGCATGGCCGCGAGGCGCTCGCGGGGATACGACGCGTCCAGCGGCACGTAGGCGCCGCCAGCCTTGAGGATGGCCAACAGCGAGACGATGAGCTCCAGTGAGCGGTCCACGGCCAGGGCCACGCGCGAGTCGGTGGACACACCCAGGCCTCGCAGATGCCACGCGAGCTGGTTGGCGCGCGCGTCGAGCTGGCGGTAGGTGAGCTTCGAGTCACCGAACTCGACGGCGACCTTGTCGGGGAAGCGGGCCACCACCTGCGCGAAGACCTCGGGCAGGGTGGCGCCGCGCGGGTACTCGGCGGCGGTGGTGTTCCACTCCACCAGCACCTGCTGACGCTCCTCCACGGACAGCATGGACACGGAGGCCATGGGCGCCTCGTGCCGTGCTACGAGCGCCTCGGTGAGCACGCGGAAGTGCTCCGCGATGCGGCGGGCCGTGGCGGGCTCGAAGAGGTCGGTGTTGTAGTCCAACATGCCCGAGAAGCCCTGGGCCGTCTCCGTCAGGCTCAGCTCCAGCTCGAACTTGATGGCGCGGAACTCCACCTCCATCGGGCGCATCGCCATGCCGGAGGGCTGCCGGGTGGGGCCGGCCACCGAAGCGCTCTGCAGGGCGAAGAGGACCTGGAAGAGCGGGCTGCGGCTCATGTCGCGCTCGGGGCGCAGCTCTTCCACCAGTCTCTCGAAGGGCACGTCCTGGTGGGAGTAGGCGCCCAGGGCGGTCTCCTTCACCTGCTGGAGCAACTGGCGGAAGGACTCAGCACCGTCCACATGGGAGCGCAGTACCAGGGTGTTGACGAAGAAGCCGATGAGGTCCTCCGTCTCCCCGCGCTGGCGGCCGGCGATGGGCGTGCCGATGGAGACGTCCTGCTGGTTGCAGTAGCGGGCCAGCAGGGCCTGCCACGAGGCCAGCAGCAGCATGAAGGGCGTGACGGCTTCGCGCTGGCACAGGGCCTTGAGTGCCTGGGCTACGGTCTGCGGCAGGTGGACGGGGACGGAGGCGCCTCGGAACGTCTGCACCGGCGGGCGCGGCTTGTCGATGGGCAGCTGCAGCGGAGCGCTGCCCCCGAGCTTCTGCCGCCACCAGCCCAGTTGTTCCTCGAGCACGGCGCCTTGCAGCCACTGGCGTTGCCACACTGCGTAGTCGGCGTATTGCAGGGGCAGCTCGGGCAACGGAGAGGGCTGACCCTGGCTGAAGGCGGCGTAGAGGGCAGTCACCTCGCGCACCAGCACCCCCATGGACCAGCCGTCCGAGATGATGTGGTGCATGTTGAGCACCAGCACGTGTTCAGCCGGGGCAAGCTTGAGCAGCACCGCTCGCAGCAGCGGGCCCGCGGCCAGGTCGAAGGCGTGCGTGCCCTCCCGGGCTAGCAGGCGTCGAGCCTCCTGGGGCGCGGCTTCACCCAGGCTGCTCAGGTCCACCACGTGCAGCGGCAGCTCGGTGGCGGGCGCGATGACCTGGATGGGTTGGCCCTGCTGCGCGTGGAAGGTGGTGCGCAGGGCCTCGTGGCGGCGCACCAGCTCGGTGAGGCTGCGCTGCATGGCTTCGATGTGCGGCGCTCCTTCCAGCCTCACGGCGAAGGGCATGTTGTAGGTGGGGCTGCCGGGCGCGAGCTGGTCGAGGAACCACAGCCGCTGTTGCGCGAACGACAGCGGCAGTGCGTCCGTGCGTGGCACCGGCACCAGCGACGGAGCCACGGAGGAGCCTTCCTGCCGCGCCGCCTCGATGCGTGCGGCGAGGGTGGCGACGGTGGGGGCTTCGAAGAGCGCCCGCAGCGGCAGCTCCACGTTGAAGGCCGCGCGCACCCGGGAGATGAGCTGAGTGGCCAGCAGCGAGTGGCCGCCCAGCTCGAAGAAGTTGTCGTGGATGCCCACGCGCTCCAGGTGCAGCACCTGGGCGAAGAGGGCGGCCAGCAGCTCCTCGGTGGGTGTGCGCGGCGCCACGTAGACGGAGTCCCGGCTTGCATGCACCGAATCGGGAGCGGGCAGGGCCTTGCGGTCCACCTTGGCGTTGGCCGTGAGGGGCATGGCGTCCAGGCGCACCAGGACGGAGGGCACCATGTACTCGGGCAGCCGCTGCTGGAGTTGAGCCCGCAGGGCGGACGTGCTCAGGGACTCGGGAGCCACGACGTAGCCGATGAGGCGCTTGTTGCCGGGGCCGTCCTCGCGGACGAGGACGACGGCCTCGCGGACCTCCGAGAATGCGAGCAGGGCGGCTTCGACCTCGGCCAGCTCGATGCGGTAGCCGCGCACCTTCACCTGGGCATCCGCGCGCCCGAGGAACTCGAGGACGCCATCCGTGCGCCAGCGGGCCAGGTCGCCCGTGCGGTAGAGGCGTGCGCCGGGGACTGAGGAGAAGGGATTGGGGACGAAGCGCTCGGCGGTGAGGGCGGGCTGTTCCACGTAGCCGCGGGCCAGGCCGTCTCCTCCGATGAACAGCTCTCCCGTCACCCCCGGAGGCACCGGCTGGCCGGAGGCGTCCAGCAGGTACACCTGGGTGTTGGCCAGGGGCCTGCCAATGGGGACGGCGGTGCCAACGTGGGCCACGTCCGTCATGCGGTGGGTGGAGGTGAAGAGGGTGCCTTCGGTGGGGCCGTAGCAGGCCGTCACGGGGATGCGCAGCTCTTCGAGGACGCGGCGCACGTGCGGTGCACTCACCACGTCGCCACCGGTGAGCAACTGCTTCACGGTGCGCAGGCCGGAGAGGTTGTGGTCCACCACCTGGGTGAAGAGGCCGGCGGTGATGTGAAGGGTGGTGACGCCGTGCTTCGTCAGCACCGACTCCAGCTCCTTCAAGTCGGAAGGCGAGTGGGGCGGGAAGACGACCAACCGCGCGCCATGGAGCAGCGGGCCCCACAGCTCCAGAGTGGAGGCATCGAAGGACACGGGGGCGATGAGGAGGAACGTCTCATCCGGGCCCAGGTGGGCGTAGTCAACACCGAAGACGGTGCGCAGCACGGAGGACTGCGTGGTGCCCACGCCCTTGGGCCTGCCGGTGGAGCCGGAGGTGAAGTCGATGTACGCGAGGCTGTCAGGCAGCGCGGCCTGGGGCAGTGCATGCGTGGGCAGCCCGGAGAGTTCCGTGTCGTCCAGCACCACGGTGGACAGGCTGTCCGTGGGGAGCTTCTCCAGCAGCGCGCGCGAGGTGACGAGGACGCGAGGACGCGCATCCTCCACCATGGCGGCGAGGCGTTCGCGCGGGTACGCCGTATCCAGCGGCACGTACGCACCACCGGCCTTGAGGACGCCCACCAGCACGACAATCAGCTCCAGCGAGCGCTCCAGGGCAATCGCCACGCGCGAATCCGTGGACACGCCCAGGCCACGCAGATGCCATGCGAGCTGGTTCGCACGCTCATCCAACTGCCGGTAGGTGAGCTTCTCTTCACCGAACTCGACAGCGACCTTGTCCGGGAAGCGAGCCACCACCTGCGCGAAGACCTCGGGCAGGGTGGAGGCGCGCGGGTACTCGACAGCCGTGGCATTCCAGTCCACGAGCACCTGCTGGCGCTCCTCCACGGACAGCATGGACACGGAGGACAGCGGGGCCTCGGGCCGTGCCACGAGCGCCTCGGTGAGCACGCGGAAGTGCTCCACGATGCGGCGGGCCGTGGAGGGCTCGAACAGGTCGGTGTTGTAGCCGAGCATGCCCGTGAAGCCTTGCTGGGCCGTCTCCGTCAGGCCCAGCTCCAATTCGAACTTGGTGGCGCGGAACTCCACCTCCATCGGGCGCATCGCCAGGCTGGACGGTTGCTGCTGGGCGGGGCCGGCGCCCGCGGTGTTCTGCAGTGCGAAGAGGACCTGGAAGAGCGGGCTGCGGCTCAGGTCTCGCTCGGGCCGCAGCGCTTCCACAAGCCGCTCGAAGGGCACGTCCTGATGGGCATAGGCGCCCAGGGCCGTCTCCTTCACCTGTTGGAGCAACTGGCGGAAGGAGGCAGCGCCATCCACGTGGGAGCGCAGCACCAGGGTGTTGACGAAGAAGCCGATGAGGCCCTCCGTCTCCCCGCGCTGGCGGCCGGCGATGGGTGAGCCGATGGAGATGTCCTGCTGGTTGCAGTAGCGGGCCAACAGGGCCTGCCAGGAAGCCAGCAGCAGCATGAAGGGTGTGACGGCTTCGCGCTGGCACAGGACCTTGAGTGCCTGGGCCAGGGCCTGCGGCAGGTGGACGGGGACGAAGGCGCCGTGGAACGTCTGCACTGGCGGGCGCGGCTTGTCGATGGGCAGTTGCAGCGGCGCGGCGCCCGCGAGGTGACGGCTCCACCACGCGAGCTGCGCTTCGAGCACCTCATCCCGGAGCCACTGGCGCTGCCACACGGCGTAGTCGGCGTATTGCAGCGGCAGCTCGGGCAGCGGCGAGGGCTGGCCCTGGCTGAACGCGGCGTAGAGGATGGCCACTTCGCGCACCAGCACGTTCAGGGACCAGCCGTCCGAGATGACGTGGTGCATGTTGAGCATCAGCACGTGCTCGGCCGGGGCGAGCTTCAGCAGCACCACGCGCAGCAGCGGGCCGGTGGCCATGTTGAAGCCACGGAGGCTTTCCCGGGCCAGCAGGTGCCGGGCTTCCTGGGGCGCGGCTTCGCCCAGACCGCTCAGGTCCACCCTGTCCAACGGCAGCTCGGCGTGGGACGTGATGCGCTGGATGGGCTCGCCCTGCTGGTCGTGGAAGGTGGTGCGCAGGGCCTCATGGCGGCGCACCAGCTCGGTGAGGCCGCGCTGGAGGGCTTCGACATCCAGCGCTCCCTCCAGCCGCACGGCGATGGGGATGTTGTAGGTGGGGCTGCCGGGCTCGAGCTGGTCGAGGAACCACAGTCGCTGCTGTGCGAACGACAGCGGCAGCGCGTCCGTGCGCGGCACCGGCACCAGCGGAGGTGGCTCGGGCAGCTCCACCAGCCCACGCACGAGCAGCGAGCGATGCACCTGGCGGGCTCGCTGATACAGCTCACCCCAGGTGAGCGTCTGGCCGTCCAGCTCCGCGGCCACCACGTCCGGCGTGAGCCGGGCCTGGGCCTGGAAGAGCCGGTACAGGCTGGCGTCTCCCACCGACGCGGCGGACGGCTCGCGCCACGCGTGGAACAGCATGTGCCGCTCATCTGGCGTCAGCACGGGCAGTGCGGAGAGCGGCCGGTCCGGGGCCGCGAGCGCCGCTTCCAGCAGCACGCGCAGGTGGTTCACCATCTTCGCCGCCGTCGAGGCGTCGAACAGGTCCGTGCTGTACTCGAGCTGTCCCCGCAGGCCATGCCCCCGGTCGGAGATGGCCAGGATGAGGTCGAACTTCGCCGAGCGGCTCTCGACCTTCACGCCGCCCATCTTCAGACCCGGGCCCATCAGCTCGGGCATGGGCGCGTTCTGGTACGCGAGCATCACCTGGAAGAGCGGGGGGCGGCCGGGGGCGCGCTCGGGCCGCAGCGTCTCCACCAGCTTCTCGAAGGGGACGTCCTGGTGCGCGTAGGCCCCGAGCATCACGCCTCGCGCTCGGGCGAGCAGCTCGCGGAAGCTGGGGTCTCCGTCCAGCTTCGTGCGCAGCACCAGCGTGTTGACGAAGAAGCCGATGAGGCCCTCCAGCTCCGCGTGCGTGCGGCCGGCGATGGGCGTGCCGACACTGACGTCGTCCTGGCCGGAGTAGCGCGAGAGCAGCGCCTGGAACGCGGCGAGCACCACCATGGAGGGCGTGGTGCCCTCCTGGCGGCAGAGCGCTTCGAGGGCCTCCGACAGCTCGCGCGGGAAATGGAAGATGTGCGCGGCGCCGCGGAAGCTCTGCTTGGCCGGGCGGGGCCTGTCGGTGGGCAGCTCCAGGGATTTGGGCGCTCCCTGGAGTTGCTGGCGCCACCAGCCGAGCTCGGCGTCCAGCACCTCGTCGCGGAGCCACGCGCGCTGCCAGAGGGCGAAGTCCGGGTACTGCACCGGCAGCGGCTCGAGACTCGCGGGGCGGCCCTCGACGTGCGCCGTGTACAGCGCGCTCAGCTCGTGGACGAGGACGCCCAGGGACCAGCCGTCCGCGATGACGTGGTGGAGGGTGAGCATCAGCACGTGCTGATGCTCCGAGCGGCGCACCAGGAGGACGCGCCACAGCGGGCCCGTCTCCAGGTTGAACGACTGCTGGGACTCGTGCTCGAGGATGCGCTGGAGCGAGGCGTCGCGTTCGGCCTCGGGGAGGGCTTCCAGGTCCATCCATCCCGCGGGGAGCACGGGCCGGTCCGCGACGACCTGGACGGGCTGGTGGTCATGCTCCTGCAGCGTGGTGCGCAGGGACTCATGGCGCTGGAGCACGTCCCGCAGTGTCCTCGCGAGCGCGGGCACGTCGAGCGGGCCCTCCAGGCGCACGGCGGAGGGCAGGTTGTACGTGGCGCCGTCGGGCTCCAGCTTCGAGAAGAACCACAAGCGCTGCTGTGCGAAGGACAGGGGCGAGTGGCCGCTTCCAGTCCGGGGCCGGAGCAGGGGCTGGAGCGACGCGGGCCGGTCCGCCGACAGCTCGTCGATGCGCCGGGCCAGGGCTTCGATGGTGGGCAGCGAGAAGAAGTCCGCGAAGGACAGCTCCACGCCGAAGTGCTTGCGGACGCGGGAGATGACCTGCGTGGCGCTCAGCGAGTTGCCGCCCAGCTCGAAGAAGTCGTCCTCCGCACCCACGGTGTCCAGGTGGAGGACGCGGGCCCAGAGCGTCGCCATCTCGCGCTCGCATTCGGTGCGCGGCGGGCGGGAGGTGCTCTGGGACTGGAAGGTCGAGGGGGCCGGGAGGGCCTTCCTGTCCACCTTGCCGGTTTCGGTGAGGGGCAGGGCGTCCAGCCGTCCCAGGGCGGAGGGCACCATGTACTCGGGCAGTCGCTGCTTGAGGTCCGTGCGCAGGGCCGCCAGGTCCAGCGAGTCCGGAGCGACGATGTAGCCGACGAGGCGCTTGTCGCCGGGACGGTCCTCGCGGGCCACGACGATGGCTTCGCGCACCCCGGGGTACGCGAGCAGGGCGGCTTGGACCTCGGCCAGCTCGATGCGGTAGCCGCGTACCTTCACCTGCGCGTCGGCGCGACCAGCGAACTCGAGGATGCCGTCCGTGCGCCAGCGAGCGAGGTCGCCCGTGCGGTAGAGACGGGCGCCCGGCACGGTGGAGAAGGGGTTGGGGACGAAGCGCTCTGCGGTGAGTGCGGGCTGCTCCACGTAGCCACGGGCCAGGCCGTCGCCGCCAGCGAACAGCTCGCCGATGACGCCCGGGGGGACGGGCTGGCCAGAGGCGTCCAGCACGTACACCTGGGTGTTGGCCAGAGGTTTGCCAATGGGGACGGAGGCGCCCAGCGTGGAGGCGTCTGTGATTCGGTGGCAGGAGGTGACGAAGGTGACTTCGGTGGGGCCGTAGCAGTCGGTGAAGGGGATGCGCAGCTCTTCGAGGACGCGGCGCACGTGCGGTGCGCTCACCACGTCACCACCGGAGAGCACCTGCTTGAGCCCCCGCATGGAGGGCAGGTTGTGCTCCACCAGCTGGGAGAAGAGGCCCGCGGTGATGAGGAGGGTGGTAACGCCGCGCCCGGTAATCACCTCACCCAGCTCCTGGACGTCGGAGGGGGCATGGGGTGGGAAGATGACCAGCCGCGCGCCATGAAGCAGCGGGCCCCAGACTTCGAAGGTGGAGGGGTCGAAGGAGATGGGGGCGATGTGGAGGAACGTCTCTTCGGGCCCGAGGTGGGCGTAGTCGATGCCGAAGAGGGTGCGCAGGACGGCGGCCTGGGGAATGGCCACGCCCTTGGGCCTGCCGGTGGAGCCGGAGGTGAAGTCGATATAGGCGAGGCTGGTGGGCAGGGCTGAATGAGGCGGCGCGTGCGTGGGCAGTCCCTCCAGGGAGAGGGCTTCCAGCACCACGGTGGGGACGCTCTCGGCGGGAAGCCTGGGCAGCAGCGCGCCGGAGGTGACGAGCGCAAGCGGGCGCGAGTCCTCCAGCATGGCGGCGAGGCGCTCGCGGGGGTAGCTCGGGTCCAGCGGGACGTAGGCGCCCCCGGCCTTGAGGATGGCCACCAGGGAGACGATGAGCTCCAGGGATCGTTCCAGTGCGACGGCCACGCGCGAGTCGGTGGAGACGCCGAGGCCGCGCAGGTGCCAGGCGAGCTGATTGGCGCGCTCATCCAACTGCCGGTAGGTGAGCGCGGCGTCACCGAACTCGATGGCGACCTTGTTGGGGAAGCGGGCCACCACGCGGGAGAAGACCTCGGGCACGGTGGAGTCGCGCGGGTAGTCGGATGCGGTGGCGTTCCAGTCCACCAATACCTGTTGGCGCTCCTCGGCGGTGAGTGACCGGGCCTGGGCGGAATCGCCATGCGGCTCCACGGGACGGGGCCGGGCCTCCTCTCGCGCGGCCACGTCTTCCAGGGGGATGACCGGCAGCGACAACGCGAGGGTGTCCCGCTGCTTGCGGATGGCCGGTGCGCCCCTGCCTTCGAGCGCGGCGTCAATCAGGCGCGCCACACCTTCCACGGTGGGGGACTCGAACAGGCCTCGCAGAGGCAGCTCCACGCCGAAGGCGGCGCGGATACGACTGATGGCCTGCGTGGCCAGCAGCGAGTGGCCGCCCAGGTCGAAGAAGTTATCGGTGGCGCCCACGCGCTCGACGTTGAGGAGCTGGCGCCAGATCTCCGCGACGCGCTCTTCGGTGGGAGTGCGAGGCGCGACGTAGGTCCCCGCGTCGCTCGCGAAGTCCGGAGCGGGCAGGGCCTTGCGGTCCACCTTGCCGTTGGGAGTGAGGGGCAGGGTGGCCAGCACCACCACGGCTGCGGGCACCATGTACTCGGGCAGGGCTTCCTTGAGGGCGGCTCGGAGGGTGGCTCCGTCCGTCTCCGCGCCTTCGCGCGCCACCACGTAGCCCACCAGCCGCTTTCCGCCGGGGCCGTCCTCACGTGCCACCACCACGGCTTCGCTCACCGCGGGCAGTCGGGCCAGCGCTGCTTCCACTTCGCCCAGCTCGATTCGGAAGCCGCGCACCTTCACCTGCGCGTCCACGCGGCCCACGAAGTCGAGCGTGCCATCCGCGCGCCAGCGCACCATGTCGCCGGTGCGGTACAGGCGCGCATCCTCGTCGCCGGAGAACGCGTCCGGCACGAAGCGCTCGGCGGTGAGGGCCGGGCGGCCGGGGTAGCCCCGCGCCACACCCACGCCTCCGAGGTACAGCTCGCCCTTCACTCCCACGGGCACCGGCTCGCCGCGCGGGTCCAGTACGTACACGCGCACGTTGGCCAGCGGCCGGCCGATGGAAGGCACGCGCCCGTCCGCGACGCACTCGGTGAGCGTGGCGATGACGGTGGCCTCCGTGGGGCCGTACGTATTGAGGAGCTTGCGGCCCGGAGCCCAGCGCGCCACCACGTCGGCGGGCAGGGCTTCGCCACCAGAGATGACGGTGCGCAGCTCGGGCAGCCCGTCCGCCGGAGTGGCCGCGAGGGCGGCCGGAGTGAGGCTGATGACGGTGAGCGCCTGCTCGTGCAGCAGCGCGTGCAGGGGCGCTCCTGGCATGAGCTTCTCCAGTGGCGCGAGCACCAGCGTGGCCCCGGAGCACAGCGTGGTGAAGATCTCCTCCACGGACAGGTCGAAGCTCAGGTTGGCGAACTGCAACACGCGGCTGCCCGGGCCGATGCCGTAGGCCACCGCCTCGTGCGTCACCAGGTTGGCGACGCTCCGGTGCTCCACGGCGGTTCCCTTGGGCAGGCCGGTGCTGCCGGAGGTGTAGAGCAGGTAGGCCAGGTGATGCGCGGCCACACCCGTCACGGGCGCTTCGGTGCTCTCGCGTGACAGCGCGTCCTTCTCGAAGTCGAGGCAGAGCGCGCGGGCACGGTGTCCCTCCGGGTAGCGCTCCAGCAGCACGGACTGCGTCACCAGCACGGCCGCGCCGCTGTCCTCCAGCATGAAGGCCAGGCGCTCACGGGGCAGGAGCGGATCCAACGGCACCCAGGCGCCGCCCGCCTTGAGGATGCCGAGCAGGCCGACGACGACGTCCAGCGAGCGCTCCACACTGAGCGCGACGCGCACCTCCGGCCCCACGCCACGGCGGCGCAGCGCGTGCGCGAGCTGGTTGGCCTTCGACTCGAGCTGCGCGTAGGTGAGGTGCTGTCCCTCGAAGGACGCGGCCAGCGCGTGCGGGACACGGCGGGCCTGGGCCTCGAAGAGCGAGTGGACGCACGCCTCGGGGAAGTCAGCGCGGGTGACGTTCCAGTCCATCAGCAACTGGCGGCGCTCGTCTTCCGCCAGCAGGGGAATGCTCGACAGCCGGCGCTCGGGCGCCGAGACGAGGGCCTCCACCAGCACGCGCAGGTGCCGGGCCATGCGCTCCGCGGTGGACGCGTCGAACAGGTCGGCGGCGTACTCCAGCCCGCCGTGGAAGCCGGCCTCGTTGCGCGACAGGGCCAGCGTCAGGTCGAACTTGGCGACGCGGCTCTGCGTGCTCAGGGAGCAGAACGTCAGCCCCGGCACCGACAGCTCCGTCGAGGGCAGGTTCTGCAGCATGAACATCACCTGGAACAGCGGCGCCTGGCGCAGGCCGCGCATCGGCTGGAGCTGCTCGAAGGGGATGAGCTGGTGGGCGAAGGCGCCCAGGGCCATGTCCCGGACGCGGGCTCGCAGCTCGCGCACGGTGGGGTCTCCGTCCAGGCGCGTGCGCAGGACGAGGGTGTTGAGGAAGAAGCCGACCAGGCCCTCCAGCTCGGCGCGGTCTCTCCCGGCCACCGGCGTGCCGACGCTGATGTCGTCCTGGCCGGTGTAGCGCGACAGCAGCAACTGGAACGCGGCAAGCAGGAACATGAAGGGCGTGAGGCCCTCGCGGAGGCAGACGGCGTCCACGGCCGCGGAGAGTTCTCGCGGGAGCACGATGGGGACATGGGCCGCGCCAGGCATGGAGCGCTGCGTGCGGGGCCTGTCCGTGGGCAGCTCCAGCTCCTGCGGCGCCCCGTCCAGTTGCCGCCGCCACCAGTCGAGCTGCGTCTCCAGCTCGTCGCCCTGGAGCCACTGCCGCTGCCAGGCGGCGAAGTCCGCGTACTGGAGCGGCAGCGGTGCCAGGGGCGAAGGACGGCCGGAGGCGAAGGCGGCGTAGAGCTGCACCACCTCGCGCGTCAGGACGCCCAGGGACCAGCCATCGGAGACGATGTGGTGGACGTTGAGCAGCAGCACGTGCTCCTGCTCATCGAGCACCAGCAGGGACGCGCGCAGCAGCGGCCCCGTGGTCAGGCTGAAGGGGCGGAGGGCCTCTTCCTCGGACAGCCGCTGGGCCTCGGTCTGGCGCTGCTCGGGAGGCAGCGAGCGCAGGTCGATGGCGTCCATCCGCAGGGGCGCGGGCGGGGAGATGACCTGGACGGAGCCCGCGGGCTCGTCGCGGAAGGTGGTGCGCAGGGCTTCGTGCCGATGCACCAGCGCTTCGAGGGCGCGACGGAGGGCTTCGGTGTCCAGTGCACCGGACAGGCGCAGGGCGGAAGGGATGTTGAAGGCGGGGCTGCCGGGCTCGAGCTGGTCGAGGAACCACAACCGCTGCTGGGCAAAGGACAGCGGCACGGCCTCCGCGCGGGACACGGGGACGATGGCGGGCGCCCGGCTCGCGAGGCCGGATTCACGCGCGGCGTCGATGCGCGCGGCGAGCCCCTGGAGGGTGGGCGCTTCGAAGAGGGCGCGCAGCGGTAGCTCTACCTCCAGCGTGGTGCGCACGCGGGAGATGAGCTGCGTGGCCAGCAGCGAGTGGCCGCCCAGCTCGAAGAAGCTGTCATGGACGCCGACGCGTTCGACGTGCAGCAGCTCCACCCAGAGCGTGGCCAGGTGCGCCTCGGTGGGCGTGCGGGGTGCCACGTACTCCTGGGTCGACAGCGCTCCGTCCGGAGCGGGCAGCGCCTTGCGGTCGACCTTGCCGTTGGGATTGAGGGGGAAGGCGTCCAGCGGCACGAAGGCCGAGGGCACCATGAACTCGGGCACGTGCTGGCGCAGGTGGCGGCGCAGCTCTTCGACCTCAATCGTTCGGCCCTCGGCGGGGACGACGTACGCCACCAAGCGCTTGTCGCCACCGGGCGAGTCCTGGCGCGCCATGACGACGGCGCCCCGCACGGTGGGGTGCTGGCGCAGGCCGGACTCGATTTCGCCCAGCTCGATGCGGAAGCCGCGCACCTTTACCTGGTGGTCGATGCGGCCCAGGTAGTCGAGCTGGCCGTCGGCGCGCCAGCGCACCAGGTCTCCAGTGCGGTACATGCGCGCCCCGGGCGTCGTGCTGAAGGGGTCGGCGACGAAGCGCTCGGCGGAGAGGTCGGGCCTGCCGAGGTAGCCACGGGCGAGGCCGGCGCCAGCCAGGTACAGCTCTCCGGGGACGCCGATGGGCTGGAGCTGGAGGCTGGGGGTGAGGATGTAGCCGGAGGTCTCGGGGAGGGGGACGCCGATGGTGGGCTCACCCGGGCCCTCGGGGACGCGGGTGAAGGTGGAGTAGGTGGTGTCCTCAGTGGGGCCGTAGAGGTTGAAGACGTGCTGGACGGTGCCGGTGGCGTAGAGGCCGCGCACGAGGGTGCCGGGGAGGGCTTCGCCGGCGAGGTTGACGGTGGTGACGGAGGGGGGAATGGCGCCCATCCGCAGCAGCTCGGCGACGGCGGAGGGGACGGTGTTGACGAGCGTCACCTCGGAGGCGGCGGGCAGCGAGGCGAGCTCCAGCGCGTTGGCGGCGAGCAGCACGGTGCCGCCGCAGGAGAGGGGCGCGAAGAGCTCGAAGACGGAGAGGTCGAAGCAGATGGAGGTGGCGGCCAGGGTGCCCGCGAGCTGCTCACGGGAGAAGGTGCGCAGGGACCAGTCCAGGAAGGCGGTGGAGCTGGCGTGGGTGATGGCCACGCCCTTGGGCCTGCCGGTGCTGCCGGAGGTGTAGATGACGTGGGAGAGATTCTCTGGCACGGCATGGCAGGTGGGGGCGGACGCGGGCCACTGGGAGAAGCTCTCCGGCAGCGCATCCAGGCAGACGGTGCGCAGGCCCTGGGTGTCGAGCTGGAGCGAGGCGAGCAGGCTCTGGTGGGACAGCAGGAGCTGGGCGCCGGAGTCGGAGAGGGTGTAGTCGAGACGGCCGCGAGGGTAGGCCGGGTCGAGGGGGACGTAGGCGCCGCCGGACTTGAGGACGGCGAGGAGGGAGACGACGAGGTCGGCGGTGCGCTCCATGCAGACAGCGACGCGCACCTCGGGGCCGACGCCGAGCGACTGGAGGTAATGGGCGAGGCGGTTGGCGCGCGCATCGAGCTGCGAGTAGGTGAAGCGCTCGGTTCCGACGACGAGGGCGGTGGCGTCGGGAGTGCGGGCCACCTGCGCGGAGACGAGGTGGGGGATGACGGAGCGCTGGAGGATGGTGCGCGTGTCGTTGAACTCCACCAGCAGCCGGTGGCGCTCCTCGGGCGTGAGCAGGGGGACGGCTTCGAGCACCTGCTCGGGCCGGGCCACGAGGGCCTGCACCAGCGTGAGGAAGTGCTCCACCATGCGCGTGGCGGTGCCTGCTTCGAACAGGTCCGTGTTGTAGCCCAGCGCTCCGCGGAAGCCGTCGGGCGACTCCGAGAGGCTCAGTTCCAGCTCGAACTTGATGGAGGGGTTGTGCACCTCCATCGGGCGCAGCGTCAGTTCCTGCCTCTGCAAGGGAGTGTTGGGGGTGTTGTGCAGGGCGAAGAGGACCTGGAAGAGCGGGCTGCGGCTCATGTCCCGCGTGGTCTGAAGCTCCTCCACCAGCCGTTCGAAGGGCACGTTCTGGTGGGTGTACGCGCCCAGCGCCGTCTCCTTCACCTGCCGCAGCAGTTGGAGGAACGAGGCGCGGCCCTCTACCTTGGACTGCATGACCAGGGTGTTGACGAAGAAGCCGATGAGCCCTTCGAGCTCACCGCGCTGGCGCCCCGCGATGGGCGTGCCGACGGAGATGTCATCCTGGCCGGAGTAGCGTGACAGCAGCACCTGGAAGGAGGCCAGCAGCACCATGAAGGGCGTCAGGCCTTCCTTCTGACACAGCGCCTTCACCGCCTCGGAGAGCTGGGGTGAGAGGCGGACAGGCACGCTGGCGCCGCGGAAGGTCTGCACGGCCGGGCGCGGCTTGTCGGTGGGCAGCTCCAGGGGCGAGTTCCCGGAGCGCTGCTGGCGCCACCAGGCGAGCTGTGCTTCGAGCACATCGCCCTGGAGCCATTGACGCTGCCAGACGGCGTAGTCGGCGTACTGGAGTGCCAGCGGGGCGAGTGGCGAAGGCTTGCCGTGAGCGAAGGCGTTGTAGAGCGCGGCGACTTCGCGGATCAGCACGCCCATGGACCAACCGTCGGAGACGATGTGGTGCATGTTGAGCGAGAGCACGTGCTCTGCCGGGCCCAGCTTCCACAGGCCGGCACGCACCAGCGGGCCGGTAGCGAGGTGGAAGGGCTTCAGCGTGTCTTCGCGCAGCTGCCGCTCCAACTCCTTCCGAGCGGCCTGGGGTTCCAGGCCACCGAGGTCCACGACGTTGAGCGGCAGCTCGGAGTGTGGAGCGATGAGCTGGAGGGGCTGGCCCTCGTGCTGGGTGAAGGTGGTGCGCAGCGCCTCATGGCGCAGCACCAGTTCCTCGAAGGCACGGCGCAGGGAGGCCACGTCGAGGGGGCCCTCCATGCGCATGAAGCGGGGCATGCTGTAGGCAGCGCCGCCGGGCTGGAGTTGGTCGATGAACCACAGGCGCTGCTGTGCGAAGGAGAGCGGCAGCGGGCCTGTGCGAGGCACGGGGAGGATGGTGGGGGCTGCGAGGCCGGTGGCGGCTTCGCGAGACGAGTCGATGCGGGCAGCGAGGGCCGCGACGGTAGGCGCTTCGAAGAGAGCGCGCAGGGGAAGCTCGACGCCGAGGGAGGAGCGGACGCGGGAAACGACTTGAGTGGCGAGCAGGGAGTGGCCGCCGAGGGAGAAGAAGTCGTCCGTGACGCTGACGTGCGGCAGGCGCAGCAGCCCGGCCCAGAGGGAGGCGAGGATTTCCTCGGTGGGAGTGCGAGGGGCGAGGTACTCGGAAGCGGAGGAGGTGGCGTCGGGAACGGGCAGGGCCTTGCGGTCCACCTTGCCGTTGGGCGTCAGAGGCATGGCCTCCAGGGAGACGAAGGCCGAGGGAAGCATGTAGGCCGGCAGTCGCTCCTGGAGGAAGGCGCGCAGGGACTCGGTGGGCACTGCCTCGGAAGAGACGACGTAGGCGACGAGGCGCTTGTCGCCGGGGACGTCCTCGCGGGCGACGACGAGGGCCTCGCGAACGGAGGGGTGCTCGCGCAGGACGGTGGCGATTTCGCCTGGCTCCACGCGGAAGCCACGCACTTTCACCTGGAAGTCGGCGCGACCGATGAACTCGACGCGTCCGTCCGCCAGCCAGCGCACCTTGTCGCCGGTGCGGTACATGCGGGCGCCGGGCAGCGGAGAGAAGAGGTCCGGCACGAAGCGTTCCGCCGTCAGCTCGGGGCGGTGCAGGTAGCCGCGAGTCACCTGGGCGCCGCCGATGAACAGCTCTCCCGGCACGCCAAGGGGCGAGGGCTGGAGGTGCTCGTCGAGGACGTACAGGCGCGAGAGGGCCAGGGGCCGGCCCAGTGGCACGGTGGCCGGTGAGGAGTCCGGGGTGGGCCACTCGACGCGGCCAGCGAGCACGCCCACCGTCGTCTCGGTGGGGCCGTAGTGGTTGAAGACTTCGCAGTCGGGAGCGAGCGCGCGCACCTGCTCCAAGAGGGCCCAGGAGGAGGACTCACCGCCAAGCACCAGCTTCTTGCGAGGCAGGACGTGGCGGGGCTCGGCCGCGGTGAGGAGGGCGGCGAGGTGGGAGGGGACGAGCTTGACGCAGTCGACGGAGTGGCGCTGGAAGTACTCGGCGACGCCGGCGGGGTTGCTGGCGCGCTCGTGAGAGAGGACGTGAAGCAGGGCGCCGGTGCAAAGGGAGGGGAAGAGGACGGTGTTGCCGAGGTCCGCGACGAAGGTGGAGACGAGGGCGAAGCTTGCGCAGTCAGCGAGGCCCAGGCGCTGGGTGGCGGAGTGGACGTAGTGGGCGAGCTGCGCGTGGGAGACGGCCACGCCCTTGGGACGGCCCGTGCTTCCGGAGGTGAAGAGGACGTAGGCCGTGTTGTCCAGGGACACGCTGCTTGTCGGCGCATCCGTGCGGTGGCTCGCCAGGAGCTCCGCGTCTTCGTCCATCCGCACGCAGGCGCAGGAGAAGGACGCGGCATGACGGGCCACCGTCACCACGACGGGAGCGGCGACTTCTTCCACCAGGGCTTGGAGGCGCAGCGCGGGCTGGGCCGGGTCCAACGGGACGTAGGCAGCGCCGGCCTTCCAGACACCGAGCAGCGCCACCACGGTGTCGACGGAGCGCTCCAGGCACAGGGCCACGCACGACTCGGGGCCCACGCCCAGCGAGCGCAGGTGCCAGGCAAGCTGGTTGGCCCGGGCATTCAGTTGCTCATAGGTGAGGACCTGCTCCTCGCACGCCACCGCGGGCTGAGTCGGGCGGTGCGAAGCCTGCGCCTCGATGAGCGCGTGCAGGGGCTTCAGCGACGGAACGTGCTCCGTTGCGGCGTTGAAGGACTCGAGCAGCAGCGTGCGCTCGGCCGGGGCGAGCATGGGCAACTCACCCACGCGTGCGTCAGGCGAGGCGAGCGCGGCCTCCAGCAGGGAGCGCAGGTGCTCCACCATGCGCGTCATGGTGGACGCGTCGAACAAGTCCGCGCGGTAGCGGAGCGCGCCGGACAGCCCTCGGGGCGTCTGGGCCAGCGAGAGGGTCAGGTCGAACTTGGCGGCTTCGGCCTCGCTCTCCAGCGGCAGGAATGACAGTCCGGACACGGACAGCGCCGCTGCCGGCGCGTTCTGCAGCACCAGCATGACCTGGAAGAGAGGCGAGTGACTGAGGCTGCGCGCGGGCTGCAGCTCCTCGACGAGCTTCTCGAAGGGCAGGTGCTGGTGCTCGTAGGCGCTCAGGGTGGTGGCACGCACCTGGGCGAGCAGCTCGCGGAAGGTGGCCTGGGGTGCCACGCGTGCGCGCAGCACGAGGGTGTTGATGAAGAAGCCGATGAGGCCTTCGGTCTCCGAGCGGGTGCGGCCCGCGATGGGGGAGCCGACAGAGACGTCGTCCTGTCCGGAGTAGCGAGAGAGGAGCACCTGCCAGACGGAGAGCAGGGCCATGAAGGGAGTGACGCCTTCGCGCTGGCAGAAGGAGGAGAGCGCCTCGGACAGGTGCACGGGCAGATGGACGGGCAGCGCGGCACCACGCTGGGACTGAACGGCGGGGCGGGGCCTGTCGGTGGGCAGCTCCAGCAGGGATGTCGCGCCGGAGAGCTGCTGCTTCCAGTAGTCGAGCTGGCCCTGGAGGACGTCGCCTTGCAGCCAGTTGCGCTGCCACGAAGCGAAGTCCGCGTACTGGATGGGCAGGGGTGCCAGTTGCGGCGCGCGGCCGGAGGAGAAGGCCTCGTAGGCGGAGGCCAGCTCGCGCACGAGCACGCCCATGGACCAGCCGTCCGAGACGATGTGATGCATCGTCATCAGCAGCACGTGGTGCTCGGACTCCAAGCGCAGCAGCGAGGCCCGCAGCAGCGGGCCCGTGGAGAGGTCGAAGGGACGCAGGGCTTCGTCGGCCGCCAGTCGGCGCACTTCTACCAGGCGCGCATCTTCGGGCAGATGGCTCAGGTCGGCGACGTCCAGCGGCAGCGCGGAGGGCGGAGCAATGACCTGGATGGGGCCCGAGGGCTCCTCGCGGAAGGTGGTGCGCAGCGACTCGTGGCGATGCACCAGCGCGTCGAAACTCCGGCGCAGGGCCTCGAGGTCCAGCCGGCCCGACATGCGCAGCGCGAAGGGGATGTTGTAGGCGGAGCCACCGGGAGCGAGCTGGTCGAGGAGCCACAGCCGCTGCTGCGCGAAGGAGAGCGGGGGCGGAGTCGTGCGCGGCACCGGCACCAGGGGCGGCGCGGAGTCCTGTGGCACCGAGACTTCGAGCCGGCTCGCCAGGGACTCCAGCGTGGAGGCTTCGAAGACCGCGCGCAGGGGCAGTTCCACGCCGAAGCTGGCGCGGATGCGAGAGACGAGCTGGGTGGCCAGCAACGAGTGGCCGCCCGCCTCGAAGAAGTTGTCGCGGAGGCCCACTCGGGGCAGGCGCAGCACCTCGGCCCAGATGGAGGCGAGGATTTCCTCGGTGGGCGTGCGTGGGGCGACGTACCCGGCAGCGGAGGACGTGGCCTCCGGTGCGGGCAGGACCTTGCGGTCCACCTTGCCGTTGGCCGTCAGCGGGAAGGACTCCAGCAGGACGAACGCCGAGGGCACCATGTACTCGGGCAGGCGCGCCGCGAGGGCCACGCGCAGCACGTCCCCGGAGACGTCGGCTTCGCCCACGACGTAGGCCACCAGGCGCTTGTCGCCGGGGCTGTCCTCACGCGCCAGTACGAGCGCTTCGCGCACGCCGGGCTGGAGCCGCAGCACGGCCTCCACCTCGCCGGGCTCGATGCGGAAGCCACGCACCTTCACCTGGAAGTCGGCGCGGCCCAGGAACTCGAGCGTGCCGTCCGCCTGCCAGCGCGCCATGTCTCCGGTGCGGTAGAGGCGCGCGCCCGGGGTGTCGCTGAAGCCATCGGGGATGAAGCGCTCCGCGGTCAGCTCCGGCTGGCCTAGGTAGCCCCAGGCCAGACCGTCTCCACCTACGTACAGCTCGCCGGGCACGCCCACCGGCACCGGCCTGAGTGAGGCGTCCAGCACGTAGGTGGTGGACTGCGAGAGGGGCCGCCCGATCGGAACGGAGTGTCCCACCGCCGAGCGCGGGCGCAGGGTGTGGGTGGTGGAGAAGGTGGTGTTCTCCGTGGGGCCGTAGCCGTTGACGAGCACGGCGTCCGGCGGCAGGCGCGCGAGGTGCTCGCGCACGCGCTGGGCGGGCAGCACGTCGCCACCGGCCAGCAACTGGGACACGCGGGCCAGCGCTTCCCCCTGGTGCAGGGCCATCTGTTCGAAGAGGGCCGCGGTGAGCCAGAGGGTGGAAGGCGCATGCTGGCGCACCAGGGCGCCAAGCTCCTCCAGCGAGAGCGCGTGGGGCGGCGCGAGTACCAGGCGCGCGCCATGCAATAGCGCGCCCCAGATTTCCAGCGTGGAGGCGTCGAAGGCGACGGGGGCCAACTGGAGGAAGACGTGCTCGGAGCCGAAGTGGATGAAGGACGCGCCGCGCACCAGGCGCACCACGCCCCGGTGCGGCACCAGCACGCCCTTGGGCCTGCCGGTGGAGCCGGAGGTGAACATCACGTAGGCCAGCCCCAGGGCCTGCGTCAGGGATGCGGGCGCGTGGGTGGGCTGGCGGGCGATGACTTCGGACTCGGAGTCCAGCAGCACGGTGCGGCCGGAGAGGGACGGCAGGCCGCCGGCGAGACGGGAGTCGGTGAGCAGCAGCGCGGCGCCCGAGTCCTCCAGCAGTAGCGCGAGCCGCTCGCGGGGATAGGCCGTCTCCAGGGGCACGTAGGCCCCGCCCGCCTTGAGGATGCCGAGCAGGCAGATGATGAGCTCGAAGGAGCGCTCCAGGCCCACGGCGACGGGCGTGCCGGGAGCGACGCCCAGCGAGCGCAGGTGCCAGGCGAGCTGGTTGGAGCGCTCGTCGAGCTGGCGGTAGGTGAGGTGCTCGTTGCCGGAGACGAGGGCCACCGCGTCGGGCGTGAGGCGGGCCTGCGCCTGGAACAGCTCGTGGATGGTGGCGTCGCGCGGGTAGTCGGAGCGTGTGGCGTTCCAGTCGAGCAGCACCTGCTGGCGCTCGGCGTCGTCCATGAGCGGCAGCTCGGACAGGCGCGCTTCGGGCCGCGTCACGGCACCTTCCAGCAGCATGCGCAGGTGGGTGACGAGCCGGCGCACCGTGTCGTCACGGAACAGCGCGGTGCTGTAGGTGACCGTGCCCGTCAGCCCCTGGGGCGACGGGTTGAACGTGAAGGTGAGGTCGAACTTCGCGCCGCCCAGGCTCCCCATCTCCGCGGGGAGCACGGACAGCTCCTCGGGCTGCGCCGAGGCGGTCGGCCGGGGCGCATTCTGGAGGACGAGCATCACCTGGAAGAGCGGGGAGCGGCTCAAGTCGCGTTGGGGCTGCAGCGCCTCCACCAGCTTCTCGAAGGGGACGTCCTGGTGGGCGTAGGCGCCCAGGGTGCTCTCTCGGACGCGGGACAGGAGCTGGGAGAAGGATGGGTCGTCGTGCAGGCGCGAGCGCAGCGCGAGCGTGTTGACGAAGAAGCCGATGAGCCCTTCGAGCTGGGCGAAGCGGCGGCCCGCGATGGGCGAGCCGACGACGACGTCGTCCTGGCCGCTGTAGCGCGACAGCAGCGCGTGCGTGGCGGCCAGCAGGGTCATGAAGAGGGTGGCGCCGTGCTGGAGGGAGAGCGACTGGAGCGATTGGCTCAGTGGCTCGGGCAGCTGGAAGTGGACGCTGGCGCCGGCGAAGGACTGCACGGGCGGACGTGGGAAGTCCGTGGGCAGCTCCAGCGCGTGCGGAGCGTCTTCCAGGTGCTGGCGCCACCAGGAGAGCTGTTGTTCGAGGCTGTCTCCGTGCAGCCAGGCGCGCTGCCAGACGGCGTAGTGCGCGTACTGCACGGGCAGCTCGGGGAGCGGCGAGGGCCGGCCGGCGGTGAAGGCGCGGTAGAGGGTGCTCAGCTCGCGCACCAGCACGTCCAGGGACCAGCCGTCGGAGACGATGTGGTGCAGGTTCAGCAGCAGCAGGTGCTCACGCGAGTCCAGGCGCAGCAGCAGGGCGCGCAGCAGCGGGCCGGAAGCGAGGTGGAATGGGCGCCGCGCCTCCTCCGTGGCGAGGCGGCGGGCTTCGGCCTCGCGGTCCTCGCGTGAGGACACGTCGAGGACGGAGAGCACAAAGGGCGAGTGCGGGGCGATGAGCTGGAATGCCTCATCGGCCTCCTGATGGAAGGTGGTGCGCAGGGACTCGTGGCGGCGGACCAGCTCGGAAAAGGCGCGCTCCAGCGCGGAGGCGTCCAGCGGCCCGCGAAGGCGCAGGCGGTGCGGAATGCTGTAGGTGGCTGTGCCGGGCTGGAGCTGGTCGAGGAACCACAGGCGCTGCTGCGCGAAGGACAGCGGCACCCGAGGGCCCACGGGTGTCGCGGTCAGCTCGGGCAGGCCGGTGTTGCGCGAGGACTGCTCCACGCGCCGGGCCAGCGCTTCCAGCGTGGGTGCCTCGAAGAGGGCGCGCAGCGGCAGCTCCGCGTCGAAGGTGGAGCGCACGCGGGAGATGAGCTGGGTGGCGAGGAGGGAGTGGCCGCCGAGCTCGAAGAAGTTGTCGTGGAGGCCCACGCGGGGCACGCGAAGCAGCTGGGCGAAGAGGCCAGCGAGGAGCTCCTCGGTGGGAGTGCGCGGTGCGACGTAGGTGTCGGCCGAGGAGGAGGCGAGGGACTCCGGGGAGGGCAGGGCCTTCCTGTCCACCTTTGCGTTGGAGGTGAGGGGGAAGGAGTCCAGGCGCACGAGGGCGGAGGGCACCATGTACTCGGGGAGCCGCTGCTTGAGGAAGGCGCGCAGCTGGGCGGAGTCCAGGGAGTCTGGGGCGACGACGTAGCCGACGAGGCGCTTGTCACCGGGGACATCCTCACGAACCAGCGCCACGGCTTCGGCCACCATGGAGTGGGAGAGGAGAGTGGCTTCGACTTCTGCCAACTCGATGCGGTAGCCGCGCACCTTCACCTGGGCATCCGCGCGGCCGACGAAGTCGAGGAGGCCGTTGGCGCGCCAGCGCACCACGTCTCCGGTGCGGTAGAGGCGGGCACCGGGCACACCGGAGAAGGTGTCGGGTACGAAGCGCTCGGCGGTGAGGGCAGGTTGCCCCACGTAACCCCGGGCCAGGCCATCGCCGCCGATGAACAGCTCTCCCGGGACACCCACGGGCACAGGCTGTCCCGAAGCGTCCAGCACGTAGACGCGCGTGTTGCCCAGCGGCCGGCCAATGGGAACGGTGGCGCCTGGCTGGGCCGAGTCCGTCATGCGGAAGCAGGTGGCGAAGACGGTGCTCTCGGTGGGGCCGTAGCCATTGGTGACGGGCACGTGCAGCGCTTGCAGCACGCGGCGCACGTGAGGCGCGGAGACGACGTCACCGCCGGTGAGCACCTGCTTCAGAGTGCGCAGGCCCTCCAGGTTGCCGTCCACCATCTGGGTGAAGAGGCCGGAGGTGAGCCAGAGCGTCGTCACGGCGGTGCGCTGGAGCACCTGGCCCAGCTCCTCCAGCGAGGGCGCTTGGGGCTGCATGACCACCAGCCGGGAGCCGTGCAGCAGCGCACCCCACAGCTCCAGGGTGGAGGCGTCGAAGGAGACGGGGGCCAGCAGGAGGAAGGTCTCCTCGGGCCCGAAGTGGGCGTAGTCGACACCGAAGACGGTGCGCAACACGGCGGCGTGCGGAGTGCCCACGCCCTTGGGCCTGCCGGTGGAGCCGGAGGTGAAGTCGACGTACGCGAGGCTGTCAGGCAGCGCGGCCGCGGGAGGTGCCGACGTCGGTTGCCCCTCCAGGGACACCGCTCCCAGGACGACGGTGGGCAGCCCTTCGGAGGGGAGCTTCGGCAGCAGCGCACCGGAGGTGACGAGCGCGAGCGGGCGCGAGTCCTCGAGCATGGCGGCGAGGCGCTCGCGGGGGTAGCTCGGGTCCAGCGGGACGTAGGCGCCCCCGGCCTTGAGGATGGCCACCAGGGAGACGATGAGCTCGAGAGAGCGCTCAAGGGCCACGGCCACGCGCGAATCGGTGGAGACGCCCAGGCCGCGCAGGTGCCAGGCGAGCTGATTGGCACGCTCATCCAGTTGCAGGTAGGTGAGCGCGGAGTCACCGAACTCGACAGCGACCTTGTTGGGGAATCGGGACACCACGCGGGAGAAGACGTCGGGCACGGTGGAGTCACGTGGGTAGTCAGACGCGGTGGCGTTCCAGTCCACCAGCACCTGCTGGCGCTCCTCCGCCGCGAGCATTGGGATGCGCCCCATCGGTGCATCTGGCTGAGAGGCCAACGCCGCCATGAGCGTGCGGAAGTGCTCCGCCATGCGTACGGCGGTGCGCGCTTCAAACAGGTCCGTGTTGTAGCCCAGCGAGCCCTGGTAGCCCTCCGCCGCATCGGTCAGGACGACCTGCAGCTCGAACTTGGCCGTGGAGTTCTCCACCTTCAACGGGTGCAGCGACAGCGCGTGCTTCCGCGGCGCGGACTCGGGCGCAGGCGCGCTCTGCACGGTGAAGAGCACCTGGAACAACGGGCTGCGGCTCAGGTCGCGCGTGGGTTGCAGCTCTTCCACCAGCCGCTCGAAGGGCACGTCCTGGTGCGCGTACGCCCCCAGCGCCGAGTCCTTCACCTGCCGCAGCAGGTTCCGGAACGAGTCACGGCCTTCCACGCGGGTGCGGAACACCAGCGTGTTGGCGAAGAAGCCGATGAGCCCTTCGAGCTCACTGCGCTGCCGGCCCGCGATGGGCGAGCCGACGGAGATGTCCTGCTGCCCGGAGTAGCGAGACAGCAGGAGCTGGAAGGCGGCGAGCAGCACCATGAAGGGCGTGACGCCCTCCTGCTGACACAGGGTCTTGAGCTGCTCGGAGGAGGAGCGCGGCAGGGAGACAGGAACCCGGTCACCCCGGAACGTCTGCATGGGCGGACGGGGCTTATCCGTGGGCAGCTCCAGGGTGGATGCGCCGGAAAGCTGCTGGCGCCACCAGGTCAGCTGCGCGTCGAGCTCCGCCCCCTGCAGCCACTGGCGCTGCCAGACAGCGTAGTCCGCGTACTGGAGCGGCAGCGGCGCCAGGGGCGAGGGCT
The DNA here is from genome assembly GCF_026626705.1 of Pyxidicoccus sp. MSG2. NCBI lineage: Bacteria > Pseudomonadati > Myxococcota > Myxococcia > Myxococcales > Myxococcaceae > Pyxidicoccus > Pyxidicoccus sp. MSG2. The sequence continues at coordinate 9,887,128 of NZ_JAPNKC010000001.1, forward strand.
GGCCGGCGGAGAAGGCCTCGTAGAACGCGGCCACTTCCCGCACCAGCACGCCCATGGACCAGCCGTCCGAGACGACGTGGTGCATGTTGAGCGAGAGCACGTGCTCGGCGGGGCCCAGCTTCCACAGGCTCGCGCGCACCAGCGGGCCGGTAGCGAGGTTGAAGGGCCGCTGGCTGTCTTCTCGCAGTTGGCAATGCAACTCCTCCTGGGCGGCTTCTGGCGGGAAGCCGCTCAGATCCATCTGCGCGAGCGGTAGCTCGACGTCAGGCAGGATGAGCTGGAGGGGTTGTCCCTCGTGCTGCGTGAAGACGGTGCGCAGCGCTTCATGGCGCTGCACCAGCGCGGCAAGGCTGCGCCGCAGCACGTCCGCGTCGAGTGGTCCCTCCAGCCGCACGAAGGCGGGCATGTTGTAGGCGGGGCTGTTGGGCTCAAGCTGGTCGAGGAACCACAAGCGCTGCTGCGCGAAGGACAGGGGCAGCGCGCCGGTGCGAGGTATGGGGGTGAGGGCGGGTGCCTGGCTCCCAGACGCGGAGTCGACGCCTGCCGCGAGTCCCGCAACGGTGGGGGCTTCGAAGAGGGCGCGCAGCGGGAGCTCGGCGCCGAGGGTGGAGCGCACGCGGGAGATGAGCTGGGTGGCGAGGAGGGAGTGGCCGCCGAGCTCGAAGAAGTTGTCGTGGAGGCCCACGCGGGGCACGCGAAGCAGCTGGGCGAAGAGGCCAGCGAGGAGCTCCTCGGTGGGAGTGCGCGGTGCGACGTAGGTGTCGGCCGAGGAGGAGGCGAGGGACTCCGGGGAGGGCAGGGCCTTCCTGTCCACCTTTGCGTTGGAGGTGAGGGGGAAGGAGCCCAGGCGCACGAGGGCGGAGGGCACCATGTACTCGGGCAGACGCTGCTTGAGGAAGGAGCGCAGCTCCGCGGAGTCCAGGGAGTCTGGGGCGACGACGTAGCCGACGAGGCGCTTGTCACCGGGGACGTCCTCACGAACCAGCGCCACGGCTTCGGCCACCATGGAGTGGGAGAGGAGAGCGGCTTCGACTTCTGCCAACTCGATGCGGTAGCCGCGCACCTTCACCTGGGCGTCGGCCCGGCCGAGGAACTCCAGCACGCCGTCATGGCGCCAGCGGGCGAGGTCTCCGGTGCGGTAGAGGCGGGCACCGGGAGTGGAGGAGAAGGAGTCGGGGACGAAGCGCTCCGCCGTCAGCGCGGGCTGCTCGACGTAGCCACGGGCGACACCGTCGCCCCCGATGAACAGCTCTCCGGTGACGCCGGAGGGCACGGGCTGGCCAGAGGCGTCCAGCACGTACACCTGGGTATTGCCGATGGGACGGCCAATGGGCACGGAGGTGCCCACCTGCTCCGCTGAAGTCATCCGGAAGCAGGAGGCGAAGAGGGTGGACTCGGTGGGGCCGTAGCAGGCCGTCACCGGAATGAACATTCCTTCCAGGACGCGGCGCACGTGGGGTGCACTCACCACGTCGCCACCGGTGAGAAGCTGCTTCACGGAGCGAAGGGCGGAGGGGTGGTGGTCCACCACCTGGGTGAAGAGGCCGGAGGTGAGGTGGAGGGTGGTGACGCCGTGCTTGACCAGCACGGACTCCAACTCCTTCAAGTCGGAAGGCGAGTGGGGCGGGAAGACGACGAGCCGCGCGCCATGGAGAAGCGGCCCCCACAGCTCCAGGGTGGAGGCGTCGAAGGAGACGGGGGCGATGAGGAGGAAGGATTCATCCGGGCCGAGATGTGCGTAGTCGACACCGAAGAGGGTGCGCAGCACGGCGGCGTGCGGAGTACCGACGCCCTTGGGCCTGCCGGTGGAGCCGGAGGTGAAGTCGATGTACGCGAGGCTTTGGGGCAGCGCGGCCGCAGGAGGTGTCGACGTCGGCTGCCCCTCCAGGGACACCTCTCCCAGGACGACAGTGGAGAGGCCTTCAGCGGGGAGCTTCGCCAGCAGCTCGCGGGTGGTGACGAGCACCGTCGGGCGGGCGTCCTCCACCATGGCGACAAGGCGCTCACGCGGGTAGGAGGAGTCGAGCGGGACGTAGGCGCCACCGGCCTTGAGGATGGCGACGAGGGAGACAATCAACTCCAGCGAGCGGTCCACGGCCAGCGCCACGCGAGAGTCGGTGGACACACCGAGGGCGCGCAGGTGCCAGGCGAGCTGGTTGGCGCGCTCATCCAACTGCCGGTAGGTGAGCTTCGAGTCGCCGAACTCGACGGCGACGTTGTCGGGAAAGCGGGCGACGACGCGCGCGAAGACCTCGGGCAGGGTGGAGCCGCGCGGGTACTCGGTGGCGGTAGCGTTCCATTCAACGACTACCTGTCGGCGCTCGCCCTCCGCGAGCATGGGGACGCGCCCCATTGGCACATCCGGCTGAGAGGCCAGCGCTTCCACCAGCGTGTGGAAGTGCTCCGCCATGCGCGCGGCGGTGCCCGCCTCGTACAGGTCCGTGTTGTAGCCCAGCACGCCCTGGTAGCCCTCGGGCGTGTCCGCCAGGCTCAGCTGCAACTCGAACTTGATGGAGGGGTTGTCCACCTCCATCGGGCTCAGCGTCAGTTCCTCATTCCGCAGCGTGGCCGCGGGGACGTTCTGCAGGGCGAAGAAGACCTGGAACAGCGGGCCGCGGCTCAGGTCGCGTGCGGGCTGCAGCTCCTCCACCAGTCGCTCGAAGGGCACATCCTGGTGCGCGTACGCCCCCAGCGCCGACTCCCTCACCTGCCGGAGCAGGTCGCGGAAGGTGAGACGCGAAGCCACCCGTGCGCGCATGACCAGGCTGTTGACGAAGAAGCCGATGAGGTTTTCAAGCTCACCGCGCTGGCGGCCGGCGATGGGCGTGCCGACGGAGATGTCCTCCTGGCCGGAGTAGCGCGACAGCAGCACCTGGAAAGCCGCCAGCAACAGCATGAAGGGCGTGGCGCCCTCCTGCTGGCACAGGGCCTTGAGCTTGCCGGACGTGGTGCGCGACAGGCCGATGGGGACCTGCGCGCCCTGGAACGTCTGCATGGGCGGGCGGCGCTTGTCGATGGGCAGTTGTAGCGGAACAGCCCCCGCCAATTGGCCGCGCCAGAAGGCCAACTGCGCATCCATCACTTCGCCCTGGAGCCACTGACGCTGCCAGACGGCGTAGTCAGCGTACTGGAGTGCCAGCGGGGCGAGTGGCGAAGGCTTGCCGTGAGCGAAGGCGTCGTAGAGGGCTGCGACTTCGCGCACGAGCACGCCCATGGACCAACCGTCGGAGACGATGTGGTGCATGTTGAGAGAGAGCACGTGCTCGGCGGGGCCCAGCTTCCACAAGCTGGCGCGCACCAGCGGACCGGTGGCGAGGTTGAAGGGCTTCAGCGTGTCTGCGCGCAGCTGCCGTTCCAGCTCGGCGCGTGCGGCCTGGGGCTCCAGGCCACTGAGGTCCAAGATGTTTAGCGGCAGCTCGGCGTAAGGAGCGATGAGCTGGAGGGGCTGGCCCTCGTGCTGGGTGAAGGTGGTGCGCAGCGCCTCATGGCGGAGCACCAATTCCTCGAACGCACGGCGCAGGGAGGCCACGTCGAGGGGGCCCTCCATGCGCACGAAGCGGGGCATGTTGTAGGAGGAGCCGCCGGGCTGGAGCTGGTCGATGAACCACAGGCGCTGCTGTGCGAAGGAGAGCGGCAGCGGGCCGGTGCGGGGGACGGGGAGGATGGAGGGGGCTTGGAGGCCGGTGGAGGCGTCGCGAGACGAGTCGATGCGAGCGGCGAGGGAGGCGACGGTGGGAGCCTCGAAGAGGGCGCGCAGGGGAAGCTCGACGCCGAGGGAGGAGCGGACGCGAGAAACGACTTGAGTGGCGAGCAGGGAGTGGCCGCCGAGGGAGAAGAAGTCGTCCTGCACGCTGACGTGAGGCAGGCGCAGCAGCCCGGCCCAGAGGGAGGCGAGGATTTCCTCGGTAGGGGTGCGAGGGGCGAGGTACTCGGAAGCGGAGGAGGTGGCGTCGGGAACGGGCAGGGCCTTGCGGTCCACCTTGCCGTTGGGCGTCAGAGGCATGGCCTCCAGGGAGACGAAGGCCGAGGGCATCATGTAGTCGGGCAGGCGGGCCCTGAGGGCCTCGCGCAGCGAGTCCACGGAGAGCTCCGCCGTGCCCACGACGTAGGCGACGAGGCGCTTGTCGCCGGGGACATCCTCGCGGGCGACGACGAGGGCCTCGCGAACGGCGGGGTGCTCGCGAAGTACGGTGGCGATTTCGCCTGGCTCCACGCGGAAGCCACGCACCTTCACCTGGAAGTCGGCGCGGCCGATGAACTCGACGCGTCCGTCTGCCAGCCAACGCACCTTGTCGCCGCTGCGGTACATGCGAGCGCCGGGCAGCGGAGAGAAGAGGTCCGGCACGAAGCGTTCCGCCGTGAGCTCGGGGCGGTGCAGGTAGCCGCGAGTCACCTGGGCGCCGCCGATGAACAGCTCTCCCGGAACGCCGATGGGGGCGGGCTGGAGGTGCTCGTCGAGGACGTACAGGCGCGAGAGGGCCAGGGGCCGGCCCAGTGGCACGGTGGCCGGTGAGGAGTCCGGGGTGGGCCACTCGACGCGGCCTGCGAGGACGCCCACCGTCGTCTCGGTGGGGCCGTAGTGATTGAAGACTTCGCAGTCGGGAGCGAGTGCGCGCACCTGCTCCAAGAGGGCCCAGGAGGAGGACTCACCGCCAAGCACCAGCTTCTTGCGAGGCAGGACGTGGCGGGGCTCGGGCGCGGTGAGGAGGGCAGCGAGGTGAGAGGGGACGAGCTTGACGCAGTCGATGGAGTGGCGCTGGAAGTACTCGGCGACACCGGCGGGGTTGCTGGCGCGCTCGTGAGAGAGGACGTGAAGCAGGGCGCCGGTGCAAAGGGAGGGGAAGAGGACGGTGTTGCCGAGGTCGGCGACGAAGGTGGAGACGAGGGCGAAGCTTGAGCAGTCGGCGAGGCCCAGGCGCTGGGTGGCGGAGTGGACGTAGTGGGCGAGCTGCGCGTGGGAGACGGCGACGCCCTTGGGACGGCCGGTGCTACCCGAGGTGAAGAGGACGTACGCCACGTTGTCCGGATGCACCTGGGAGAAAGGAGCATCAGTGCTCAGGCCCGCGAGCAGTCCGGCATCCGTATCCAGCAGTACCGGGTGTGCCTGGGAGGATGCGAAGGCGACCGCACGCGAGGCCACCGTCACCACGACGGGGGCGGCGACTTCTTCCACCAGGGCATGCAGGCGCAGTGCGGGCTGGGCCGGGTCCAGCGGAACGTAGGCGGCGCCAGCCTTCCAGACGCCGAGCAGCGCCACCACGGTGTCCACGGAGCGCTCCAGGCACAGGGCCACGCACGACTCAGGGCCCACGCCCAGCGAGCGCAGGTGCCAGGCAAGCTGGTTGGCCCGGGCATTCAGTTGCTCATAGGTGAGGACCTGCTCCTCGCACGCCACCGCGGGTTGAGTCGGCCGGAGTGCGGCCTGCGTCTCGATGAGCGTGTGCAGGGGCTTCAGCGACGGAACGTGCTCCGTCGCGGTGTTGAAGGACTCGAGGAGCCGCGTGCGCTCGGCGGAAGCGAGCAGAGGCAGCTCACCCACGCGTGTATGGGGCGAAGCGAGCGCGGCCTCCAGTAGGGTGCGCAGGTGCTCCACCATGCGGGAGACGGTGGAAGCGTCGAACAAGTCGGTGCGGTAGCGGAGCACGCCCGACAGCCCTCGGGGCGTCTGGGTCAGAGACAGTGTCAGGTCGAACTTGGTGGCTTCGGCTTCGCTCTCCAGCGGGAGGAAGGACAGGCCGGGCACGGACAGCGCCGCGGTCGGTGCGTTCTGCAGCACGAGCATGACCTGGAAGAGAGGCGAGTGGCCGAGGCTGCGCGCGGGCTGCAGTTCCTCCACCAGCTTCTCGAAGGGCAGGTGCTGGTGCTCGTAGGCGCTCAGGGTGGTGGCACGCACCTGGGCGAGCAGCTCGCGGAAGGTGGCCTGGGGTGCCACGTGTGCGCGCAGCACGAGGGTGTTGATGAAGAAGCCGATGAGGCCTTCGGTCTCCGAGCGAGTGCGGCCAGCGATGGGGGAGCCGACGGTGACGTCGTCCTGTCCGGAGTAGCGAGAGAGGAGCACCTGCCAGACGGAGAGCAGGGCCATGAAGGGAGTGACGCCTTCGCGCTGGCAGAAGGAGGAGAGGGCCTCGGACAGGTGGAGGGGAAGGTGGACGGGCAGCGCGGCGCCACGCTGGGATTGGACGGCGGGACGAGGCCTGTCGGTGGGCAGCTCCAGTAGGGCGGGCGCGCCGAAGAGCTGCTGCTTCCAGTAGTCGAGCTGCCCCTGGAGGACGTCACCTTGCAGCCAGTCGCGCTGCCACGAAGCGAAGTCCGCGTACTGGACGGGAAGAGGGGCGAGCTGCGGCGTGCGGCCGGAGGAGAAGGCCTCGTAAGCGGAGACCAACTCCCGCACCAGCACCCCGGTGGACCAACCGTCCGAGACGATGTGGTGCAGGGTCAGCAGCAGCACGTGCTCGTGCTCGTCGAGCACCAGCAGGGACATGCGCAGCAGCGGGCCCGTGGTGAGGTTGAAGGGACGCAGGGCCTCGATGGTCGCCAGACGGAGTGCTTCGGCCTGGCGCACGTCTCCGGGCAGGTGGCTCAGGTCAACGACGTCCAGCGGCACGGCGGTAGGCGGAGCGATGACCTGGACGGGGCCCGAGGCGTCCACGTGGAAGGTGGTGCGCAGCGACTCGTGGCGATGCACCAGCTCCGACAGGCTGCGCTGGAGGGATTCCCGGTCCAACGCGCCCACCAGCCGCATGGAGGCGGGCATGTTGTAGGAGGAGCCGCCGGGCTGGAGCTGGTCGATGAACCACAGTCGCTGCTGTGCGAAGGAGAGGGGCAGCGGCCCGGTACGGGGGACGGGGAGGATGGAGGGGGCTTGGAGGCCGGTAGCGGCGTCGCGAGACGAGTCGATGCGAGCGGCGAGGGAGGCGACGGTGGGAGCCTCGAAGAGGGCGCGCAGGGGAAGCTCGACGCCGAGGGAGGAGCGGACGCGAGAAACGACTTGAGTGGCGAGCAGGGAGTGGCCGCCGAGGGAGAAGAAGTCGTCCTGCACGCTGACGTGAGGCAGGCGCAGCAGCCCGGCCCAGAGGGAGGCGAGGATTTCCTCGGTAGGGGTGCGAGGGGCGAGGTACTCGGAAGCGGAGGAGGTGGCGTCGGGTACGGGCAGGGCCTTGCGGTCCACCTTGCCGTTGGGAGTCAGGGGCATGGCCTCCAGGGAGACGAAGGCCGAGGGCACCATGTAGTCGGGCAGGCGGGCCCTGAGGGCCTCGCGCAGCGAGTCCACGAAGAGCTCCGCCGTGCCCACGACGTAGGCGACGAGGCGCTTGTCGCCGGGGACGTCCTCGCGGGCGACGACGAGGGCCTCGCGAACGGCGGGGTGCTCGCGCAGGACGTTGGCGATTTCGCCCGGCTCCACGCGGAAGCCACGCACCTTCAGCTGGAAGTCGGAGCGGCCGATGAACTCGACGCGTCCGTCGGCCAGCCAGCGCACCTTGTCGCCGCTGCGGTACATGCGAGCGCCTGGAGTCGGGCTGTAGAGGTCCGGCACGAAGCGCTCCGCCGTCAGCTCGGGGCGGTGCAGGTAGCCGCGAGTCACCTGGGCGCCGCCGATGAACAGCTCTCCCGGCACGCCGATGGGGGCGGGCTGGAGGTGCTCGTCGAGGACGTACAGGCGCGAGAGGGCCAGGGGCCGGCCCAGTGGCACGGTGGCCGGTGAGGAGCCAGCGGAGGGCCACTCGACGCGGCCTGCGAGGACGCCCACGGTGGTCTCGGTGGGGCCGTAGTGGTTGAAGACTTCGCAGTCGGGAGCGAGCGCGCGCACCTGCTCCAAGAGGGCCCAGGAGGAGGACTCACCGCCGAGCACCAGCTTCTTGAGAGGCAGGACGTGGCGGGGCTCGGCCGCGGTGAGGAGGGCGGCGAGGTGGGAGGGGACGAGCTTGACGCAGTCGACGGAGTGGCGCTGGAAGTACTCGGCGACACCCGCGGGGTTGCTTGCGCGCTCGTGAGAGAGGACGTGCAGCAGGGCGCCGGTGCACAGGGAGGGGAAGAGGACGGTGTTGCCGAGGTCGGCGACGAAGGTGGAGACGAGAGCGAAGCTTGCGCAGTCGGAGAGGCCCAGGCGCAGGGTGGCGGAGTGGACGTAGTGGGCGAGCTGCCCATGGGAGACAGCGACGCCCTTGGGACGGCCGGTGCTTCCGGAGGTGAAGAGGACGTAGGCCAGGTTGTCCAGGGATACGCCGCTTGTCGGCGCATCCGTGCGGTGGCTCGCCAGGAGCTCCGCGTCTTCGTCCATCCGCACGCAGGCGCAGGAGAAGGAAGCGGCATGACTGGCCACCGTCACCACGACGGGAGCGGCGACTTCTTCCACCAGGGCTTGGAGGCGCAGCGCGGGCTGGGCCGGGTCCAACGGGACGTAGGCAGCGCCGGCCTTCCAGACCCCGAGCAGCGCCACCACGGTGTCCACGGAGCGTTCCAGGCACAGGGCCACGCACGACTCGGGGCCCACGCCCAGCGAGCGCAGGTGCCAGGCAAGCTGGTTGGCTCGGGCATTCAGTTGCGCATAGGTGAGGACCTGTTCCTCGCAGGCCACCGCGGGCTGAGTCGGGCGGTGCGAAGCCTGCGCCTCGATGAGCGCGTGCAGGGGCTTCAGCGACGGAACGTGCTCCGTTGCGGCGTTGAAGGACTCGAGCAGCAGCGTGCGCTCGGCCGGGGCGAGCATGGGCAACTCACCCACGCGTGCGTCAGGCGAGGCGAGCGCGGCCTCCAGCAGGGAGCGCAGGTGCTCCACCATGCGGGAGACAGTGGAAGCGTCGAACAGGTCGGTTCGGTAGCCCAGGGTGCCAGTGAGTCCCTGGGACGTCTGGGCCAGGGAGAGTGTCAGGTCGAACTTGGTGGCCTCGGCCTCACGCTCCAGCGGCAGGAAGGACAGGCCGGACACGGACAGCGCCGCTGCCGGCGCGTTCTGCAGCACGAGCATGGCCTGGAAGAGAGGCGAGTGGCTGAGGCTGCGCGCGGGCTGCAGCTCCTCGACGAGCTTCTCGAAGGGCAGGTGCTGGTGTTCGTAGGCGCTCAGGGTGGTGGCACGCACCTGGGAGAGCAGCTCGCGGAAGGTGGCCTGGGGTGCCACGCGTGCACGCAGCACGAGGGTGTTGATGAAGAAGCCGATGAGGCCTTCGGTCTCCGAGCGAGTGCGGCCAGCGATGGGGGAGCCGACAGAGACGTCGTCCTGACCGGAGTAGCGCGAGAGGAGGACCTGCCAGACGGCAAGCAACGCCATGAAGGGAGTGACGCCCTCGCGCTGGCAGAAGGCGGAGAGCGCCTCGGACAGGTGCACGGGCAGATGGACGGGCAGTGAGGCGCCACGCTGGGACTGGACGGCGGGGCGGGGCCTGTCGGTGGGCAGCTCCAAGAGGGCGGGCGCGCTGGAGAGCTGCTGCTTCCAGTAGTCGAGCTGCCCCTGGAGGACGTCACCTTGCAGCCAGTTGTGCTGCCACGAAGCGAAGTCCGCGTACTGGACGGGGAGTGGCTCGAGGCGCGGCGGCAGGCCGGAAGAGAAGGCCTCGTAGAAGGAGACCAGCTCGCGCACCAGCACGCCCATGGACCAACCGTCGGAGACGATGTGGTGCAGGGTCAGCAGCAGCACGTGCTCATGTGCGTCGAGACGCAGCAGTGAGACGCGGAGCAGCGGACCTGTCGCGAGATTGAAGGGGCGCAGGGCCTCGGTGGTTGCCAGACGGAGTGCTTCGGTCTGGCGCGCGTCTTCGGGCAGGTGGCTCAGATCAACGACGTCCAGCGACAGGGCGGCGAACGGAGCGATGACCTGGATGGGGCCCGTGGAGTCTTCGCGGAAGGTGGTGCGCAGAGACTCGTGGCGATGCACCAGCGCTTCGAGGCTCTGGCGCAGGGCCTCGGTGTCCAGCACTCCGGACATGCGCAGGGCGGAGGGGATGTTGTAGGCGGGGCTGTTGGGCTCGAGCTGGTCGAGGAACCACAAGCGCTGCTGGGCGAAGGACAGGGGCAGCGCGCCGGTGCGCGGCACGGGGATGAGGGCGGGTGCCTGGCTCCCAGACGCGGAGTCGATGCTTGCCGCGAGCCCCTCAACAGTGGGGCCTTCGAAGAGGGCGCGCAGCGGCAGCTCGGCGCCGAAGGTGGAGCGCACGCGAGAGATGAGCTGGGTGGCGAGCAGGGAGTGACCGCCGAGCTCGAAGAAGTTGTCGCGGAGACCCACGCGCGGCACACGCAGCACCTGGGCGAAGAGTCCGGCGAGCAGCTCCTCGGTGGGAGTGCGGGGGGCGACGTAGGTGTCGGCCGAGGAGGAGGCGAGGGACTCCGGGGAGGGCAGGGCCTTCCTGTCCACCTTTGCGTTGGCGGTGAGAGGGAAGGAGTCCAGGCGCACGAGGGCGGAGGGCACCATGTACTCGGGCAGACGCTGCTTGAGGAAGGAGCGCAGCTCGGCCATGTCGAGCGACATGGGAGCGGCGAGGTATCCGACGAGGCGCTTGTCGCCCGGAACATCCTCACGCACCAGCGCCACGGCCTGGGCCACCTCGGGGAAGGCGAGCAGGGCGGCTTCGACTTCTGCCAACTCAATGCGGTAGCCGCGCACCTTTACCTGGGCGTCGGCCCGCCCGAGGAACTCCAGCACGCCGTCATGGCGCCAACGGGCGAGGTCTCCGGTGCGGTAGAGGCGGGCGCCAGGCGTGGAGGAGAAGTCGTCGGGGACGAAGCGCTCGGCCGTCAACGCGGGCTGCTCGACGTAGCCACGGGCGACACCGTCGCCCCCGATGAACAGCTCTCCGGTGACGCCGGAGGGCACGGGCTGGCCAGAGGCGTCCAGCACGTACACCTGGGTATTGCTGATGGGACGGCCAATGGGCACGGAGGTGCCCACCTGCTCCGCTGAAGTCATCCGGAAGCAGGAGGCGAAGAGGGTGGACTCGGTGGGGCCGTAGCAGGCCGTCACCGGAATGAACATTCCTTCCAGGACGCGGCGCACGTGGGGCGCACTCACGACGTCGCCACCGGTGAGAAGTTGCTTCACGGAGCGAAGTGCGGAGGGGTGGTGGTCCACCACCTGGGTGAAGAGGCCGGAGGTGAGGTGGAGGGTGGTGACGCCGTGCTTGACCAGCACGGACTCCAACTCCTTCAAGTCGGAAGGGGAGTGGGGAGGGAAGACGACGAGCCGCGCGCCATGGAGCAGCGGGCCCCACAGCTCCAGGGTGGAGGCGTCGAAGGAGACGGGTGCGATGAGGAGGAAGGTTTCATCCGGGCCGAGGTGTGCGTAGTCGACGCCGAAGAGGGTGCGCAGCACGGCGGCGTGCGGAGTGCCGACGCCCTTGGGCCTGCCGGTGGAGCCGGAGGTGAAGTCGATGTACGCGAGGCTGTGGGGCAGCGCGGCCGCCGGAGGTGCCGAAGTCGGCTGCCCCTCTAGAGACACCTCTCCCAGGACGACAGTGGAAAGGCCTTCGACGGGGAGCTTTGCCAGCAGCTCGCGGGTGGTGATGAGCACCGTAGGACGGGCGTCCTGCACCATGGCGGCAAGGCGCTCACGAGGGTAGGAGGAGTCGAGGGGGACGTACGCGCCACCGGCCTTGAGGATGCCCAGCAACGCGACAATCAGCTCCAGCGAGCGGTCCACGGCGAGCGCCACGCGAGAGTCGGTGGACACACCGAGGGCGCGCAGGTGCCAGGCAAGCTGGTTGGCGTGGGCATCCAACTGCCGGTAGGTGAGCTTCGAGTCGCCGAACTCGACGGCCACGTTGTCCGGGAAGCGGGCGACGACGTGCGCGAAGACCTCGGGCAGGGTGGAGCCGCGCGGGTACTCGGTGGCGGTGGCGTTCCATTCCACGACGACCTGTCGGCGCTCCGCCTCCGACAGCATGGACACGGAAGCCAGCGCCGCCTCGGGCCGGGCCACCAGCGCTTCCACCAGCGTGCGGAAGTACTCCGCCATGCGCGCGGCGGTGCCCGCCTCGTACAGGTCCGTGTTGTAGCTGAGCTGGCCGGAGTAGCCCCGCGGCAGGCGCCACAGGTTGAGCTCCAGCTCGAACCGGGCCGTGGTTCCCTCCAGCTCCACGGTCTCCAGGGTGAGGCCGGGCAGCTCCAGCGCTGGGATGGGTGCGTTCTGCAGGGCGAACAGCACCTGCGCCAGCGGCGGCCGGCTCAGGTCTCGCTCCACCTGCAGCGCGTCGATGACCTGCTCGAAGGGGACGTCCTGGTGGGCGAAGGCCCCAAGGGTGGTGTCCCGCACTCGCGCCAGCAGGGCGGAGAACGACTCCCGCGACGCGAGCCGGGCACGAAGCGGCAGCGTGTTGACGAAGAAGCCGACCAGGCCCTCGAGCTCGGTGCGGTTCCGGCCGGCGATGGGCGAGCCGATGACGAAGTCCTCCTGGCCCGTGTAGCGGCTCAGCAGGAGCTGCCAGGTGGCAAGCAGGGCCATGAAGGGCGTGACGCCCTCACGGTGGCACAGCGCCTCGAGGGCTTCGGACACGGGCGCGGAGAGCTGAACGCGCAGCAGCGCACCGCGCGAGGACTGCACCGCGGGGCGGGGCTTGTCGGTCGGCAGCTCCAGCGAGCGCGCCGCTCCGGCCAGCGCTTCACGCCACCAGCCCAGCTGCTCCTCCAGCACGTCCCCCCGCAGCCACCCGCGCTGCCAGACAGCGAAGTCCGCGTACTGCACCGGCGGCTCCGCCAGGGGCGAAGGCTGGCCGGCGGCAAGGGCGGGGTAGAGCGCCGCCAGCTCGCGCACCAGCACGCCCATGGACCAGCCGTCCGAGACGGAGTGGTGCAGGGTGAGCGCCAGCACGTGCTCGTCGGGTGCCAGCTTCAGCAGCGCGACGCGCACCAGCGGCCCCGTGGACAGGTTGAACGGGCGCAGCACCTCTTCGTTCACCCGCCGACGGGCCTCGAGCTGGCGCTGCTCCTCGGGGAGGCCGGACAGGTCCTCCATGGACAGTGGCAGTGGCAGGGCGTCATGGATGCGCTGCACGGGGCCTTCCGGCTCGCCGTGGAAGGTGGTGCGCAGCGACTCGTGGCGGCGCACCAGCTCGGTGAGGCTGTGCACCAGCGCATCGGCATCCAGCGTGCCCCGCAGCCTCAGCACCGCGGGCATGTTGTAGAGCGGGCTGGCCGGGTCGAGCTGGTCCAGGAACCACAGTCGCTGCTGCGCGAAGGACAGCGGCAGTGCGCTCGTCCGAGGCACCGGCAGCAGGGGTGGGGCCTGCGGCGCTCCCACGGGCTGCGCCTCATCCAACCTGCGGGCGAGCGCCGACAGCGTGGGCGCTTCGAAGATGACCTGCAGGGCCAGCTCCACGCCGAAGGTGGCGCGGAGGCGCGAGATGAGCTGGGTGGCCAGCAGCGAGTGGCCGCCCACCTCGAAGAAGTGGTCCTCCGCGCCCACGCGCTCCACGTGAAGCAACTGCGCCCAGAGCGCGGCCAGCCGCTCCTCGGTGGGGGTGCGCGGGGCGACGTAGACGCCGGCGGGACTGGCGCTCTGCTCTGGCAAGGGCAGGGCCTTGCGGTCCACCTTGCCGCTGGAGCTGAGCGGCAGCGCCTCCAGCACGGCGATGGCGGCGGGCACCATGTACTCGGGCAGCCGCTGCTGGAGCGAGGTGCGCAGCGCGGCCGTGTCCAGCTCCTCCCCGGGCGACGGCACCACGTACGCCACCAGCCGCCGCAGCCCCGGCGCGTCCTCGCGCACCATGGCCACGGCCTGGCGCACGGAGGGGTTCGTCTCGAGCGCGGCCTCCACTTCTCCCAGCTCGATGCGGAAGCCGCGCAGCTTCACCTGCGAATCCGTCCGCCCCAGGTATTCGACCTCGCCATCGGCCCGCCAGCGCACCAGGTCTCCGGTGCGGTACAGGCGCGCACCGGGCTCGGTGCTGAAGGGATGGGGGATGAAGCGCTCGGCGGTGAGGTCCGCGCGGCGCAGGTAGCCACGCGCCAGTCCCACGCCGCCGATGAACAGCTCGCCGGGCACGCCCACGGGCACCGGCCGCAGGCGCGCGTCCAGCACGTACAGCCGCGTGTTGGGCCAGGGCTTGCCGATGGAGGACTCGGCAGCGGAGACAGACTCCGGGGTGATGGAGGCGCACACCGTGGCCTCGGTGGGCCCGTAGGCGTTGAGCAGGGTGCGGCCCTGGCTCCAGCGCCGGGCCACCTCGGCGGGCAGCGCTTCACCCGCGGAGATGACGGTGCGCAGCAGGGGCAGCTCCTCGGGCGACAACTGCGCCAGCACCGAAGGCGTCAGGGTGACGGTGGTGACCTCCCCTTCACGCAGTAGCGCGCGCAGCGGCTCGTCCGGCAGCAGCCGCTCCCTCGGCGCCATCACCAGGGTGGCGCCCGCGAGCAGCGGCGCGAAGATTTCGAGGATGGCGGCGTCGAACGTCGGCGAGGCGAACTGCAAGGCGCGGCTGGACGTGGAGAGTCGGTGGGCCCGCACCGCGGCAAGCACCGAGTTGCACAGGCCACGATGACCCAGGAGCGTGCCCTTGGGCCGGCCGGTGCTGCCCGAGGTGTAGATGACGTAGGCCAGCTGGCTGGCGAGGACGTCCACGCCGGGCGCGGTGGTGGGGTGCCGGGAGATGGCCCTGGCGTCGGCATCGAGGCAGCACGGCACGCAGGCCAGGGACGCGGGGAGCTGGTCGAGCAGGTCCTCGTAGGTCACCAGCACCTGGAGGCCGGAGTCCTCCAACATCAGGGTGAGGCGCGCGGTGGGATGGGCCGGGTCCAGGCAGAGGAAGGCGCCGCCCGCTTTGAGGATGGCGAGCATGCCCACCACCAGCTCCGCCGAGCGCTCCACGCACAGGCCCACGAGTACCTCGGGGCCGACGCCCAGCGCGCGCAGGTGGTGCGCGAGTTGGTTGGCGCGCTCATCGAGCTGCCGGTACGTGAGGCGCTCGCCCTCGAAGACCAGCGCCTGTGCGTCCGGAGTGCTCCGGGCCTGGACCTCGAACAGGGTGTGCAGGCACGTCTCGCTCGGGAAGTCTGCCGTGGTGTCGTTCCACTCCACCAGCAGTTGGTGGCGTGCGGCGGCTGTCAGCAGCGGCAGCTCGGACAGGCGCAGGTGGGGGTTGCCCAGTGCGCCCTCCAGCAGCAGTTGCAGATGCGTCACGAAGCGGCGGGCCGTCTCTTCGCGGAACAGGTCCGTGGCGTACTGCAGGGTGCCGGACATTCCTTGCGGCGTGTCGGTCAGCACCAGCGTGAGGTCGAAGCGTCCCGCGCCGCCTTCGACGGGCAGCGGCTGGACGCGCAGCCCCGGTACCTCCAGCGCGCCGGTGGGCATGTTCTGGAAGGTGAAGTTCACCTGGAACAGCGGGGAGCGCGCCGTGTCCCGCTCGGGCCTCAGCTCCTCGACGAGCTTCTCGAAGGGCAGGTCCTGGTGGGCATGCGCTTCCAGTGTGGTGTCGCGCACGCGCGCGAGCAGCTCGCGGAAGGTGGGGTCTCCGTGCAGGCGCGTGCGGTACACCAGCGTGTTGACGAAGAAGCCGATGAGGCCTTCCGTCTCGCTCCGGGTCCGGCCCGCCATGGCGCTGCCGACGCTCACGTCGTCCTGGCCCGAGTAGCGGGAGAGCAGGGCCTGGAAGCCGGCCAACAGCACCATGAACGGCGTGACGCCCTCGGCCTGGCAGAAGGCGGCCAGGGCCTTGGAGATGGGCAGGAGGACGGGAACGGCGTCGCCGCGGAAGGACTGCACCGGCGGGCGCGGGAAGTCCGTGGGCAGCTCCAGGGCCGCGGGGGCTCCTTCGAGCTGCTGGCGCCACCAGCCCAACTGCCGCTCCAGGACTTCGCCCTTGAGCCACTGCCGCTGCCACACGGAGTAGTCCGCGTACTGCACCGGCAGCGGAGGAAGCGCCGGGGGCTGGCCGGAGGAGAAGGCCCCGTAGAGGGAGACGAGCTCCCGTACCAGCACGCCCAGGGACCAGCCGTCCGAGACGATGTGGTGCATCGTCACCAGCAGCACGTGCTCGTGCGAGTCGAGGCGCAGCAGCGAGGCACGCAGCAGGGGGCCCGTGGAGAGGTGGAAGGGGCGCAGGGCCTCGGCGGTTGCCAGCCGACGCGCTTCGGTCTCGCGCGCGTCTTCGGGCAGGTGGCTCAGGTCGGCGACGTCCAGCGGCACGGCGGCGGGCGGCGCGATGACCTGGGCGGGGCCGCCAGACTCTTCGCGGAAGGTGGTGCGCAGCGACTCGTGGCGGTGCACCAGCGCTTCGAAGGTGCGCCGCAGGGCCTCGGTGTCCAGCGCGCCCGACACGCGGAGCGCTGCGGGGATGTTGTAGGCGGGGCTGTTGGGCTCGAGCTGGTCGAGGAGCCACAGGCGTTGCTGCGCGAAGGAGAGCGGGGGCGGCGCCGTGCGCGGCACGGGCACCAGGGGCGGCGCGAGCGGGGTGGAGTCCTGGGGCGCGGCGGCCTCGAGGCGACGGGCGAAGGCCTCCAGGGTGGGTGCCTCGAACACGGCGCGCAGGGGCAATTCCACGCCGAAGGCTCCCCGCACGCGGGAGATGAGCTGCGTAGCCAGCAGGGAATGGCCGCCAGATTCGAAGAAGTGCGCCTTCACGCCCACGCGGGGCAGGTGCAGCACCTCGGCCCAGAGCGTGGTGAGCTTCTCCTCGGTGGGGGTGCGCGGGGCGACGTACTCGGACGCGGAAGACGCGGCGTCAGGGACGGGCAGGGCCTTGCGGTCCACCTTGCCGCTGGGCGTCAGCGGGAAGGCGGCCAGCACGACGAAGGCCGACGGCACCATGTACTCGGGCAGCTTCTCGTGCAGGCGCTCGCGCAGCGCGCTGACGTCCACCGCCTCCGGACCACCCCGTCCCACGACATACGCCACCAGGCGCTTGTCGCCGGCCCTGTCCTCGCGGGCCATGACGACCGCCTGCTGCACGGCGGGCTGCTGCTCCAGCGCGGACTCGATTTCACCCAGCTCGATGCGCAGGCCGCGCACCTTCACCTGGAAGTCGGCCCGGCCCAGGTATTCGATTTCGCCGTCCGCCAGCCAGCGCGCCACGTCGCCGGTGCGGTACAGCCGTGCGCCCGGAGTGTCGCCGAAGGCATCCGGGATGAAGCGCTCCGCCGTCAGCTCCGGCCGGCCCAGGTAGCCGCGCCCCACCTGTACGCCGCCGATGAACAGCTCCCCTGGCACGCCGATGGGCACCGGCCGCAGGTGCGAGTCGAGCAGGCGAATCTGCGTGTTGGCGACGGGACGGCCGATGAGCACCGAGCGGTGTGGCTCGTCGCGCACGCACGGGTAATAGGTGACGTCGACGGCGGCCTCGGTGGGGCCGTAGAGGTTGTGCAGGCCGGCGGCGGGGAGCCGCTGCAGGCAGCGCTGCGCCAATTCCAAAGGCAGGGCTTCGCCGCTGCACACCACGCGCTGGAGGGAGGTGCACCGCTCCAGCCCCGGCTCCTCCAGGAACACCTGGAGCATGGACGGTACGAAGTGCAGGGTGGTGACACGCTCGTCGGCGATGAGGCGCGCGAGGTACGCGGGCTCCTGGTGGCCGCCGGGCCGAGCCACCACCAGCCGTGCGCCCGTCATGAGAGGCCAGAAGAACTCCCAGACGGACACGTCGAAGCTGAAGGGCGTCTTCTGCAGCACCGTGTCGGCCGCCGTGAGGCCGTACTCCTGCTGCATCCACAGCAGGCGGTTGACGACGCCGCGGTGCGCGTTCATCGCGCCCTTGGGTCTGCCGGTGGAGCCCGAGGTGAAGATGACGTAGGCGAGAGCCTCAGGGCCGGCGAGCGGTTCGGGGCGGGACTCCGGCTGGCGGGCCACGTCCGGCCACTGCGAGTCCAGGCACAGCAGCCGTGCCTCATGCGCGGGCAGGCGCGACAGCAGCCGCTCCTGCGCCAGCAGCACGGCGGGTCGCGCGTCTTCGAGCATCCACGCGAGGCGCTGGGCCGGGTAGTCCGGATCGAACGGGACATATGCGCCACCGGCCTTCAGCGTGGCCAGCAGGGCCACCACCATCTCCAGCGAGCGTTCCAGGAAGAGGCCGACGCGCACCTCGGGGCCCACGCCCAGCGAGCGCAGGTGGTGCGCGAGCTGGTTGGCGCGCGCGTCGAGCTGCCGGTACGTGAGGCTCTCGCCCTCGAAGCACAGCGCCACCGCGTCGGGCGTGCGCTCCACCTGGGCTTCGATGAGCGTGTGGAGGCACGCGTCCGCGGGGTAGTCGGTCCGGGCGCCGTTCCACTCGCGCAGGAGCCGGCGCTGCTCGGTGCCGTCCATCAGCGGCAGCTCGGCCAGGCGCGCCTCGGGCCGGTCCACCACGCCTTGCAGCAGCGTGTGGAAGTGGCCCAGCAGCCGCGCCACCGTGCCCTCATCGAAGAGGTCCGTGCTGTATTCCGCCGTGAGGCGCAGGCCCTTCGGGTCCTCGGCGACAATCAGCGTCAGGTCGAAGCGGGCCGCGCCTCCGTCCACCGGCTGCGCGTGCATGAGCAGGCCGGGGAGCTGCACGGGCGGCAGCGGCGCGTTCTGCAGGACGAACATCACCTGGAACAGCGGCGGGACGTTGAGGTGGCGCGAGGGCTGGAGGACCTCCACCAGCTTCTCGAAGGGCAGGTCCTGGTGGGCGAAGGCGCCCAGGGCCGTCTCGTGGACGCGGCCGACCAGCTCGTGGAAGGTCGGGTCGCCGGACAAGTCGGTGCGCACCGCGAGGGTGTTGACGAACAGGCCGATGAGGCCCTCGAGGTCGGCGCGAGTGCGGCCGGCGATGGGCGTGCCGACGGTGACGTCGTCCTGGCCGCCGTAGCGGTGGAGCAGGACGTTGAAGGCGGCGAGGAGGACGGAGAAGAGGGTGCGGCCCTCGCTGGCGCCCAGCGTCTTGAGGGACTGAGCCAGGGCCGAGGGCAGGAAGACGGTGTGGCGCGCGCCACGGGCGGAGGAGGTGGCGGGGCGGGGCCTGTCGCCCGGAAGCTGGAGCACGGCGTTGGGGTCCAGCCGCTGCCGCCAGTAGGAGAGCTGGGTGTCCAGCGCTTCGCCTTGCAGCCACTGACGCTGCCAGGAGGCGAAGCTGGCGTACTGGAGCGGGAGCGCGGGCAGGGGCGAGGGCCGTCCGGCGACGAAGGCGCCGTAGAGCTCCGTCACCTCGCGCACCAGCACGCCCATGGACCAACCGTCGGTGACGATGTGGTGCAGACCCAGGAGGAGCACGTGCTCGTCGGCGGCGAGACGGAAGAGCACCGCATGCAGCAGCGGCCCCTTCTCCAGATCGAAGGGCCTGCGCGCCTCCGCGTGCAGGCGCTCCTGGACTTCGTCCTCACGGACGTCCACCACCGTCAGGGGCAACTCGAGTGCCGGGGCGATCTGCTGGAAGGGCCTGCCGTCCTGCTCGACGAAGGTGGTGCGCAGGGTCTCATGGCGGCGCACCAGCTCGTTGAGGGCGCTGCGCAGGGCTTCGTCATCCAGCGCTCCGGAGAGGCGGACGGAGACGGAGACGTTGAGGGTGGCGCTGCCCGGAGCCAGGCGTTCCTGAATCCACATCCGCTCCTGGGCGAAGGAGGCGGGGGCGCGCTGGGGTTGACGGTTCTTCTCGCGCAGCAGCTCGGCGAGCCGCGCGCGCTTCTGGTCAGGAGTCAGGGCCATGACGAGGGGTCTGGTTCTTTCGAGCTACGCACAGGAGCGGCAGCTGTGTGCCGACTCACCGAGTCGCGTTGACCCGCGCAGCCGGGTGTTCATCGAGTTGGGGTACGTCAGTCCTGGAGCTGTCCCAAACCGCGGGCATGCGATGCGCTCTTCCGCAACGCTCGCGTCTCAGGATGCCTCATTGTCGCGCACTCGTTTACTTATTGGATACGGGGGGACGGCGGCCGTCTGGCTGCGTCACGGCGCCCGCGCCCGAAGGGTGAGGGCACCGTCGCATTGCCCTTGGGGACGCACCGGTAGGGCCCGCAATTGTCGTGCGCCAGTGCCGTTACTGGCGGTGAAGAAGACGTCCCGGCCGGCGCGAACAAACCCCTTCGGGTCCGAGCCCTTGTCCCCGGGCGCGAGCTCATCGAGCGGCACCGTCCCCTCCGGCCTGCCATTGCTCATCCACGGCTCGCGGCCGCGCCCCGGGGCCTCGGCGCTGAAGAACAGGTTGCCCTGGATGGCCGCCAGCGCCTCGGGTGCTGAACTGGCCGCTCCGGGCGCGAGGTCCGCGAAGAGGCGCGTCCCCGCGTCCGTGCCATCACTCACCCACAGCTCGCGCCCATGCATGCCGTCGTCCGCGGTGAAGAAGAGGCGGGAGCCCATCGCCGTGAGGTTCCTCGGGGACGAGTCCGCCTCTCCGGCCCGGACGTCCTTCACGCGCTGTGTTCCCTGCTCCGTGCCGTCGCTGCGCCACAGCTCCGCGTCCGTCCCCGCATCCCCGGTGGCGCTGAAGTACAGGTGCCCACCCATGGCCACCAGGTCGCGCACGTCTCCAAGCTCGCGCACGAGCACCGGCGCGCCGCCATCCGTCGCCATCAGGTGCAGCATCGGGTCGTGCAGGTGCCCCATCACGAAGAACAGGCGCCGGCCCACCGGCGTCAGCGACTCCAGGATGCCGCCCTCGGCGTGGATCCGTGCCACTTCGACGGCAGGCGCCTTTCCATCCGTGCGCATCAGCGCCGTGGTGAGTCCCTGGAAGTGCGCGAGGAAATAGAGCGCGCCATCGCCCCCTGGCGTCAGGCGGTCCGGGGAGGTGCCCTCGACGCCCGGGTCGAGGTCCTGGACCAGGGTGGTGCCCTCGGCCGTGCCGTCGCTGCGCCACAATTCGCGGCCGTGCTCCGGGTCGCTCGCGGCGAAGTAGAGCAGGCCGTTGTACGCGGAGAGGGACTGGGGCTCGGACCCCGTCGGGCCGGGCCAGACGTCCTTCACCCTCCGGGTGCCTCCCCCGGTGCCGTCGCTCACCCACAGCTCCCGTCCGGACTCCGCGTCCTCGGCGGCGAAGAACACCCTGTCTCCCACCCTGGTGACCTCCGAGGGCCCGATGCCGGTCGGCCCCGGTGGAAACTCCCGCACCGGACGGGAGCCCGGCTCCTGCGTGCCGCTGCTCGTCCACACGCCCGCGTCCGTGACGAAGATGAGGGCGCGCTCGCCGGGCACCATCTCCAGCACGCCCGTGTCCGACTGTTGGGGGGCGGGCCCCACCGCGTGGGCCATGCGCCCGCAAGGTGTCCAGGGCAGGGACTCATCCGGAGGGGACGGAACCGGCGGAGGCTTGCCGCCGTGATGCGAGGAGCAGCCGGACAGCATCGCGAGCACCAGGGAGAGCGGACGCCAGCACCTCATGAGGTTCTCCTCGGCCCGAACGGTGGATGGTTGAAGCGGAGTCCCTCGCGTACTCGCGGGCAGGGGCAGTGTCAGTCACCCTCCAGTGGCGGTCCGCATCACCGGGCCCACGCTTCCCCAGACCCGGGGTCGATTGGCACGCGCGCCCTCCCATCTAGGGTCTGCCTCTTCAACCGGCAGCAGCAGGGCTCGGAGGCCGCCATGTCGTGGAGACCCGTCTTCCTTCGGCCGCGGGGACTCGCGGCCTGGCTCGTCGGCCTGGTGGCGCTGGCGCTTCCCGCACGGGCCCAGACGCCCGCGGACGTGGGGCAGTGGTCCAGCGTCATGACCT
The DNA here is from genome assembly GCF_026626705.1 of Pyxidicoccus sp. MSG2. Lineage (NCBI taxonomy): Bacteria > Pseudomonadati > Myxococcota > Myxococcia > Myxococcales > Myxococcaceae > Pyxidicoccus > Pyxidicoccus sp. MSG2. The sequence goes on from NZ_JAPNKC010000001.1 coordinate 9,908,691, forward strand.
GGCCCATCACCGCCACCCACGCCAGCCTGCAGCCTGACGGCAAGGTGATGTTCATCGGCGAGTTCGACGAGGGGAACCTGCCTCCACGGCGCTGGGACCCGGCGACCAACGCCGTCACCTCGCTGCCGTTCCCCGGCTACAACATCTTCTGCTCCGGCCACTCCTACCTCGCCGACGGCAAGCTGCTCTTCAGCGGTGGGCACATCACGAGCGACGTGGGGCTCAACGACGCGAGCCTCTTCGACCCCTTCTCGTCCTCGTGGATCCGCCTGCCGGACATGAACGCCGGGCGCTGGTACCCCACCAACACCACGCTCTCCAACGGGGACGTGCTGGTGCTCTCCGGAGAGATGAACGGCAGCGGTGACATCAACACGCTGCCGCAGCGCTTCCTGGCGGCCACCCGGACCTGGAAGAACATGACCACGGCCCGGCTGACGCTGCCGCTCTACCCGAAGATGTTCCTCGCCCCCAGTGGGCGGCTCTTCTACGCCGGGCCGGGGCGGGCCAGCCGCTGGCTGAGCACGGCGGGCACGGGCACCTGGAGCACGGGCCCCTCCAGCAACTTCGGCACCCGGAGCTACGGGCCCGCCGTCTACGTCGATGCCCGCGTGTATGTCATCGGAGGAGGAGACCCGCCGACCGCCACCACCGAGGTCATCGACCTCAACCTGGACACGCCGACGTGGCGCTACGTGTCCTCGATGGGCACGCGCCGACGCCAGCACAATGCCACGCTGCTCCCCGACGGCACGGTGCTCGTCACCGGCGGCAGCTCGGGCAGCGGCTTCGACAACGCGAGCAATCCCGTCTTCCAGGCCGAGCTGTATGACCCCACCGCCAACACCTGGAGGCCGCTCGCGAGCAACACCGTCTACCGGGGCTACCACTCCACCGCGCTGCTGCTGCCGGACGGACGGGTGATGAGCGCGGGCGGCCGCAACAGACCCACCGCGGAGGTCTTCTCGCCGCCCTATCTCTTCAAGGGCCCGCGGCCGACCCTCGCCGCGGCCCCGGACACGGTGATGCCCGGGACGACCTTCACCGTCTCGACACCGGATGCGGCGCGCATCAGTAAGGTGACGCTCATCGCTCTCGGCTCCACGACGCACACGTTCGACGAGAATCAGCGGCTCAACACCCTGAAGTTCACCCGTGGCACCGGCAGCCTCACCGTCACCGCGCCGTCCTTCAACAGCCGGGCGCCGCCGGGCTTCCACCAGCTCTTCCTCGTGGATGACGCGGGAGTGCCCTCGGTGGGGCGCATGGTGAGGGTGCTGCGCAGGCCCACCGTCGCGGCCGGAGCCCGCCAGGACGAGGGGGAGCAGTAGCCACGAAGCCCTCCCTCCCCGCATCGGCCCCGCGCGGAGGATGAGGCGCGGGAGTCCTCACGCCTCACGCCTCGTTGGCGGCATCATCGGCCCCGCGCGGCGGATGTCGCGTGGGAGGCCAGTGGAGGCGTGAGCATGACGGGGCCAGGAGCCAGGAGCTGTGCGGCGTGCGGGCGCGCCATCGCCGCCCGCGAGGTGTACTACCGCTTCAAGCTCGTCCTCGAGGGAGAGCAGGACGTGCTCGACACGCCCCAGGCCGGTGGGGGTGGCCCGGAGGAGGACCTCGACGCGCTCGTCCGCAGGCTGGAGGAGGGGCCCGAGGACGCGCGCGAGCTGGAGGAGCAGGTTCACTGGGAACGCGCGGGTGTCGTGTGCACGGCATGTCGCTCGGTGGTGGTGCGGATGCTCGCTCCTCCTGCCGGGGACGCCGGACCGCATTGACGGTGCGCGGCACTCCAGGATGGCCATATTTCCTACCGGCCGTGTCCCGGGCACAACCTGCTGCTGTTGCAATTGCCAACCGCCAACATCTTCCGTGCCGACACGCACGATGAACAACGCGAGGCGCTCCCACTTCTCGCACACGGTGGACAGGTTTGTTAGGACCGGGAGGGCCCGCCCGTGCGGCAACTCCCCTCCGGTCAATGCCAGTGGTGCCCATGAAGACAACGCACAGACTGGTGGTCTATGGCTGTGGAGGGCACGGGAAGGTGGTTGCCGACATTGCGTTGTCCCTTGGACTGAACATCGAGGGCTTCGTCGATGACGCAGCGCCCGCGGGCGGGACGGTGTTCAACCTGCCCATCCTCGGTGGTGCGGCCTGGCTCGAAGCGCGCCGGTCCGAAGTGTCGGTCGCCCTGGGCATTGGTGAGAACCACACACGCCGCCGCATCTTCGAGTGGTGCAACCGGCTCGGGCTGACGATTGCCACCCTGATTCACCCCACGGCCGCCCTGTCCGCGTCCGCCCGCGTGGGGGCCGGGGTGGTCGTCATGGCCCAGGCCGTCATCAACCCCGATGCCTGCATCGCCGAAGGGGCCATCATCAACAGCGGCGCCATCGTCGAGCACGACTGCGAGGTCGGCGCATTCGCCCACCTCTCGCCGAATGTCACGCTCGGGGGCACCGTCCGAATCGGGGCGCTCGCCCACCTCGGTCTGGGTGCCGCCATCCTTCCCGGCAAGGTCGTTGGAGACGAAGCCGTGGTGGGCGCTGGCGCCGTGGTCCTCCGCGATGTTCCACCTCGCGTTGTCGTGGTGGGCGTTCCGGCGCGCATCCACCGGGAGACGTGCACCTGAGCGCGGTACACCCCCCGCCCTGGAGGGCAGGGCGTCTGTCGTCTGGTCGTGGCTGCCTATTCCCTTAGGACACCGGCCCCCGCGCGGGTGCGTGCGCACCCTTCGAACCCTGAGCCGGGGGCTTCGCGGGCCCTGACGCTTGAGCGGGGAGGCTGGTGGTCGTTGATGAGGCGTGTCCTGCTACTGGCCGGGCTGCTGTGCTCGAGCGCATGCGCGTGGGGCCCCGGCATGCACATGGACGAGGACGCCTTCCGGCAGCGGTACGCGGGGAAGGCGGACGCGGGCGCGGATGGCGCATACGAAATCGTCCCCATCACCGCCGACCTGCTCGTCAAACAGCTCGACGCGCGCCGGAAGGCGCCGCCCGTGCGGCTGGAGGACCCGCTGGCGAAGGCCGCGGCGGACTACTCCTACCGGGTGGCCCCCCACGACGTGCTGAGCGTCATCGTCTATGACCACCCCGAGCTCACCATCCCCGCGGGCGAGTTCCGCTCCGCCGAGTCCAGCGGACACCCGATAGCGGCCGACGGGACGGTGTTCTTCCCCCACGTCGGAGTCTTCCCCGTCGCGGGCATGACACTGCCCGAGATTCGCGACCTCCTGACGCGGCGCCTGTCTCCCGTCATCGAGAAGCCCCAGCTCGACGTGCGCGTGGCGGACTTCCGCGGGCAGAAGGTCCAGGTCACCGGCGAGGTGGTCGCTCCCAGCACCGTCCCCATCACCGACGTGCCCCTGCGCGTGCAGGACGCCATCGCCCAGGCAAAGGGGTTCACCCAGGAGGCCGACCTGCGCGCCGTCGTGCTCACCCGGGGCGGCAGGACGTTCACCCTCGACGTGCAGGCGCTCTATGAGGAGGGCGACATCCGCCAGAACTGGCTCCTGCAGGACGGCGACATCCTCCATGTCCCGGACAGGAGCCAGAACAAGGTCTTCGTCCTCGGCGAGGTCCGCAGGCCCTCCTCGCGCGTCATGGTGAAGGGCCGGATGACGCTCGCGGAGGCCATTGGCGACAGCGAGGGCTTCGACCCCGTGACGTCGAATCCGTCGAAGGTCTACGTCCTCCGCGGCAACTTCGACCGGCCCTCCATCTACAAGCTCGATGCCGGCTCGCCGGACGCCCTCCTGCTCGCGACGCAGTTCCAGCTTCAACCCCGTGACGTCGTCTTCGTATCGGCGCACGACTTGACGCAGTGGAACCGCATCATCAGTCAAATCGAGCCAACAGTTCGTCTACTCTGGGAGACGGTACAAATCGGAGACAGGACCATCATCTTGACGCCGTGATGATGGGCCACTCCAGCGGCCGCAAGGCCTCCGCTCGCTCCAGCACCGGCAGTTCGACAGAGGACACGCTCGACCTCGGTGCCCACCTGGGCATCCTGCTCGAGTACCGCGTGTCGATTGTGGCGACCCTGGTCGCCACGCTGCTGGTGGGGGCCTTCTACATGGCCTTCGCCACGCCGACCTGGCGTGCCAACGCCGTCCTGCAGATTGAGCAGGAGGACAACAAGGCGGGGGGGCTCGAGGAGCTGTTCGGGAACTTCCCCGGGCAGGTTGCCACGGAGATGGAAATCCTCAGCTCGCGGGAGCTGCTGGGCCGCGTGGTGGATGAGGTGCGGCTGGACGTGGCGGCCGAGCCCCGGCACTTCCCGCTCGTGGGGGCGGTGCTCTCCCGAGGCCATGAGGGGCCCGGCCTCGCCGCGCCTCCGTGGTCGGGCCTGGGGAAGTATGCCTGGGGCGGTGAGCGCATCCAGGTGGACAGGATGGAGGTGCCGCGTGCGCTGGAGGACGTTCCGCTCACGCTCGTGGCACGGGAGGCCGGCGCGTACACGCTGCTCGGCCCGGACTCCACCCCACTGCTCGAAGGGCACGTGGGCACTCCCGCCACGACGCCGCCCGACGCGCCCCGGGCCGTGGAACTGTTCGTCACCGAGCTGCGGGCCCGCCCGGGGACCCAGTTCGACGTCAGCCGGCGCTCCCGCCTCCGGGTGGTGGAGTCGCTCCAGCGCGCGCTGCGCCTGAGCGAGAAGGGCCCGGGGACCGGTGTGCTCACCGTGTCCCTGGAGGGGCCGGACCCGGAGGGAATCTCCGCGACGCTCAAGGCCCTCGTGACGGGCTACGTCCGCCAGAACGTCGAGCGCAGGAACGAGGAGGCCGAGAAGGCCCTGGCGTTCCTCGACAGCCAGCTGCCCGGCCTGCGCACCGAACTGGAGCTCGCGGAGGCGGCGCTGAGCGCCCACCGCTCGGGAAAGGGGATGGTCGACCGCGAGCAGGAGACCAAGGCCATCCTGGACCGCGGCGTCGAGCTCGATGACACCATCGCCCAGCTCGAGATGCAGCGCACCGAGCTGCGGGAGCGCTTCACCGCGAGGCACCCGAGCGTCAGGACGGCGACCCAGAAGCTGACGCGACTGAAGGCCGAGCGGCAGGCCATCTCCGCCCGGCTCAAGGCCATGCCCGCGGCGGATGCGGAGGCGGCCCGGCTCCAGCGGAACGTGGAGGTCACCAACGCGCTCTACCTCCAGCTCAACAACAAGGCCCAGGAGTACCGCGTCCTGAAGTCGAGCACCGTCGGCAACGCGCGCATCCTCGACCCGGCGGTGGTGTCGCGTGAGCCCGTGAGCCCGTCCCAGCCGGGCGTGCTCGCGGTCAGCATCGTGCTGGGGTTGACGCTGGGCATCGGGCTCGCCTTCACCCGGCGGGCGGTGCACGGCGGCGTGTCCGCCCCCGCCACGCTCGAGTCCCGGCTCGGGCTTCCCGTCTTCGCCTCCATCCCGCTGGGCAAGAGCGCCTCGGCCCGGGCCCGGGGGCCGCGCACCATCCTGGCCCGGACGCACCCTCGCGACGTCGTCGTGGAGAGCCTCCGCGGCCTGCGGACCAGCCTCCAGTTCGCGATGAAGGACGCGCCCAACAACGTCATCGCCATCACCGGGCCGAGCCCGGGCGTGGGCAAGTCCTTCATCGCCGTCAACCTGGCCTGGGTGCTGGCGGATTCCGGCAGGCGCACCCTGCTCGTGGACGCCAACCTGCGCGGAGGCTGGCTCCACCGCTGCTTTGGCGCCGAGCGCGCGCGAGGCCTCTCCGAGCTCATCCTCGGCACGGCCGAGCCGGACGAGGCGATACAGCCCGTCCCCGGACAGCGCCTGTCCTTCCTGCCCACCGGCGCGCTGCCGCCCAACCCCGCCGAGCTGCTCCTGAGTGACAGGTTCGCCGCGCTCGTGGCGTGGATGTCCGCCGAGTACGACCTCGTCCTCTTCGACACGCCGCCCATCCTCGCGGTGACGGACGCGGCGCTCGTGGGCCGGCACGCGGGGGTGAGCCTGGTGGTGGTGCGCGCGGGCGCCCACCCGATGCGGGAGGTGGCCGCGGCCGTCAAGCGGCTGGAGCTCAACGGCGTCCAGCCCCGGGGCGTCATCTTCAACGGCGTGTCGCGCTCGCCGCGGGGCCGCGCGGTGAGCGGCATCTACCAGTACGAGTACCCGACGGCGGGCTGAGCAGGGGCGGGAGGCGTGGCGTGAGCGGGTTCCGGAGCACAGCCCTGGGTTTCACCGCCGCGCTCTACGTGCTCGCGGGGCGCTGGGCCTTCAGCCGGCTGGACGCCGGGGGGGCCGGGGCAAGCCCGTTCCAGGAACTGCGGCTGTGGATTGTCATGGGCGGGCTCCTGCTCGCCACGCTGGGGCTGGTCCATGCCGCCCACCGCCAGCCGGTGCCGGGAGAGACGCGGCTGGACGCCGGGGTGGTGGCGGCGCTGCTGGCGTTCTTCGGATACCTGTGCGCCAGCGCGGCCTGGGCTCCCGAGTCGACATTCGTCTCGTGGAAGCTCTACGAGGTCATCCTGTCCGGGGTGATGAGCCTGGGCCTCGGGCTCGCCGCGCTCCGCCAGCCGGCGGACCGCGTGCTGGAAGCCTTCTGGGTCGTCGTCGTCACGGCCACGGGACTCCTGGCGCTCGTCGGCCTGCGCCAGTTCCTGGGCGGCGGCGCCGGGGCGCGCCTGGCGGTGATGGGTGGGGGGCCAAACGTCTTCGCCCGGCTGATGGGGATGTTCGCGCTCGGCGCCCTGTACTTCTGGCGGCGCGGAGGGGCGACGTGGCTCTGGATTCCGGCGGCGGCCACCGGCGTCCTCCTCGCCATCCTCACCGGCTCGCGCGGCGGGGCGCTCGCCATCATCGCCGGCGTCCTGACCTTCCTCGCCCTGGGGCGAATCCCCCTGCGCCGGCTCGCCATGCTGTCGGTGCTCGCCACGGTCGCCACCGTGGGCGTGATGACCTTCACCCCGCTGGGCAAGGCGCTGAGCCACTCCATGGAGGAGCGGTTCCTCAAGCTGACCCTCAAGTACAAGGATGGCGAGGCCGGAGAGGGTGGGGTGTACCTGTCCGGGCGCGAGGTGCTGTACGAGCGGGCCTACGCGCTCGGGCTCGACGCACCGGTGATGGGGGCGGGGCTCGCGGCCTTCCCCGCGCTCGGGCTGGGCGTCTATCCCCACAACCTCTTCCTCGAGGTGTTCTGCGAGGGCGGCGCGCTGGGGCTGATGTTCCTGGCCGGCGTCTTCCTCGCGTATGCGCGCGCGGCGTTCCGGGGACGCCGTGGCCTGGACGCGGCGACGGTGGGCGCGGTGGTGCTGGTGCTGGTGGGCAGCCAGTCCAGCGGCGACCTCTACGACGCCCGCTCCCTCTTCCTCCTCATGATGCTGTCCTCGTGCACCACGGCCGCGAGGGAGGCACCGGAGCACTTCGAACCGGATGCCTGTGTCACCGCCGAAGGAGCGACCTGACATGAAGATCATCTACCTCCATCAATACTTCACGACGCCGGAGATGCAGGGCGGGACGCGGTCCTACGAGCTCGCGCGCCGCCTGGTCCGCATGGGCCACGAGGTCCACATGGTGACCTCCGACACCGGGCCCACCAACGAAGCAAAGGGCTGGCGCGAGACGGACGTGAGCGGCATCAACGTGCACTGGCTGCCGGTGCCCTACTCACAGAAGATGAGCTACCCGGACCGGATGCGCGCCTTCGGCAGCTTCGCCGTCGGCTCGGCGCAGCGGGCCGCGCAGCTCGGCGGCGACGTGGTCTTCGCCACCAGCACGCCGCTGACCATCGCGGTGCCCGGCATCGTCGCCTCGCGCTGGAACAAGCGGCCCATGGTCTTCGAGGTGAGGGACCTCTGGCCCGCACTCCCCATCGCCGTCGGCGCCCTCAAGAGCCGCCCGGCCATCCTCGCCGCGCAGGTGCTCGAGAAGGCCGCCTACGCGGGCGCGGCGCACATCGTCGCGCTCTCGCCGGGCATGAAGGCCGGCGTGGAGGCGGCGGGCGTGCACCCGGAGAAGATCACCGTCATCCCCAACCTCTGCGACCCGGAGCGCTTCCAGGTGCCCGCCTCGGAGGGCGCGGCGTTCCGGCGCAAGTACCGCTGGCTCGGTGACAGGCCCATGGTCGTCTACGCGGGCACGCTCGGCCGGGTGAATGGCGTGGACTTCCTCGTCCGGCTTGCCGCGGAGGTGCTGAAGAAGGACCCGGAGATTCGCTTCGTCGTCGTAGGGCGGGGCAGCGAGGAGCCCACGCTGTACGCGCTCGCGGACAAGCTCGGGGTGAAGGACCGCAACCTCTTCTTCCTCCCGCCGGTGGCGAAGGCAGAGGTCCCCGCCATCCTCTCCGCGGCCACCATCGCCACGTCCCTCTTCACCGACGTGCCGGGCATGGAGGACAACTCCGCCAACAAGGTGTTCGACGCGCTCGCCGCCAGCCGGCCGCTCGCGCTCAACTACGGAGGCTGGCAGGCGCAGTTGCTCGAGCAGGAGGGGTTCGGCGTGTACCTGCCGCCCAAGGACCTGCCCGCCGCGGGGGCGCTGCTGGCCAACCGGGTGCGTGACGCCCGGTGGCTCGCGGACGCGGGGCGGAAGGCGGGGAGGCTGGGCCGGGAGCGCTTCTCGGCGGACGCGGCGGCCCTCCGGCTCGACGAGGTGCTCCGGCGCACGGTAGGCAAGGCATGACCCGGCGCCGGTCGACGGGGAGGAACTTCACGTGGACGCTCGCGGCCGGGCTCATCTACGCGTTGGCCCAGTGGGGTGTCCTGGTCCTCCTCGCTCGACTCGGCACGGTGGAGCAGGTCGGCGAGTTCGCGCTCGGGCTCGCCATCACCGCCCCGGTGATGCTCCTGGCGCGCATGCAGCTGCGCACGCTCCAGGCGACCGACGCGCGGGACGCGTACGGCTTCGAGCACTACCTGGGGCTGATGGTGCTCAACGTGCTCGGCGGCGTGCTGCTGTGCTGCGGCATCGCCCTGGCGGCGGGGTACTCCGCGGAGGCCTGCCTCGTCATCCCGCTGCTGGCGGTGGCCAAGGGCTTCGAGGCCCTCAGCGACGTGTTCTACGGGGCGCTGCAGCGCAACGAGCGGCTGGTCATCATCGCCCGCTCCACCATCGCCAAGAGCGTGCTCTCCATGGTGCTGGTGGCGTTCGCGCTCTGGGCCACGAACAGCGCGGCGGTCGCGGCGGCCGCACTGGGGCTTTCCTGGGCGCTGGTGCTCTTCCTCCTCGACGTGCCCACGTACCGTCGGGAGTTCGGCGCCGCGAGCCCCTGGCGCCAGCTGTGGCGGGCGCCCTGGCGCGAGCAGGGCGTGCGCCTGAAGAGCCTGCTGGGGCTCGCCTATGCGCTCGGCATCGCCTCGCTGCTGGGCTCGCTGCGCCCCAACGTCCCGCGCTACCTGCTGGAGGCGCACGCCGGCCAGGCCGAGCTGGGCGTGTACGCCGCGCTCGCGTACTTCTCGGCGCTGGGCGGCCGGGTGGTGCAGGCGCTCGGGCAGGTGCTGAACCCCCGGCTGGGGCGCTACCACGCGGAGGGGGACCAGCGCCGCTTTGGCCGCGCGCTCCTGGCCTTCTCGGGTGGGTCGGCGCTGGTGGGCGTCTGCGCCATCGTCGGTGCGGCGTTGCTGGGCCGCCAGGTGCTGACGCTCTTCTATGGGGCGCCGTATGCGCGCAACAACGGTCTGTTCGTCTGGCTGATGGTGGCCGCAGCACTGGAGTACGTCGGCACGAGCCTCCAGTCCGCGCTCACGGCGGCGCGGGAGCTAAAGGTGCAGATGGTGATGCTCGTCTTCTCCGTCGCGGTGGTGGGGTTGGGGAGCCTGTACTGGGTGCCCAGGGTGGGCCCGGTGGGGGCGGCCTGGGCCCTGTCTCTGGGCTGGCTCACCGAGCTGGGCTGTAGCGGGTGGCTCGCCCTGCGCGCGTGGCGGCGCCTGGGCCGCAAGGAGGCGAGCGCGGTGCCCGGCGGCTCCCGGGCGCAGGTGGCGCCCGGCGCGGACCAGGTCGCCTGAGCCCCCCGGCGGGGCGCCCCGGCGCCGGGGCCGCGACGGCGAGGCACGGCCCGCGGGCGGGTGGTGGGGGCGCGTGGTGGCGCCCACGTTGTCGTTCGGTGGAACACTGGCAACGGAGGGCGGACGCATGCAACGACAGGCAGGGAAGGCGCTCCTTTTCAAACAGTGCATCGACCGGGTGGCCGCGGCCGCGGGGCTCTTGTGCCTCGCCCCGGTGATGGCCGTGACGGCGCTGGCCGTCCGCGTCTCCATGGGAGGCCCGGTGCTCTTCCGCCAGCAGCGCCCGGGACGCGGGGGCAGGACGTTCCAGCTCGTGAAGTTCCGCACCATGCTCGACGCGCGGGACGAGAACGGCCGTCCACTGCCGGACGCGCAGCGCCTCACTCGCACCGGGCGCTTCCTGCGCTCGGTGAGCCTGGACGAGCTTCCTCAGCTCTGGAACGTGCTGCGCGGCGACATGAGCCTGGTGGGGCCGCGCCCGCTCCTCCTCGAGTACCTGTCGCGCTACTCCACCGAGCAGGCGCGGCGCCATGACGTGCTGCCGGGCATCACCGGCTGGGCGCAGGTGAACGGACGCAACGCGCTGGACTGGAAGCAGCGCTTCCAGCACGACGTCTGGTACGTGGACCACTGGAGCCTGGCGCTGGACGCGAGGATTCTCGGGCTGACCTTCCTGCGCGTCGTGCAGCGCCAGGGCATCGCCTCCGAGGGGCAGGCGACGATGTACCCGTTCCTCGGGAACGGCGTGGAGGCCGCGGCTCAGCGGCCCTGATGCACGGCCCTCACCACGTCCACCACCCGGGCCAGGTCGTCCGGGGTGAGGTTGGAGCCGGAGGGCAGGCAGAGCCCGTGCTGGAACAGCTCCTCCGCCACCTGGCCGCCCCGCCGCGCATAGGCGGAGAACACCGGCTGCAGGTGCATGGGCTTCCACACGGGCCGCGCCTCGATGTCCTCCCGCTCCAGGGCGAGCCGCACCGCCTCCCGGTCCGCGCCGAAGCGCTCCGGGTCGACGGTCAGCGTCGTCAGCCAGCGCGTGTGGCGCCCCCAGGGCACCTCGGGCATGAAGGTGATGCCCGGCACGTCGGCGAGCGCGCGCACGTAGTACGCATGATTCCCGCGCCGCGCGGCGACGCGCTCCTCCAGCACCCGGAGCTGCGCGCGGCCGATGGCCGCCAGCACGTTGCTGAGGCGGTAGTTGTAGCCCACCTCGGAGTGTTGATAGTGCGGCGCCGGGTCGCGCGCCTGGGTGGCCAGCTTGAGCGCGTGGCGGATGAGCCCCTCGTCGGATGACACCAGCATCCCCCCGCCCGAGGTGGTGATGATCTTGTTTCCGTTGAAGGAGTAGATGCCGGCCCGGCCCAGCGTGCCCGGAGCGCGCCCCTTGTACGTGCTCCCCAGGGCCTCGGCCGCGTCCTCGATGACCGGCACGCCATGGCGCTCGCAGGCCGCGAGGATGGAGTCCAGGTCGGCGCTCTGCCCGTAGAGGTGGACCACCACCACCGCGCGAGGCAGCCGTCCGGACCGGGCGCGCGCCTCCAGCTCCTCCTCCAGCAGGGCGGGGTCCATGTTCCAGGAGGCGCGCTCGCTGTCGATGAAGACGGGGGACGCGCCCAGGTAGCAGATGGGATTCACCGAGGCGGAGAAGGTGAGGGTGCTCACCAGCACGTCATCCCCCGTGCCCACGCCCACCAGTTGCAGGGCGAGGTGGAGCGCGGCCGTGCCGGAGCTCAGCGCGAGCGCATGCTTCGCCCCGACGCAGCGGGCGAACTCCTCCTGGAAGGCATCGACGTGCGGGCCCAGGGGGGCAATCCAGTTACTCGCGAAGGCCTCGTCGACGTAGCCCCGCTCGAGCCCTCCCAGGTGCGGCGAGGACAGGTGGATGCGCTGGGGCATGGGCAGGGCTCCTGGGTGGCGCCGGGGTGGCCGCCGGCGTGTCCGGGAGCCTGCTCACCGCGGGCGTCCCGCGCCCTGGGACTCGGAGGCGGGGCATCTGTCCGCTTCCAGGGCACAGCTCACGCGCCCAGGGCGGCGAGCACCCTGGCGGCCACCGCATCCCACGAGCGCGCCACCGCCGCGGCGTGGATGCGCTGCTCCATGGCGGCACGCCCGGCCTCGTCGAGGCGGGCGGCCTCGTACATCACCTCGGTGAGCTTTCCCGTGTTCAAGGGCATCACGGACCAGCCCGCGCCCGTCGCGCGCACGTAGTCGTGCAGGTCCGGCGGCCCTCCGGCGATGACGGGACGGAGGAAGGAGCGGGCGAGCTGCGCCGTGCCGCTCTCGTGGCGGATGTGCTCGTCGTAGAGGTTGAGCACCGCGTCCGCGGCCCCGAAGTACCGGCGGTGCTCGCCCAGGGGGATGAAGCCCGGGAACATCCGCACGCGCTGACCGACGCCGGTCTGCTCACGCAGCGCCTGGAGCTGCCGGAACGAGACGTCACCTTCCGGGCCCGCGACGAGCAGCTCCCACTCGGGGCTGCGCGCCAGGGCCTCGAAGACGAGCCGGTAGCACTTGTCGGCCCGCAGGGTGCCGAAGGCGAGCATCACCTTGCGCCGCGTGTCGACGCCCAGCCCCGCGCGGGCCGCCGCCCGGTCCAGGCGCGGCACCTTCTCGGGGTGGGGGGCGCCATACGGAAGCACCTCGACCTTGTGGCGGTAGCCCTGCCCGGGGTCGACGTTCTCCAACAGGTTCTCCCGCATCCCGGGCGCGTGGACGAAGGCCCGGTCCATGCTGCGCAGGATGTGCCGGGCGAACGGGCGCGCGAGGAGCTTGTAGGCGGCGGCGGCGGGCGACGCGTGCCTCAGGTTGAAGTTGGTGTCGTGGAAGATGCACACCTGCCGGTGCGCGCGGGGCGCTCGCGCGAGGTGCGCCGCCAGGGAGACGTACTCGAAGGCCTCGAACAGCAGCGGCGGCCCGCCCAGGTGGTGGTGCACGCGCTGCAACTCCCCGAAGAGCCGCACCTGGCGCTCCAGGCGGCTGGCCCCCCAGACGACATCCCCCCAGGGCCCCAGGCGCTCACGGCACGCCGCGCGGGACTCGACCACGGTGTTCCTGCCGACGGCATGCGAGACGATGGGCGTGGGGTAGCTTCCCAGGCCCTTCATCCCGAAGACGTGCACCTCCACACCGAGCCGCGCGAGCGCCTCTCCCAGCCCGGTGAGATAGGACTGCTGGTGTCCGTAGAGCTGGAACGCCGCCGGGCTGAAGATGAGCAGGCGATTCGGTGCCATGGCGCCCGGAGTCCACAGCGCCCGCCGGGGACACACAACCTCCCCGCGGTGCAGGGGCCCTGACGCATAAAAGCGAATCGCCGGGCGGCGCGAGGACGCGCCACCCGGCGATTCATGCAACCCGACACCGCCAGGGACTTCGGCGGGGTCTACTGCCCCAGCATCTTCGCGTTGAGCGCGCCCTGGGCGTAGAAGTCGATGTTCTTCCCGACGCCGTGCGCCTCCAGCCGGCGCTGCAGGTTGGCGTCGTAGCGGCCGAGCTTCATCAGGCCGTCGTTGAACCAGCCGGTGCCGGCGCCGGAGCCGTCGACAAATTCGGCGTACTTCGTGGCCGAGGGCCAGATGACGGTGTTGAGCGTCCCGATGAACTTGGTGATGTCATCGGCCGTCCACTCCATGCCGGCGTCCCGCGCCTCGACGATGTACGCCAGCATGCCGTTGGCGTGCGCCACGTCCTGGCCGGGGCGCGCGGTGGCGGCCCACACGTCACTCCAGTAGTAGGCCGGAGTGGAGACGAAGCCCGTGCGCAGCTGCCCGCGCAGGGACGAGGTGGAGTTGGGCAGGTCGCGGTTGATGTTGTTGAAGACCGTCAGGTACGTGGCCTTGCGCGTGGCGTCCGCCGTCATGCGCGACAGGTCCATGGCCATGAAGGCCCAGTGCGAGGCCATGTGCGTGCGGTTGCGGTAGACGTAGGAGTTCGCGCCGCGCTTGTACCACTTGTCGAAGATGTTCTTCTCCGTGAAGGCGAGCAGCTTGTCGTACTGCGCCTTGTAGGTGGCATTGCCGTACAGCGCGGGCGTCTCACGGATGACGCGCAGCATGCGCGTCACGTAGCGCCAGCAATAGCTCTCGAACAGGGGCACTTCCTGCCCCAGGGTGTCCGAGCGCGCCGAGGCCCAGCCCAGGTACGCGTCCTTGAACTGGCTCTTGGGCAGCGACGACGACACCTTGGCGTGGGCGACCACGTTGTTGGTGTAGAGCAGCGCGCGGTCCAGGTACTGCGTCTTGCCCGTGGCCCGGTACATCGCGGTGTTCGCGTCGATGCCATAGGCCAGGTTGTAGAACTGCCAGCTGTCCAGCGAGTTGCTCATGGGCAGATAGGTCCCGGTGTGCTCGGCGCTCCAGCGGCTGACGAACAGCTGCTCCCAGGCCGCCACGGTGCGCAGAGGGGCGGTAGCGGCGGCCGTCGCGGTGAGCGACTCCTCGGAGGAAGCAGGCGCCTCGGTCGCCGGCGCCTCGGAGGAGGCAGGCGCAGGGGTCGGCAGTGCGGCCACCAGCTCGGGGGCCGCTTCGGTTCCTTCGCTCGCGCCAGCAGTCACATCGGGGGTGACGGCGACCTGTTCACCGTCGGGGGTCACGACCATGCCGGAGTCAGGGTCGGCCATCTCCGCGTTGGGGTCGCAGGCGAGGCCCGCGATGAGGGCGAGGGACAGGAGCGAGGTCATGGCAAGGCCACGGGTGCTTCGACGACAGAAGTTCAACATCAATTGTGTCCTTGGGGGAGTAGGCCATCGCTCGCGTGGATGGCTACTCTGCAATGGGAACGCCGGAGTGCGTTCGTTGGCGAGTGGAACGTGTGCAGACAAACCAAATTCCGACGAAGGCTCGTGCCGCGAGGCATGGGCCGCCCGCTCGGAGGTGGTGCGAGCCGATGACGAAGACGCGGTTGCGGGCCCAGCTGGTCTCCGACGGAGGCGAGGCGGCATGGTCCGCGGACTACTTCCGCTCGCCGCACCACCTGCGCGCCGAGGGCGTGACGCACACGCTCGTCATCGACGGAGGCGCGGGTGGTTCGCTGCGGCTTCCGCTCATCGTGCGGCCCATCGAGGGGACTGCCCACCAGGACGCGGTCTCCCCGTATGGGTATCCAGGCGGGCGGGTGGACGGACTGAGCGAGGTGCCGAAGGAAGCCGTGGACTGGGACACCACGGAGCTCGTCAGCATCTTCGTGAGGGACCGCGTGGTGGGCCCCCGCTGCTTCGCCGGGGGGACGGCGCGCAACGAGGTGTTCCTCATCGACCCCCGCCAGCCCCTCGAGTTCCGGGAGATGCACCGCCGGCACGTGAAGCGGAACGTCCGCCTGGGCTTCGCGAACTCCTACCGGCCGGCCTGTGAGTCTTCACCCGAGGAGCAGGAGGGCTTCAAGGAGGTCTACCGGCAGACCATGGTCCGCGACGGAGCGACCTCCCAGTACTTCTTCTCGGACGCCTACTTCGACGAGCTGTTCTCCTCCCCGGCCGCCTGGTTCACGGCGACGCGCGCGCCGGACGGCCGTGTGGCCTCCGCCGCGCTCTGCGTCCACAGCGACGGCGTGCTCCACTACTACCTGGGGGGAACGGCGGACACGTACCTCGCACGCTCGCCGTCCAAGAACCTCTTCGTCGCCATGTCCGAGCTGTGCGCGGAGCTCAGCCTGCCCCTCCACCTGGGAGGAGGCATGCAGCCGGGCGACGGCCTCGAGGAGTTCAAGCGCGGCATCTCCAACATGAGCTCCCGGCTCTACACCCACGAAATCATCTGCAAGCCGGAGGTGTACGCCCGGCTGTCGGCGGGTGACGGTGACGGGGGGTTCTTCCCCGCCTACCGCGCGTCCCGGGGCTGAGCGTCCGCGTCGTCCGTGGGCCGCGCGGGCGTGTACGTGGGGATGAGGCTGCGCATCACCCGTATCACCGCGGCCACGTTGCCGTTGCGAGCCGCGCGCTCCAACTGCGTGAGCCGCGTCTGGAAGTCCGGCGGCGGCGCGGGGCTGCGCGCCACCTTGATGTGGTTGCGCACCTGCTGGGTGCGCTCCTCCTCTTCACTGAGGAGCGTCTCCTCCAGCTTCTCGCCCGGCCGCAGCCCCGTATAGACGATGGGGATGTCCCGGCCCGGCACGAGGCCCGCCAGGGTGATGGTGTTCTCCGCCAGCTCGGAGATGCGCACCGGGTCGCCCATGTCGAGGATGCACAGCTCGCCGTAGCCCCCCAGGCCGGACAGCATCACGAGCCCCACGGCCTCGGGGATGGTCATGAAGTAGCGGGTGCAGTCCGGGTGCGTCACCGTGACGGGGCCGCCGCGCTGGATCTGCTGCTTGAAGATGGGCACCACGCTGCCCGCGGAGCCGAGCACGTTGCCGAAGCGGACCGCGGTGAAGGCGGTGCGCGAGCGGGCCGCGACGTCCCGGATGACCATCTCCGCCAGGCGCTTGGAGGCTCCCATGACGGAGGTGGGGTGGACCGCCTTGTCGGTGGAGATGAGCACGAAGCGCTCCACGCCGCAGGCCTCCGCCATCAGCGCGACGTTGAGGGTGCCGAAGACGTTGTTCTTGATGGCCTCCTCGGGCGCGTCCTCCATCAGCGGCACGTGCTTGTGCGCCGCCGCGTGGAACACGTACTGCGGCGCATGCTCCCGGCCGACGCGCATCATCCGGTCCAGATCCCGGATGTCTCCGATGAGGGCGCTGACGTCGAGCTTGGGATGGCGCTCCTGGAGCTGGCGCACGAGCAGGTAGAGCTCGTTCTCGTTGATGTCCACGAGGATGAGCGATGCGGGCTCGAGCTCGGCGACCTGCCGCGCGATTTCGCTGCCGATGGAGCCCGCCCCGCCGGTGACGAGGATGCGGCGGCCGGTGACGAGCCGGCGCGTCTCCTCCCGGTCGAAGGTGATGGCCTCGCGGGGCAGCAGGTGCTCCGGGCTGAGGTCATGCAGCATCGCGGAGGTGATGCGCTTGTCGAGATAGACGAAGGACGCGGGGATGAACTTGAAGCGGACGCCCTGGTCCCGGCACTGCTCCAGGATGCGCCCGATGCGCTCGGGCGGCAGGCGGGGGATGGCGATGAGCACCTGCGCCACCCGGTGCTTGCGCACCAGCTCCGGCAGCGCGCCGATGGGACCGAGCACCGGCTTGCCGTTGAGGTGGGTGCCGTGCTTCGCCCGGTCGTCGTCCACGAAGCCGACGACGTGCCAGGGGCTCTGGGGCGTGCGCAGCAAATCCCGCTGGAGCAGGTCGCCCGCGCTGCCCGCGCCGACGATGAGGGCCCGCTGCGCGTCACAGGCCCGCGCGCGTCGCCGGTCCAGGTGCCACTGGCGTACCAGCCGTGGGGCGAAGCGGTGGGCGCCCAGCAGCGCCGTGGTGAAGAGGAACTCGGTGGCCACCACCCCGCGGGGCACCCGGTCCTGGAGGAAGAGGAAGCGGAGCGCCTCGAAGGCGAGGGAGGCGACCAGGTTGGCCGCGATGAGGCGGCCGGCCTCGCTGAGGCCCGCCCGCCGGTAGGACCAGCGGTGCATGCCGAACCAGACGAGCGTGCCCAGGCGCACCGCGAGCAGCAGGGGCAACACATGCACGAGGGCGACCTGCCACCGTTCGGGTTGCATCCACCCGAAGCGCAGCAGCAGCGCGGCGCAGAGCGCGCCCGTGATCATCACCGCGTCCAGGGAGAGCACGAGCAACGAGCGCAGCCGAGGAGAGGAGACGTGGCTGGCGGCCCACCGTGTGTCAGGACGCCTCATCGTGGAGAGTGTGCCCGCATCCATGTATCGCGCCATCCGTACGCTCCCCCTTCGGCCTCGACGCTGGCGCTGAACGGTTCCTCCCAGCGTCGTTGGTTCGGCGGCGTCTCGCCGCATGAACAACGATTCTCGCGCTTTGAGAGTGGAGCCCCGGAGTGTGGGTTCCAAGCCACCCTGAAGCGCGTGGCCCTGGAGTCACGCCATCGCTTGCCTGCCCCCGGAGCCTCTGTCCGGAACGGCGGGCGCCGCGATGCAGTCGACAATCCCCTGGCACCGGGGACGTTGGCGGACGCCTGGGGGCGGGGTGTATCTGACTTGTGGGGGGGGCTCTGCATGGCTACTGCGGAGGTTCAGGTGAGGGATGTGTCGGCGGCTCGCTTTCAAATGCTCACGGAGCGCGAGTTCGCGGAACGCCGGCGAGAAGAGGGAGTGCGGGTCATCCAGCACGGGGGGCATTACTGGGAGCAGGTGGGCGCTCCCGGTTTCTTCCAGCCCATCGCGCTGCTGAAGGGGATGAGGCCGGAGGAGGTGACGCGCCCTACACCATGGTGCTGGGGCTACCGGGCAGCCCTGACGCCGGAGACGGCGGGCGCGGCGAACGGCACGGTGCCCATCGTCCGCACCGCGGACCTGGACGCCTATGACATGGACAGCCTGTCCGCGAACCGGAGGAACAAGCTGCGCAAGTGTCAGCGGCTGGTGCGAATCGTCCAGCTCACCGGGCCGTCGCTGCTCCTGCAGCAGGGGTATGACGTGGTCGTCGATGCGCTCTCGCGGACCGGGCACAAGAAGGTGCCCTCCCGGCAGCGGTTCGTCGCGGACGTGAAGAAGTACTTCATGGGGGACCACTGGTGCGTGCTGGCGGGCCTGGTGGACGGCAGGCTGGGCGGCTACGTCGATGGCTACGTGGTGGATGGCATCGCGTATGGCGTTTGCGCCTACTACGCGACCTGGGCGCTGCCGACCAACCTCTCGACGGGCCTGGTCTTCGAGTTCGCGCAGGCCTGCCGGAGACGCGGAGGCGTCCGGATGCTCGTCAATGGACTCCACGCCCGCGAGGCGCCGCGGCTCAACCAGTTCAAGGACGACATGGGCTTCGTCGTCGAGCAGGTGCCCATCAAGTGGAGCCTGAATCCCCTCGCGAAGGCGCTCATCCGCCACTCACGGAGCCACACGTACTACCGGTTGACGGGCCAGACGTGAGCGGAGGCCGGGCGGACGCGCGGAGCTGAGCGCCGGGTTCCGGGGCTCGCTCCGCGCACTGTCTGCCTTTCTGATGATCCGGCTGATGTAGGGCGTGAAGCCCGACGTCGTGCTCGTCCAGGAGTTCAACTACGGGCGCAATGGAGAGGACGACATCCGGCGGTTGGTGGACCAGGTGGGCCCGGGCTACCACTTCGCCCGTGAGGACAACGCGCTGATTGCCAATGGCATCATCAGCCGCTGGCCCACCGTCGAGTCCGGTGAGTGGGATGATCCGCTGAAGGGCACCCGCGACTTCGTCTGGGCCCGCATCGACATCCCGGGCCCGAAGGACCTCTGGGCGGTGAGCGTGCACCTGCTCATGGGATGGCGGAACGAACGGTCCAGTCCCGTGCGCGTGACGAAGCGCGAGGCACTGCGCTCGGACGCAGGTATCCGTGCCTCCAGCCACATCGAGGAACAGCGCGAGCCGGCCCCCGGCCGCGACGGCCTACCTGCGAAGAGGGATGCCCCCTCCCAATCCTCCATGTCAGCCCCCTCCGGTAGAAGGGAATGGTGGAAGGAACATTCCTTCCACGGGACGGCCGCCCCGGAAGGGGGGCAGGAGGGGGTAGGGGATGGGGTTCGCGGAGCATTACCTCTCGGGGATGATGCAGAGCTCGGCGGAGGTGCTGGGCCGGCATGGCTACGAGCACGTGAAGGCCGAGGAACTGGCCCGGTCCGTGGGGATGTCGGTGGGCAGTCTGTACCGGCGCTACGGCAGCAAGCAGCACTTCGCCCAGACGGTGCGGAGCTTCCACGAGGACACCTTCTGCCGGGAGGTGGACTGGGCCTTCTTCTGCAAGCACGGGGCGGACGGCGTCAGCTTCCGCGAGGCCTTCTTCACCTTCTGGAATGCGCTGACGCACTGGGCGCTGGGGCTGCCCGGCCCCTTCGCCTTCACCTTCCTGCACCGGCACCCGGAAGTCGAAGGACATCCGGCGCCTGGCAGTGCGGCGCGGGCCATGGTGCGCGAGGTGCTCCAGAAGGGAGAGCAGGAGGGGGCGCTGGTGCCTGGCTGCGCCAGGGTGGGCGAAGCGCTGGTGTGGGGCACGCTGGCGGAGTGGGTGCGCGTGCTGACGGAGAGGAACAAGGAGGTGTACCGGGAGGACGTCCTCGAATCGGCGGAGGCCCTCTGGCGCGCGCTGGCGAAGGCGGACGACTCCGGCGGCTCCGCCAGGGGTGGCCTTCCTCCTGGCGCCGTCCAGCCCGTGCCTCCGTCGCCGTCCGAGGACCCTGGTCCTCCCGGAGACACGCTGAGTCCTCTTCCTGCTGCTTCGCGGCCCGAGCTCCCGGCGCTCCCGATCGGCACGCCAGCTGGCGTCCCCAAGCCGTGGGAAGCGCCAGCAACCTCCTCACCGTTCGCAAGCGAGCTGGCTGCCGCCGACGCGACCCTGCGGTCGGGCGGCGGAACGCGCCTCGGCTGTTGGAGCCCGTACGGGCCTGGACGGATGTGGAGTTCCTCTTCCCTGCACGTGGATGAGCGCATGCTGACGCCACCGGGATGGCGGTCGGGGCGCTCATCGAGGGGCGGCGTGCCTCCTGTCGACAGCGAAGACCAGGTCGTCGTGGTCGATGTACCCGCCCGGCGAGCAGCTCTCCACGCCCTGGAGATAGCCGAAGACTCCCCGGATGGCCTGCACGTCACCGGCGGGGAGGGTGAAGGTGGCAGAGAGCTCCTGCGCTTCGGGCTCCGTCACCCGCAGCCTCCCGAGGTGCGTCCAGACGGGGTGGTGCGCATCCGGCGCGTGGAAGAGGTCCAGCGCGTCCAGGCCGGGCAGGAGGGCCCAGACGCTGGCGGTGACAGTCACCCGCCGTCCTGGTGCGAGTGGCCGTCCATCCGTGGTGGCGATGCGTAGCCCCTCCAGGGACTCGGTCACCAGGTAGGTGCCGTAGTCACCGTCCGGGCAGCTCGAAGCGAGCGTGTTGGGCGCGTGGAGCTCGGGGCCCACGAGTCCGGAGCCCCGCACCAGCACCCCTGTGTCGCAGGACGCGCCCACGGTTTCGCACCTCGGGGCCAGGAGCACCGGGTCCGGGTCGGCGATGCCAGGGTTCCTCACGACGGCGGAGACCGCGGGACTCCGGCGGAGGTTGTACGCGGTGTCGTACGCACGGGCCTCCAGCACGGCCGGCCCGTTCAGCTCCCCACGGGTGTCCCAGGTGAACTCGTAGGGTGCCAACGAGTCGCTGCCGCGCAGCTCGCCGTTGACCCAGAAGTCCACGCGGTGGATGGCGACGTCGTCGAACGCGGCGGCGAACACGCGCACGGTGTCCCGCAGCTTCTCCCTGTCGCCCGCGACGACGAGCCGCACCCAGGGCGGCCGCGTGTCACCGGAGGCCGGTGGAGCGCCCGTGTGCAGCAGCAGGTTGGGGGAGCCCCGTCCGGTGAAGGACAGGCGGCCCGGCGTGGCCGAGCCGGTGAGTGCCGCGGCCACCTGCTCCGGCGTCGCGGAGGGATGCGTCTCCAGGTAGAGCGCCGCCGCGCCGGCCACGTGGGGCGAGGCCATGGACGTTCCTTCGAGAACCTCGGTGGCGGTGTCACTGGAGTTCCACGCCGAGGTGATGTCCTGCCCCGGCGCGAAGAGGTCCACGCAGCGCCCGTGGTTGGAGAAGCCCGCCCGCTCATCCGTGTCCCGGGTGGCGCCCACGGTGAGGGCCTCGGCGGTGCGGGCGGGAGACTCGTTGCAGGCGTCGAGACTGTCGTTGCCCGCCGCCACCACGGTGGTGACGCCCGAGGCGATGAGGTCGTGGACGGCCTGGTCCATCGCCTCCGAGGGCTCGAAGCCCAGGCTCAGGTTGGCCACCGCGGGCGCGACGTGGTGGGCGGCCACCCAGTCCAGGCCCGCGATGACGCTCGACACGGTGCCCTCGCCATCGCAGTCCAGGACGCGCACGGGGTGCAGCGTCACGCCCCGGGCCACGCCCCAGGTGCTGCCACCCAGCGTTCCCGCCACGTGGGTGCCGTGGCCATCGCAGTCCTCCGCCGTACCGCCCGGCTCCGCCGCGTCGAACCCGTCACCGAGCCGTCCGTGGAACTCGGTGTGCGTGCGGCGGATGCCGGTGTCGATGACGTACGCATGGACTCCCGCCCCCGTCAGCGGGGAGCGGTAGGCGCCATCCAGTGGCAGGTCCTCCTGGTCGATGCGGTCCAGTCCCCAGGGTGCCTTCACCTGGACCGACGACAGGTGGACGTACGCGTCCTGCTCGACGAGCGCCACGGCGGGGTCCGCGCGCAGGGCGGCCACGCGCTCCTCGGAGAGGTCGGCCACGAAGCCATGCAGCACGTGCTCGTAGGTGCGGCTCACTCGCGCTTCATGCTTGCGGGCCACGTCCAGCGACTGCTGCCGCATGCCCGCCGCCTGGACGCGCGCGTTTGCCGGGCCCGGCTTCAACATGACGATGTATCGGCCGGGGACGCGGCGCGCGCCGGAGGACTTCACGGGTTCGGCGCAGCCCATCAGCGCCAGTCCAGACAGCGTGGCCCACAGGAACGTCAGATGGTGTTTCCTCATGCCTCCACGACCCCCGAGTGGTTTCGGACGGTCGGGAGGAATGAAGAAAGTCCGCTGGACACTCAGGCGCCCTGGAGCGGGCCCCGGAAGCCGTCAGGCTCCGCGCGCACCGAGGTGCCACCCGCGAGCATTCCCTGGGTGAAGAAGGGGTTCTCGAAGAACACGTACGGCGTGGCGGGCTCGGGGCGGCTCGCGGCCTCCAGCCTGGCGGAGAGCGCGGGCGGCAGCGTGAAGTCGAGCGCGCGCAGGTTGTCCTCCAGTTGCTCCAGCCGGCTCGCGCCGATGAGGGTGGAGACCACGCCCGGGCGCGTCGCCACCCAGTTGAGCGCCACCTGGGCGGGCGTGCGCTCCACCTCCTTCGCCACGGCCACCAACTCCCGGACGATGCGCCACGGGCGCTCCTGGAGGAACTTGTCCGCCACCGGGTTGCCACTGGCCAGCAGGGCATGGGCGCGCCCTTCTCCCTTCGGCTCCGTTCCCTCGCGCGTGTACCTGCCCGTGAGGAGCCCACCGGCCAGCGGGCTCCACGGGGTGATGGCGGCCCCCATCGCGAGCGCGGCGGGGAGGTGCTCGCGCTCGATGGTGCGCTCCGCGAGCGAGTACTCCAGCTGCAGCGCGGCCACCTTCTCCCAGCCGTTGCGCTCCGCCAGCGTCTGCGCGCGGGCGAAGTACCACGCGGGCACGTCGGAGAAGCCGAGGTAGCGCACCTTGCCCTCGCGCACGAGGCCGGTGAGCGTC
This sequence comes from Pyxidicoccus sp. MSG2, assembly GCF_026626705.1. NCBI lineage: Bacteria > Pseudomonadati > Myxococcota > Myxococcia > Myxococcales > Myxococcaceae > Pyxidicoccus > Pyxidicoccus sp. MSG2. Next base: position 9,931,839 of record NZ_JAPNKC010000001.1, read on the forward strand.
TGCATCACCTCTTCCACGGGCGTCAGGCCGTCCCAGACGTGCAGCCAGTACACGTCCACGTAGTCCGTCTTGAGGCGCCGCAGCGAGCCTTCGAGCGCACTCAAGATGTGCTTGCGGCTGTTGCCTCCGGCGTTCGGGTCGCCGGGGGAGAGGTTCGCCGAGAACTTGGTGGTGAGGACGGCCCGCTGCCTGCCGCCGTGCTTCGCGAAGAAGTCGCCGATGATGCGCTCGCTGGAGCCGGAGGTGTACGCATCCGCCGTGTCGATGAAGTTGCCGCCCGCCTCCAGGTAGCGCGCCAGGAGTCGGTGCGAGTCCTCCTCGGTATTCCCCCAGCCCCAGTCGGTGCCGAAGGTCATGGTGCCCAGGGCCAGCGGGCTGACCCGAAGGCCCGTCTGGCCGAGCAGGTGGTACTTCGCCAGGGAATCAATCAGACGCGTCGTCATGTCGGCTCTCTCCATCCGGCTGCGACGGGCACCAGCGCCCATCGCCCTGCTACGGATAGGGGAGTGCCCATTCCAGGGCAGCCCGCTTCTTGCGCCTGATTGAGGGCCCGCGGTGGCGCTCGCTCAGTCGATGTTGAAGTACACGTCGTCGATGGCGCCGTGGAACTGGTCGTTGTTGTTGCCCGTGCTCTTGGCTCCGATGCCGACCGGCTGGCCCACCGGGCTGATGTCGTAGGTGGAGTCGATGAGCGCGCTGCCCCGGGCGATGTTGTCGACGAGGATGGTCAGCGTGGTGCTGGTGCGCTGGCAGGACACCTTGTGCCAGGTGCCATCCGCCACGCCCACCGACGACTTGACGATGATGGCCTGGGCGCCGCCCGTGGTGCGCACCACGCAGCTCGGCTTGCCGGCGACGGCGTCGTCGAGCTGCAGCTTCCACTGGGCCGTCGTGGACAGCCCCTTCTGCACGAGGTTGGAGCCGTGGTCCGTGGTCAGGTCCGCGAGCGTCAGGCGGACCCTCACGCCGAAGGTGAACAGGGCCGTGCCGGGGTTCAGGTCCGCGGCGTCCGCCGCGCTGAGGTTGGCGTGCGGACAGCCGGTGCCCGTGCACACCGCGGGGAACTGCACGCCCTGTCCGTCGTAGCCCGTCACCGGCACCACCGCGCCGCCATTGGCCGTCTGGACCGTCCCCGTGTGGCCCTTGTTGCTGTCGTCCACCACCGTCGTCACGGGATTGGATACCGCCTCGAAGCGGTAGCGCAGCTTCTGGCTCACCGCGCCCGCGGCCACGGGGCCCAGCACGAGCATCGCCAGCGCCGCACGCGTCATCACCTGTCCAGGATGTCTTTTCATGTCTTCCGGCTCCTTCAGGTACTTCGGGGAGACGTGAAGGTACCAGAAGGGGAGGGCTGCTCTCGACGCGGCCCCCCGACTCACACGGAGGGTGAGGACAGCGACTCGCAGAAGCCGAGCACCTCGGCGAAGGGCCGGTCTTCCAGGGCGCCGAAGAGTTTGTGATTGCCCAGCTTCGCGCGCGAGAGCGCCGGGCTGCTCAGCCCGCAGAGGAAGCGCGCCGCCTGTCGCGGATGTCCGAGCGCCTCCGGGTGACGCGAGGCCAGCGCGCGGAGGGCGGCCACGTCCAGGCCCGCGGGAAGGGGAGGCCGGGCGCGCGGCGCGGGCAGCACTCGAGCCACACCGGTGCGGCACCAGGTGCAGTGCCCGCACGGACGCTCGCGCTGCTGGCCGAAGTGGGCGACCAGGGCGTTGCTCTGGCAGCCGTCGTGCGTGACGAGCCGAAGCACCTGTTGCACGCGCGCCACCTCCTGCGCCTCGCGCTGCTGGAAGCGCTGGAGCAGCAGCGCCACCAGCGCCGGGCCGTCCTCGCGAGGGCGCAGCCGCGTGTAGCGCTGGCGGGGCTCGGAGACCTGCGTCTGTGCCAGCCCCTGTTCCTGCAAGTAGTCGAGCGCCTTCACCACCCGCTCCCGGGGTTGGCCGAGCGCCTCGGCGACCTCGGTCGGGTCGAGCGAGTACCAGGTGCGCCCCTTCTTCGCCTTCGCGAACACGTCCTGCACGAACTTCGCCCGCTCTCCCTGGAAGCGCCCCACGAGCTCCTCCAGCGGCACGAGCGGCTGCACCTTGTAGCCCGCGTAGAAGGGCGTCCCCTGGCGCAGCACGCCCTCCAGCTCCAGGTACGTCAGCGCGGTGCGCAGCACGAGTGGCCGCAAGTCGTGCCGGTTGGACAGCGCATACAGGTCGACGTGGAGCTCGGGTCCTCCCGCGAGCACCTCCGTCACCAGTCCTCGCAGCGCCTCCGGAGTGGGCAGGTCTCCGTGGGAGAAGTTCTCCAGGGTGGGCACGTCCTCGGGGCAGGCGAACAACTCCACCACCGACGGCGCGCCGTCGCGGCCCGCGCGGCCCACCTCCTGGCTGTAGCTCTCCAGGCCCTTGGGCAGGTTGTAGTGGTACACGGCGCGCACGTCCGCCTTGTCGATGCCCATCCCGAAGGCGATGGTGGCCACGACGATGCCGCGCCCCGAGGCCATCCACGCCTCCTGCACCCGCTCGCGGTCCTCGGACTCCAGGCCGGCGTGGTAGGCGCTCGCGGGGAGTCCCTCGGCGGTGAGGGCTTCCGCCACGCGCTCCGCCGTCTTCTGCAGCGTGACGTAGACGATGGTGGGCCCCGGCGGACGCGACTTCAGCCGCTCCACGAGCAGCGCGTCCCGCGCGTCGGCGCGCACCGGCGTGGTCTCCAGCGTGAGGTTCTCCCGGTAGAAGCCGGTGACGACGGCGTTCTCCTCGGGGATTGCGAAGCCCTGGCAGATGTCTCGCACCACCGCGGGCGTCGCCGTGGCGGTGAGCGCGAGGATGCGCTCGGCGCCGAGGGCTCGCGCCGCCTGTGCCAGCTTGAGGTAGTCCGGGCGGAAGTTGTGTCCCCACTCGGAGACGCAGTGCGCCTCGTCCACCGCGAAGAGGGAGATGCGCAGCTCGCGCAGCAGCGCCGTGAAGCGCTCGTTGTTGAAGCGCTCGGGCGCCACGTAGAGCAGCTTCAGCGCGCCACCGCGCAGGGCCTCCGTCACCTCGCGCGACTCCTCCAGCGATAGGGACGAGTCCAGCCGCGCGGCGCGGATGCCCCTGCGTCCGAGTGCGTCAATCTGGTCCTTCATCAGCGCGATGAGCGGGGACACCACCACCGTGACGCCCTCCAGCAGCAGCGCCGGAAGCTGGTAGCAGAGCGACTTGCCGCCCCCTGTAGGGAAGACGGCAAGCGCCGCCGCCCCCGGCCCCAGCAGCGCAGTGAGCACCTCGCGCTGGCCGGGCCGGAATTCCGTCAGCCCGAAGCGCTCCCGCAAGGTGTCCTCGAGCGTGGCCACGAGCGCTCCATCCACCTGCCCACTCCCAGCTCCCCGTCGCATGAGTCCGTCCTTCATTCCGTTGCGCCCTGTAACACCCTGCGTCGCCTACCCGGTGACAGATGTCACGGTTGCCGGTGTTTCGTGGCAGGACGCCCTGCTTGGGACGGGTCAATCGTTCGGTCCAAGCGGTTTCGCCCGGAGTGTGAGAGAGTCCGGGCTCCCCCAACGTGACTGACCTCTGTCGGGTGTGGCGGCGACGCAGAAAGGCGCCCCGTCACCACACTCCTGTCGCGGGACTGGCCGCAAGCAAAAGGAGCTGAATGGCTTTTCTGGATCGCATCCTCGACCCTCCCAGCTACGGCTATGAGCGAAACGGCAAGCTCTACGTGCCGACCCACCGGGAAATCACCGCCGAGTTCTTCTCCCGGCTCAACGTCGTCCGCACCCGGAAGAACTGGGTGGGGCTCTTTGCCTGGGTGACGAGTCTCAGCTTCGGCATTCCGCTCGTCCTCTTCCTCACCCACCACTTCAGCTGGTGGCTGATGGCCGCGGGCTTCGTCTACAGCATGGTGGTGCTCGGGACGCACGGCACCGTCTGGTACCACCGCTACTCCACCCACGGCGCCTACCAGTTCAAGAACGCGTTCTTCCGAGAGCTGTGCCGCAACCTGGTCATCAAGATCATCGTGGATGAGGCGTACGTCGTCTCGCACCACGTCCACCACAGCTTCTCGGAGCAGCCCGGGGACCCGTACAACGCGCGCGCGGGCTGGCTCTACTGCTTCCTGGCGGATGTGAATCACCAGGCCATCAACAAGGACCTGGACCGCAAGGACTACGCGCAGGCCTGCAAGCTGATGAAGCACACGGGCGTGCACCTCAACAGTTACGAGCAGTACCAGCGCTGGGGCTCGCTGTGCCATCCGGGGTACACGGCGCTGCACTTCGCCCTCAACTGGGCGTTCTGGTATGGCGCGTTCTTCCTCATCGGCGGGCACGCGCTGGCGCTGGCCCTCTTCGGCTGGGCCGGGGTGTGGGCCATCGGCGTGCGCACGTTCAACTACGACGGGCATGGCGGCGGCAAGGATCGCCGGCGCGAGGGCGTGGACTTCAACACGCGCGACCAGTCCATCAACCAGGCCTGGCCGGGGCTCATCACGGGTGAGTGGCACAACAACCACCACCTGTATCCCAGCGGCGCGCGCGCCGGCTTCCTGCCGTATCAGTTCGACCCGGCGTGGCACTTCATCCGCGCCTGGGCGTGGATGGGCGCCATCACCTCGTACCGCGACTACAAGCAGGACTTCCTGGACCGGCACTATCTGCCCTGGCTGGCGAGATCGAAGGCGCCCGACGGCCCGGCGCCAGAGCAGGTCCCCGACTCCGGCCTGTCCTGACGCAAGCCCCCCGGTCCGCGTGACTCCGGGCCGGGGTAGGCTGCGCGTCCATGACCTACCAACGCAGCCCGGTGAAGGCGCCCCGTGTTTCCGGCATGGCGCTCAAGGCCTTCGTCAACACGCTGGAGAGCGGGGTTGGCTCCGTGGTGCTGGAGAAGCTGGTGCGCGACAGCGGCATCGAGCGCTGGCGCGAGCTGCCTCCGGGAGATGCACCGCCCGTCCAGCTTCCGCTTCCGCACGGCGAGCCTGCCGCCCAGGTCCAGACGTCCCAGGACCAGGCTGCGCGCGCCGTCGCCGCGTCCCCGGTGCCGAAGGAGCGCGAGACAGTCTCCGCCTACGCGCGCGCCTACCGCGAGGGCGGCGCGGACCCCGTCGCCGTGGTGCGGCGCATCCACGAGGCCATCCAGAAGCTCGATGACGGGAAGGACCGCCTGGGCCTCTTCGTCGCGCGCAAGCCGGACGAGGTGCTGCGGGCCGCGGAGGCGTCGGCGGAGCGGCTGCGCGCGGGGCGTCCGTTGAGCGTGCTCGACGGCGTCCCCGTGGTGCTCAAGGACGAGGTGGACCTGGCCGGCTTCCCCACCACGCTGGGGACGAAGTTCCGCAACCAGGTGGCCGCCGCGGACTCGACGGTGGCCGCGCGCCTCAAGGCGGCCGGCGCCCTCATCCTCGGCAAGGCCAACATGAATGAGATTGGCATCAACCCCATCGGGTTGAACCCGCACCATGGCGCCGCGCGCAACCCGTGGAACCGGGGCCACATCACCGGGGGCAGCTCCAGCGGCTCGGGCGCCGTCGTGGCCGCGGGCCTGTGCCCGCTGAGCATCGGCGCGGACGGCGGTGGCTCCGTGCGCATCCCCGCGGCCCTGTGCGGCATCGTCGGCCTCAAGGCGACGTGGGGCCGCATCCCCGAGACGGGCGTGCCGCCGCTGTGCTGGAACGTGGGCCACGTGGGGCCCATGGGGCTCACCGTGGACGACGTCGCCGCGATGTACGCGCTCATCGCCGGGCCGGACGGGCATGACGTCGTCGCGCAGACGCAGCCGCCGCACCACCTGTCGGGCTACGAGAGCGTGGACCTGTCCGGCGTGCGGCTGGGCATCTGCTGGCCCTACTTCGAGGACGCCGACGCGGACGTGGTGGCGCGTTGCAAGGAGGCGGTGCGGGCGCTCACCGACGCGGGCGCCCGGGTGGTGGAGATTCCCGCGCCCGACCTGAACACGATTCTGTGGACGCACAGCTGCATCATCCTGAGCGAGATGGCGGAGGCGATGCTGGCCCATGTGAAGTCGCGCTCGGCGGACTTCGGCCTCGACTCGCGCACCAACCTCGCCATCGGCCGGCACTTCCGCGCCACCGACCTGGTGCATGCGCTGCGCCACCGGCACAAGCTGACGCGTGAGTTGCTGGCGCTCATGGCGGGCGTGGACGTGCTCGTCACGCCGACGACGGCGACGACGGCCCCGGTGATTCCCGAGACGACGCTGCCGGACGGGGAGTCGAACCTGCCGGTGGTGGATGCGCTGATGCGCTTCGTGCGCCTGGCCAACCTGACGGGCTTCCCGGCGCTGTCCGTGCCGGCCGGCTTCGACGGCGCGGGCCTGCCCGTGGGCGTGCAGCTCACCGGGCGGCCGTACGAGGAGCACCTGCTGCTGCGCCTGGGCCGCGTGGTGGAGCGCGCCACGGAGGTGCGCACGCCCGCCATCCACGTCACGGCATTGCGCCAGGCGCCCTGACACGCCTCATTCCCGGGCTGCTCCTACATCGGGCCCGGGCACGACCAGTAACCCGAGGGCTGGCAGATGCACGTCTGCTGGTCCCCCTCGGGTGAGCAGCAGGGCCTTCCGAAGCCTTCTGGCCCGCAGAGTCGGCCCTCCACCTGCTCGCACAGCGGAAGGTAGTCGGTGCAAGCGAACATGGCGCTGTGCGTGCCGTCGTCGGGCGTCGGCGCGGCCTCCTCCTCTCCGCCGCACGCAGAGAGCCCGAGGGTGAACAGCAACGCTGCGAGGGTACGCCGCATGGGTGCTTCCTGTGCTGGAACGCACCCACGCGAGTTGCCACACGGAGAGGCGCCCAGCGACCGCGGCCTGCCGATGACGACGTGGGATGGCTTACCGGGCCACCATGAAGAACGGGTGTTGGCTGTGGCGGTCGCCGCCGGAGTCGCGCTCCGGCTACAGCGTGTGAGAACTGCTTGTCCCTCGGAAACGAGCGGCGGAGGATGGTGGCCATGCGCCGAGCCCTTTTTCTGATCCCGCTGCTGTTCCTTCAGGCGTGCAAGGCCTTCCACTCCTCCACCCCCATCCCGCCGAAGCTCGAATACTCGGGCCATCGCCCGCCTGTGCATCATCGCGACAACGACACAGGGTACACCTCGTACTGGACCGCGGTGCCACATTGGCTGCCGGAGGGCAAAGCGGAGTACTACGAAGACGGGACCTGCTGCTTTGTCCAGCGCGTGTCCGAGAACGCTCCCCTGGTCCAGGTCCACCTGATGCACGGGTACTTCGGCATCGGAAACAACTGCAGCTGGGAGCTCAATCGGGTCAACCAGATCCGAGACGTCAACGGCAGCTACAGCAGCAAGGTGCGCATCGAGATGTGGAACGACCGGAATCACCTTGACTGCGAGCAGCTCACGCCGCTCCTCATCAACGATGACCTCTTCCGCAAGTTCGCCGAGCCGGAGTGGTTGGCCGCCGAGGAAGCCCGGAGAGCCAACGGTGGGACCGCGTCCCAACAGGCCCCCACTGAAGAGTCGCCTCAACGCGCCGTCGAGGTCGCAACGGCAGCGCCGCTGGTGGCCCCGACGCCGTCCAAGGGCGGGACCACGCTGAAGGATGTGTTGGAAGAGGCGGGCCAGTTTTCTGGCTTCCTGAAAGCCCTCGAAGACAGCGGCGCGATGGCGTGGCTCACGGGAGCCGGTCCCTACGTGGTGTTGGCCCCCACCGACGCGGCGTACGGCCAGATGGCCAAGAGGGTGAAGAAGCAACTCGCTGGCGAAGGCTTCTCGAAGGAAGAAATCCAGGCTTTCTGGCTCCGGCACATCGTCTCCGGCTCTTACACCTACGAGCAGCTCGCGGAGCTGAAGTCCGTTCAGCCCGTCGCCGGAGAGTCGCTGAAGATCCTGGTGAAGGACGAGTACCTCCGCATCCACCGGTCCAACACCACCGGTTCGCCGCTCAGCGCGCCCAACGGCGTCATCATTCCCATCGACAAGGTCATCTACGACTGACGCTTGAGAAGTAGACCTGCGCCTGGCCCGCGGTTCGCGCCGGGCGTTCCGCAGTGGGTCACGAAGGAAAGTGGCCGAAGTTGACCTATGCTTGGCGCATGACAACAACGCCGCTTTCGCATCCCCGGGCTGCTCTGCGCTGGTCACTCGCGCTCAGTGCCTGCGTCGCGTTCTCCGGCGCACTCGCCGCACAGGCAGTGCCGAAGGGGTTCACGGAGGTGAAGCCAGTGCGCGCGGCATCATCCGGTGGCGGCCAGAATCTGCAGCTCGCCAACGGCCAGTTCTTCACCTATGCGCTGCCCCAGGGCTGGCGTGTGGGCGAAGACGGGCAGTTCGCACTCACGCTGGTCGCACCCGATAACAAGGCGCTTACCGTGATGGTCGGCAACGCCGGCGTGCCAATCAACTATCCGCCAGCGCAGTACGTGTACGAGAAGCTGATGGCCATCCAGCCGCAGGGCCTGCAGCTGAGCGCGCCGCGACCCGCGAAGCCGATTGCTGGTTTTGCGCAGGCTCTGGAGTATCAGGTGAAGTACAGCGTCAACGGCGTGCCCTGCCAGGGCATGGCCACGCTGCACGTTGCGCCGGCGTATGACACCGCCGTGATGGCGGTCACCGCCGCACTTTCAGAAGCCCGCCAGTGGCCCGGCTATTCCACCTGGCTGCCGCTGGTCTCGGCGCAGGTCGCTGCGCGCAATGGTGCTGCCTTTGGTGCGCGTGGCGTGATGCAGCAGAACCTGCGGAACTCTACCGCCTATGCGCAGGCCGCGAAGGAATACCGCGACTGGTCGCAGAAGACGCAGCAGGCGGTGACCGACCAGCGCAATGTGTCGAACGAGCGCAACAACCAGCACTTTCGCGAAGCGTTGGGCAATGTGCAGACCTACAACAATCCGTACGACTCGCGCACGCCGGTGGAATTGCCCAACACCTACCAGTACTACTGGGTGAACGAGAACGGCACCTACGTCGGTACCAATGATCCCGGCGCGAATCCCAATGCCGGCTCGACGAAGGATTGGCGGCAGATGCCGAAGCGCCAGTAGGCGCGTCGCGGGAATCTTCCTACTGCAGAGCCCTGTACCGCACCGGATTGTCGAGACACCAGGTTGGTCATGATCAGGCCGCTTGCTTCTGCATCAGCTCTCGCCGGGCCTGACTCGGCGAGAGGACGTGGTGGCGCTCCAACAGCCAGTGCTCGTTGTACCGGTGAGCCCACTCCAGCAGGGCCAGCTGGAGTTCCTCCACGGTGGAGAAGGTGCGTACCCAGAGCCGTTGCTCCTTGAGGGTGCGCTGAAGAGGGCGGGGCGTAGCGGCGTCAACACTCCCTGCTCGCGGCCTGCGGAAAGTCGCCCTGCGTGCCAGACGTTTCGCTCTACGCTTCGACGCATTCGAGTCCGCATCTGTCAGGAGCAGGGAGCTGCGATGAATCGACGCGACCTCATGACTGGAATGGTGGCGGCTGGGACCACCCTCCTCCTCACTCCTGAAGGGCGTGCCGCGGCGGAGCCCCCACGTGCGCCAGGGGGGCCCGCAGGTCCACCCGCGCCCGCCACTCCGGGCCCCGGCAAACACGCGGTGGCGCCGCTGCCCTTCAACCCGGCGAAGCTCAAGGGGCTCTCGGAGAAGCTCCTCCGCAGCCACCACGAGAACAACTACGGCGGGGCGGTGAAGAACCTCAACAAGGTGGAGGAGGAGCTGGCGCGCGTGACGAAGGACACGCCGGGCTTCCTCGTCGGTGGACTGAAGGAGCGGGAGCTGACCTTCACGAACTCGATGATCCTCCACGAGGCGTATTTCGGGAACCTCGGCGGGGACGGCAAGGCGAGCGGCGCCATCCAGAAGCTGCTCGCGACTGCGCACGGGGACTTCGGCCGGTGGGAGGAGCAGTTCCGAGCCACGGGGGCCAGCCTGGGCGGTGGGAGCGGCTGGGTCCTCCTGACGTACAACTTCCACTCCGGCCAGCCTCAGACGTACTGGAGTGGCAACCACAGTCAGGCCTCGGCCAACGGATACCCGCTGCTCGTCATGGACATGTACGAGCACGCCTACCAGATGGACTACGGCGCGGCGGCCGCCCGCTACATCGACGCCTTCTTCCAGAACGTGAGCTGGGACGTGGTGAATGCCCGCTTGGAGCGGGCCCAGAAAGCCGCGGCGGCACTTCGCGGGTGAGCGGGTGCCTGCCCCAACACTCGGCCAGGATGGACGCGCGAGGGGAGGGGAACTGCTTGCGGGCTCGTCGTGGCACTTACTGGCGGCCGGGGCCGTGGGTCCGGTCAGTGCTTGTGGCGGTGGTGCAGGTCCGAGACGTGCGGGTGGTCATGCGTGACGGGCTCGTGCCGGTGGGGATGGCTGTGCGGCTCGGTGGTATCCACGCCGGGATGATGCGCGTGCTGGTGGTGCGCGTCATGGACATGCAGGTGCTCGTGCTCCAGCACCCTGTGCGTGTGCACGTGGCCATGCCGCTCGCGCAGCAACAGGACGACGCCCGCGGCCATCAACGCGCCGGCCAGCAGGTCCAGGGGCCGCAGCCGCTCGCCGAGCAGGGGCACCGCCACCAGGGCGCCCACGAAGGGGGCCGTGGCGAAGTACGCCGCCTCACGTGCCGCGCCCAGCAGGCGCAGGGCATAGGCGTCCAGGACGATGGACAGCCCGTAGCTGGCGAAGCCGAGTACCAGGGCGGCGCCCAGCACCGTCCCGGAAGGGAAGGGCTGCCCGGTGAGCCAGGCGAGGACGAGCGTGCACATGCCCGAGCCAAGCGCCTTGGTGCGCACGAGCGCGAGCGGGTCCTTGAGGGACAGCCGTTGCGTGAGGTTGTTGTCCACCGCCCAGGCCAGGCACCCACCGGCCAGGGCCAGCACGCCCAGCACATCGCCATGCAGTTCGCCCTCCTGGAAGCCCAGCACCGTGGCACCCGCCATGACGAAGCCAGCGGCGAGCGCACCCGCACGGCCCAGGTGCTCTCCGAACACGAGCAGCGCCAGGAGGATGGTGAAGGGGCCCTCCAGGTTGAGCAGCAGCGAGGCTGCGACGCCCGAGAGCCGCTGCAGGCCCACCAGCATCAGCACCGGCCCCAGCACCCCGCCACAAAGGATGACCCCGAGCAGCAGTGGCACGTCCTTGCGCCCGAGGCGCGCCTCGCTTCCGGGGATGACGGATGGGCGCAGCCGCCGCAGCGCTGTCATGCAGGTGAGCCCCAGCCCGCCACCCAGGTAGAGGAGCGAGGCCAGCACCAGCGGCGTGCTGGACGGCAGCAGCAGCTTGGCCACCGGCGCGCTGACCCCGAAGAGGGCCGCGGCGGACAGCCCGAGCATCGCGCCCTTTACACGAGGAGATACCGGCACGCTTCCTCCTCAGCTCGTCCAGAGCTCGGATTCGAGGCAGTTACTATTGACGATAGTAGCTGGCCAGGGCTAGATCTGCCTTCGTGAAGAAGCGCACCTGGGAGCCGCTCGGCACGCTGGAAGCCGCCGTGATGAACGTCGTCTGGACGCACTCGCCCGTCACGGCCCGGGAGGTGTGCGACCGGATGACGGGCCGCGAGGAGCGGGCCTACACCACCATCATGACGACGATGGACCGGCTGCACCGCAAGGGTCTGCTGGAGCGCGAGAAGGACGGCCTGGCCTGGCGCTACACCCCGGCCCTTTCCCAGCCCGAGTTCGAGAAGGCGCTGGCGGACGGGCTCGCGGCCGACATCCTCCAGTCCCATGGTGAGACGGCGCTGGCCGCGTTCGTGGATGCGGCGGCCGACGTGGATGAGTCGCTGCTCGACAGGCTGGCGCAGCTCATCGCCGCGCGGCGGCGGGGGCGTCGATGATTTCGGCCCTGGCATTCCTCCTGGAGTGCGCGGCGGTGGCCGCGGCTGTCGGGGTGCTGGCCTCGCTGCTGGTGGGGGGCGTCTCCATGCTGTCGTGGCCCTCGCTGCGACTGCGCCCGGCGCTGCGGGCGGATGGTGCCTTCGTCCTGGGCACGCTGCCCGCCGTGGTGGCGCTGGCGGTGGTGGCTGCCGCCGCCGCCCCGTCCCTGTCCGCGATGCTCGGCTGGAGCCATGACCACTGTGGCAGCCATGGGCACCATCTCCACCTCTGCATCCTGCACTCGTCGGGCTTGAGGCCCGTGCTCGCGGTGGTGGGCGCGGCGGCACTCGCCACGTTCATCTTCCGGGCGGGAGCGCTGATGTCGAGGGTGATGCGGACGCGGGCCCTGCTCGCCGCGCTGGAGGCGCTGGGCTCCTCGCGTCCGGGCGCGTTCCCCGTGGTGGCCGTGCCGGGAGCACCGAGGCTGTGCCACGCCGCCGGGGTGCTCCGCCGACGCATCCTCATGTCCGCCAGCCTGGACGGAGCCATGGCCCCGTCGGAGCTGCGCGGAGCGCTGGCCCATGAAGAGGCTCACCTGCGGCGCAGAGACCCACTGGCAGCGCTGCTGCTCTCCTTCGCGGGCCTCTTCGCTCCACCACCCCTGGCGCGGGTCTTCCTCTCCGTCTACCAGACGGCTGCCGAGGAGGCGTGCGACGCGGAAGCGGTGCTCGCGGTCGGCGATGGAACCGTGGTGGCCGAGGCCCTGGTGAAGATGGCGGCCCTCCAGCGGCGTGCGTCCACCGTGGCCGGTGTCCCCGCCTTCGGCAAGCTGGCACTGGAGCAGCGCGTGCGGCACCTCCTGGATGGGGAGGCGCGGCCAGCGGCGCCGTCCCGAGCACTCCTGCTCGCGGCGGGGGCCGGGGCCGGCGTGCTCTCCTTCGCGCTGCTCCACGCGGCCTTCCTCCACCACGCGGTGGAGACCGCCCTCCACCTCTTCTCCTGAACGACGGCCATGCCCACGCGCGCGCTTCGCTGCTCTCTGTCCTTACCTACTATCGCCAGTAGTATGTTGTTGCTCCTGCTGGCCGGTGGTGCCGCGGCACAATCCCCGCTGACCGAAGCGCAGTACGTGGAACAGGTGCTGTCCGCGAGCCTGGACGCGCGCGTCGCCGAGGCGGAAGCGGCGGTGGGCCGGGCTTCGGCGGTGGGTGTGGGGCTATGGCCCAATCCCACGCTGGAGTGGCAGCGGGAGAAGGCCACTTCTGGCGCGGGAGACGGGGCGAGCCAGGACATCTTCAATGTCTCCATTCCGCTGGTGCTCTCCGGGCGCCTGGGCCTGGAGTCCGAGGCCGCCGCCCGTGGGGCCCAGGCCGCGGAGGCACACCTCGCGAGGTCTCGGGGAGAGCTGCGGCACGAGGCAGTCAGCACCTTCGTCGTCGTGCTGGCCGCGCAGGAGCGGCGGGCCATCCTGGAGGAGTCGCTCTCCTCCCTGAGTCGCCTGGCGGAGGCCATCGCCGCGCGGGAGCGGGCCGGCGAGGCCGCGGGCTACGACCGGCTGCGCATCGAAACCGAGACGGCGGCGGTGGAGGATGCGCTGAGTGGCGCCGTCCTCGACGAGCGGCAGGCTCGCGCGGAGGCGCTGCGTCTGCTGGGGTCCGGTGCGAAGGCGCTGCCAACGTTCCAGGGCTCCCTGGCTCCGGAACGCGCCCTCCCTGCCGCGAGCAACCTCCTGGCCGAGCTCGAGGCTCGCCGCGCCGATGCCAGGGCATTGGAACTGGAGGCGCAGGCTGGCGAGACGGCGCGCCGGGCGGCGGCGCGGGGCTGGATTCCGGACCCCACTGTGAATGCCGGCGCCCAGCTCATCAACGTGGGACAGGCGGGAGCCGGGGCGGGGTACGTGGTGGGACTCTCCATTCCGCTGCCACTCTTCGAGCGGAGGCAGGGCCAGGAGGCCCAGGCGGACGCCCGGCGTCAGCTCGCCGAGGCCCGCCGTGCCGCGCTCCTGCACGCCGCCCGCACCCGTCTCCGCATGGTGCTGGATGAGGTCGCCGGTCGGCGTGAGCGGCGCGCGAGGCAGTGTGAAGGCGTGCTGAAGCGTGCGGAGGAGCTGCGCCGCATCGCCCAGGCGGCCTACCGGGGCGGAGGAGCGGACCTCCTGGTCCTGGTGGACGCCGAGCGGACCGCCCGCGAGGCGCGGCTGACGGCCGTGGGCCTGGCCCTCGATGTCGCCCAGACCGAAGCAGACCTCTTCCTTCTCTCGGGCGCCTGGGACGGCGCCGAACTCCGGAGTGCCCAGCCATGAGCCGCCCGCATCTTCTCGCCCTGGCCCTCGCGTGCGTCCTCGCCGCGTCCTGCAAGGAGCACGGTCACAGCCATGAGGGCGAGGCCGCCCATGGCCATGATGAAGGCCACGGCGCAGGGGCGCCCCACGGTCACAACAAAGGCGGCGCTCAGGTTCCGGCGGGTGCGGCGGAGCCGGAGCGCCCGGACCTCTCCGTCACCGCGTACCAGGACGGCCTGGAGCTGTTCATGGAGTACCCGGCGCTGGTGGTGGGGCAGCCGTCGCCGCTCGTGGCCCACTTCACGGACGCGCGCAACCCGGACGGCTTCAAGGTGGTGACGAAGGGGAAGGTGACGGCCACCTTGCGCTACGCGGATGGCTCCGAGGAGCGCTTCGTGGCGGAGAAGCTGCTGCGCGACGGCATCTTCAAGCCGGAGGTGCGGCCCACGAAGCCCGGCGAGGCCACGCTCACCCTACGGTTGGAGGGTGAGCAGGTGGCCGGCACGGTAGAGGCAGGCAAGGTGACGGTGTTCCCCTCCGTTGCCGCAGCCGTGGCCGCCGCTCCTCCCGAAGAGGCCGGCGAGCCCACGGTGCCATTCCTCAAGGAGCAGCAGTGGAAGACGCAGTACGCCACGGAGCCCGCCGAGGCGCGTGTCCTCCAGGGAGGTGTACGTGCCAACGGCGAGCTGAAGCCGGTGGCGGGCCAGGCCGCGGAGCTGTCCGCGCCCGTGGCGGGTCGAGTCCAGGTGGGCGGTCCGGTGCCGCACCTGGGGCAGGCAGTGAAGAAGGGCGACGTGCTCGTCAGGCTGGCGCCCACCACGGTGGTGGGCACGACGGATCTGTCCACCGTGGAGATGGAAGCGGCGCGAGCCCGTGCCGAGCTGGGTCTGGCCGAGCGCGAGGTGACGCGGGCGGAGGAGCTGCTCGCGGCCAAGGCCATCCCCGAGAAGCAGCTCGACGCGGCCCGCGTGGCGCGGGAAGTGGCGGCGGCCCGGGCGTCGGCGGCGGAGCGCCAGCTCGCCCTCTACCGCGGCACGCAGAGCGGAGCGGGCGGCCCGGGTGGCGCGGCCTTCGAGCTGCGCTCTCCGCTGGAGGGCGTGGTGTCCTTCGCGGACGTGATGCCGGGGGCTGTGGTGGAGGCGGGCAAGCGGCTCGTGTCCGTCATCAACCCGTCGCGGCTGTGGCTGGAGGCGAAGGTGTACGAGGCGGACGCGCCCAGGGTGGAGCGCTCTCCGGGGGCGTCGTTCACGGTGGCGGGCTTCCCGCAGGAGTTCACCGTGGACGAGAAGACGGGTCGCCGTGTCGCGGTGGGCTCCGTGGTGGACCCCACCACGCGCACCGTGCCCGTGCTCTTCGAGCTGCCCAACCCCGACGGCGCCCTCAAGCCGGGCATGTTCGCCAAGGTGACGCTCTACACGGGCGAGACGCTGCGCGCGGTGGCCGTCCCCGAGTCGGCGGTGGTGGACGACAACGGCCGGCCCACCGTCTTCGTCATGGAGGGCGGCGAGTCCTTCTTCAAGCGCGCCATCCGCCCCGGCGTGCGCTCTGGCGGCTGGGTGCAGGTGCTGGACGGGGTGAAGGAGGGCGAGCGCGTCGTCTCGCGTGGCGCCTACGAATTGAAGCTGTCCACCGCCACCGGGGCCATCCCCGAGCATGGCCACCAGCACTAGCCCTCTTCCTTCCAAGGCACGACGAAGATGAATCGTCTCATCCGCTGGTCCATCGACAACCGGCTGCTGGTGGTGGCCGCCTCCGTGGTGCTGCTGGTCCTGGGCTTCCAGGTCGCCCTGAGCATGCCGGTGGACGTCTTCCCGGACCTCACCGCGCCCACCGTCACCGTCCTCACCGAGGCCCACGGACTGGCGCCCGAGGAGGTGGAGACGCTCGTCACCTTCCCCATTGAGACGGCCGTCAACGGCGCCACGGGGGTGCGCCGGGTGCGCTCGGCCTCGGGCGTGGGCATCTCCATCGTCTGGGTGGAGTTCGAGTGGGGCACGGACATCTACACCGCGCGCCAGGTGGTGAACGAGAAGCTCCAGCTCGTCGCCGCGCAGCTCCCGCCGGACGTGCCCCCTCCCTCCATGGCGCCCATTTCCTCCGTCATGGGGGAAATCCTCTTCCTTTCCGTCTCCTGGCAGGAGGACGCGTTGGCGAAGGACGCGGCGGGCCGCGAGGCGCAGATGATGGAGGCACGCGGCGCGGCGGACTGGGTGCTGCGCAAGCGCCTGCTGTCCGTGCCGGGCGTCTCGCAGGTGGTGCCGATTGGCGGCTCGGTGAAGCAGTACCAGGTGCTCCTGCGCCCGGAGGCCCTGCAAGCGCTCAATGTCTCCTTCGAGCAGGTGGCCACCGCCCTGCGCACGACGAACCACAACGCCTCCGGCGGCTTCTACGTGCAGGGTGGACAGGAGTACCTGCTGCGCGCCGTGGGGCGGGCGAAGGGCGTGGAGGACCTGGCGAGCACCGTCGTGACGGTGCGCGGGGGCGTGCCGATTACGGTGGGGCAGGTGGCCGACGTGCGGGTGGGGTCTCGTATCAAACGCGGCGAGGGCAGCGCCAACGCGGAGCCCGCCGTCATCCTCGCGGTGATGAAGCAACCGGATGCCAACACGTTGGCGCTGACCGAGCGGCTGGACGCGGTGCTGGACGAGGTGCAGCTCACGCTTCCGACTGGGATGGTGGTGGGCCGCAATATCTTCCGGCAGTCGGACTTCATCTCCGTGGCCGTGCACAACGTGTCGGTGGCGCTGCGGGACGGTGCCATCCTCGTGGCCGTCATCCTGCTCATCTTCCTGATGAACGCGCGGGCAACGTTCATCTCCCTCACCGCCATTCCCCTCTCGCTGGTCGCCGCGGTGCTGGTGCTCAAGGCGCTGGGCGTGACGCTCAACACCATGACGATTGGAGGGCTCACCATCGCCATTGGCGCGCTTGTGGACGACGCCATCATCGACGTGGAGAACGTCTTCCGGCGCCTGCGGGAGAATGCTCACCTGCCGGAAGGGCAGCGGCGGCCCGCGTTGGAGGTCATCTACCAGGCCTCGGTCGAGGTGCGGCAGGCCATCGTCTTCGCCACCCTCATCATCATCCTCGTCTTCCTGCCGCTCTTCTTCCTGTCGGGGCTGGAGGGACGGATGCTGGCGCCGCTGGGGCTGGCGTACATCGTGGCCATCGCCGCCTCGCTGGTGGTGGCCGTGACGCTGACGCCCGCGCTCTGCGCGTACCTGCTGCCCAATGCCAAGGCCCTGGGGGCGGAAGAGGGGCCCTTGCTGCGCTGGCTGAAGGCGCGCTACCGGCCCCTGCTGCTGTGGACGCTTGCACGGCCTCGCGCCATCCTCGCGGGAGCGGGTCTGGCGCTCGTGGCCACGCTGGCCGTCGTCCCGTTCCTCGGGCGCTCCTTCCTGCCCGAGTTCAACGAGGGCACCCTCACCCTCAACGTCGTCACCCTGCCGGGTACCTCGCTGGAGGAGTCGGACAAGCTGGGCCGGAGGGTGGAGGAGGTGCTGCTGTCCTTCCCCGAGGTGGTGTCCACCTCCCGGCGTACCGGCCGGGCCGAGCTGGACGAGCACGCCCAGGACGTCAACGCGGCGGAGCTGGACGTGGGGCTGGACCTGTCAAAGGGCGAGCGCGGCAAGGAGGCGCTGCTGGAGGCGATGCGCAAGGCGCTGACCCAGGTGCCCGGCGTCATCGTCACCATCGGTCAGCCGCTCAGCCACCGCATCGACCACATGCTGTCGGGCACGCGGGCCAACATCGCGTTGAAGCTCTACGGTGACGACCTGGACCGGCTGCGCACGCTCGCCGAGCAGGTGAAGAAGGTGGCCGAGGCCACCCCGGGTGCGGTGGACGTGGCGATTGAGCAGCAGGTGGACATCCCCGAGCTGGAGATCCGCACGGACCGGGACGCGGTGGCGCGCTACGGCCTCACCACGGGCGAGGTGGCCGAGGCGGTGGAGCGGGCCTTCGCCGGGGAGACGGTGGGCACCGTGCTGGAAGGGCAGCGGGTGGTGGAGATTGCCGTGCGCCTGGATGACGCCTCGCGGGTGGACGTGGACGCCATCGCCGCCACCCTGGTGGACACGCCCGTGGGGCCCTCCATTCCACTGAAGATGCTCGCGAGCCTCACGCGCGAGTCGGGCCCCAACACCATCAGCCGCGAGGGTGTGCAGCGGAAGATGGTGGTGCAGGCCAACGTGGCGGGACGCGACTTGTCCGCGGTGGTGGACGACCTGCGGGCCCGCATCTCCAGCGAGGTGCCCATGCCGTCAGGCTACTACGTGGACTATGGCGGCCAGTTCGAGAGCGCCGAGGAGGCCACGCGCACCATCGCCTGGCTGAGCGTGGCGGTGGTGGTGGGTATCTTCCTGCTGCTGGTGGTGGCCTTCGGCTCGGTGCGCAACTCGCTGCTGACGCTCATCAACCTGCCCCTGGCCCTCATCGGCGGAGTGGTGGCGGTGGCGCTCACGTCCGGCGTGGTGAGCGTGGCGTCGCTGGTGGGCTTCATCACCCTGTTCGGCATCGCCACGCGCAACGGCATCCTCATGGTGAGTCACTACGAGCACCTGATGACGGAAGAGGGGAAGGGGCTTGCCGAGGCCGTGGTGCAGGGCTCGCTGGAGCGCCTGGCGCCCGTGCTGATGACGGCGCTGTGCGCGGGGCTGGCTCTGGTGCCGCTCGTCATCGCGGGCGACGAGCCGGGAAATGAGATTCAGGCGCCCATGGGCGTGGTCATTCTTGGGGGCCTGATGTCCTCCACCTTCCTCAACATGCTGGTGGTGCCGGTGCTCTTCCGTCGCTTCGGCCGGCGACTCATCTGACCGCGCAGTCGCTACGAGGCCGGTTCCTTCGCGCGCGAGCGCAGCACCGCGCCCAGCACCTCGGCCGTGTCCGGTGGGAGCCGGGCGAGGTGCGTGTAGAGCACGTCCTCCACCTGGGCCACCGTCTCCGCCGGCGCGCCGGCCTCACGCAGGCCGGCGAGCACCGTGTAGGCCGCCGCACCGAGCGGTCCGACGAAGCCTCGCGACTCCTCCCAGAACTCCTCGAAGCAGGGCACGGCGTCCCCGGCGGCGACGCGGACCAGCCGCCCCAGGCAGGCGCCCCACCAGGCGCGGTGGGCCTCCAGTGCCTCGGAGGTGGTGAAGGGGCCCTGGCGCACCTCCACGCGCGTGCCGCCATTCACGGGGCGCAGGGCGATGGCGGCGCGCGTCGCGTCCGCGCCGAGCCTTCCGCCCTCCCACGCCATCTCCAACTCGAGCCCCTCGCCCGGTGTCACCGAGAGAATCTGCCCGCGCTGCGTGAAGGGCGCACCGCTCGCGTCGATGAGGCTCACCTGGAACGGCTCGCCGGACGCCACGTCGCCGGTGGCACCCGTGCGGTGGCCTCCGGGAGGCGCGCCGTACCAGCGGCGCAGCCGGAAGGGGTCTCCGAAGGCCGCGAAGACTTCGTCCGGGCCCTGGGCCAGCCACACGTCCATCGTCAGCTCTCTCATGCCATCCCCGCGCGGGTGCGAACCTCGAAGCGCGGGACGCCGGCCCGCAGGGACTGGGGGACGCGGTACTGCTCCACCACCAGGCTGATGCGCGCCCCCGAGAGCGCCGGGGCGCCCGCGTCGATGGCGGCGACCTCGTGCGTGAGGTCCCCGCGGAACACCACCAGCGTGCGCGGCACGGGCTTCAGCGCCGCCACCCGGTTGCCCCGGTGGTACAGCCGCAGCTCTCCGCCCGAGAGCGTCTCCGGCACCTGGACATAGAGCACGCTCACCGCCACCGGACAGCCGATGCCGGCGCCGTAGAACTCCAGGCTCCGGTCGATGTGCGCGCCCACCCCGCGGCCCTCGCGCACCAGCAGCGGATTGAGCAGGAACGTGTCGCAGTCCGGCAGCAGCGCGGTGTCCAGGTAGGGCGCGAAGGCGGGGAACAGCGCCGTCACCTCCGGCAGGGCCTCCCGCTGGAAGGTGATGGAGAAGCCATACGTCCCGGAGAATTGTCCGGACAGGTTGGAGTCGCCGAGCAGCGAGGAGCCGAGGATGGCCTCGCGGATGGCGTCGACCGTCGGGGGCGGCAGGGCCTCGGGCGTGCGGTGGACGAAGCTCTGGAGGCGGAAGGCTCCGCCCCAAGGTGGCTGGAAGCGCATGGGCGGACTCTAGCCCACCCTGGCGCCAGGCAGGCAGCGGCGCGGGTGGACCCGGCGAGCCGGAGGAACCCGTGTCTGCCTGCTTCTGTTCTGTGCGCCGTTCCCTGCCCATCTCTACGGGAAGGGTGGGGATGACCATGCCGGGCGACGTCCAGAGCATCTTGCGCTCCCCCGAGCGACTGGCCGCGTTGCGCCGCACCGCCCTGATGGGCACCCAGGCCGAGGAGGCCTTCGACCGGCTCACCCGCCTGGCCTGTCGCATCCTCCGCGCCCCCATCGGCCTGGTGAGCCTGCTCGATGACAATCGTCACTTCTGCAAGAGCTGCATCGGCCTGCCGGAGCCCTGGCTGAGCCGGCGCGAGCTGCCGCTGTCGCACTCGCTCTGCAAGTACACCCTGGCTGCCGATGACCCCCTCGTGGTGACGGACGCCCGCGAGGACCCCGTGCTCCGCGAGTGCCTGGGCGTGAAGGAGATTGGTGCGGTGGCCTACGCGGGCGTGCCGCTCGTCAGCTCCGGGCAGACGCTGGGAGCGTTCTGCGTCCTCGACACCGTCCCGCGTCACTGGACGGAGGACGACCTCCACGTCCTGAGGGACCTCGCGGCCTCGGTGATGACCGAGGTGGAGCTGCGGGCCACGCGCGAGGTGGAGGTCGAGGCGAGGGCGGAGCACGCGCGCCGCGAGGAGGCGGAGGACGCGCGCCGGCGGATGGCGCTGCTTGCGGACGCGGGCTCGCTGCTGGCGGACGTCTCCCGGAGCGAGGCCTCGCTCCAGCGGCTGGCCGAGCGAATCATCCCCGACCTGGGCGAGCTGTGCGTCGTGGAACTGCTCGTCGACGACGGGCCCTTCTCCTCCGGCCCCTGGCTGGCCCACGTGGAGGCCTCGGGATTGGACCGGCTGCGCGCCGTGCTGTCCTCTCCGGATGCGCGGGACGCGTGGCGGGCCAGCGAGACGCCTGGGACTCTCCGGCTCTGTCTGGATGAAGTGCCTTCCGCTCGGAGGGGACTCGAGTCGTTCCTCCGACGGCTGGACGTGCGGTGCCTGCTGCGCGTCCCGGTGCTCACCGCCCATGGGCTGGACGGGTTGCTCACGGTGGGGCGCGGCTCGCGGGACGCGCGGCCCTACCAGGACGTGGAGGTGGAGGTGGCGCAGGCGCTCGCGGAGCGCATCGCCGTGGCGTTGGAGAACGCGCGGCTCCTCCAGAAGGTGCGCGAGGGCGTCCGCTCCCGCGACGAGTTCCTCTCCATCGCCGCGCACGAGCTGCGCACGCCGCTGACGCCCCTGAAGCTGCAGTTGGAGACACTCCGCCGCAGCGTGGCGGCCGCGGGCCTCGAGGACGCGCGGGTGATGCGCCACCTGGAGCGCTCGTCAGCCCAGGTGCAGCGCCTGGCCCAATTGGTGGAACGCCTGCTGGACGTGTCGCGCGTCGCCACCGGGCGGCTGGGGTTGCTGCTCGAGGAGCTGGACCTGTCCTCCCTGGCCACCGAGGTGACGGACCGCTTCCGAGAGGAGGCGGAGGCCGCGGGCAGTCGGCTGGAGGTCCACACCCCCGGCCCGGTGCGCGGCGTGTGGGACCAGCTCCGGCTGGAGCAGGTGCTGTCCAGCCTCCTGTCCAACGCCATCAAGTACGGCGCGAGCCGTCCCATCGAAGTGTCCGTGGAGGGGCACGGGGAGCTGGTGCGCCTGTGCGTGAGGGACCATGGCATCGGCCTCAAGCGCGAGGACACGGGCCGCATCTTCGAGCGCTTCGAGCGCGCGGTGTCTCCCAAGCACTATGGCGGCATGGGGCTGGGGCTGTACGTGGCGAAGCAGATCATCGAGGCCCATGGCGGCACCATCGTGGTGCGGAGCCAGCCGGGGCAGGGCTCGACCTTCACCGTGGTCCTTCCCACCCAGGTGCCGCCCCGGCAGCTCTCCGCGGAGCAGGGAGCGTCCGCCGCCTCGGGGGCATGAAAGGGGGCGCTCATGGGAAGAGGAGGTGTCCGCCCGCTCTGTTTCGTGTCAGGTCCAGCAGCTCCTCGGAAGATTGGAGCACGGACCAGGTGCCCTTCTCTTCGGGGACCAGGCTCCCGGCCGCACGCCCTCCCGCCACGAGCGGGATGTTCGGCGTCGTGCGGTGCAGCAGCTCCAGGGTGAACCGCGCGGCCTCGAGGCGCTCTGCCATGCAGACGGAGAGCCCGACGAAAGCGGGCTGCTCGCGGGCGACGAACACCGCCAGGTCCCGGGCGGGCGTGTCCGCCCCCAGGAAGCGCACGTGCCAGCCGTCGAGCGCCAGTATCTGGGCGACGAGCCGCGCCCCGAGGAGGTGCTGTTCGCCGGGCACGCAGGCGATGACGGCCCGGGGTCCGCCCTGGTGCCATCCGAGGCCGGGCAGCAACTGGGTCAGCAGCTCGCGCAGCAGCTCCGAGGCGGCATGCTCCTCCGCCACCGTGATGACGCCGCCGCACCACCGGTCGCCCACGGCCTGCATGACGGGCCGGGCCAGCGCATCCACGAGGAACGCGGCGCCGCCATCTTCCATGTACCGCTGCACCGCCTCGAGCACCGTCCCGCTATTTCCCACGAGGAGCGCGTCCGCGACGACTTCGGGAGAAGGCAACACTGTAGGGGGCAAGGCACCCACCTCCTGGCACTCGGGTTCCACCTGGGAACGTGGGGGTGCTCACCGTCGGTGCAAAGCCCCGGCATGCTGAACATTCGGCTTGTGGTGGGGCGGGACATGCTGGAGCCTTGTTCCGATGCAGCCAACTCTCCAGGTCATGGCTCCGCTGCTCGTCCTCCTGGTCGTGGGCGGATGCCGGCGTGAGCCCGAAGCGGGTACGGCGCAGAAGGTCGCGCTCCCCGAGGTCGCAGCCCATGCGCTCCGCGCTCCCCAGGACTTCGCCGTCATCGAAGCCCCGGCGGAGCGCTCGAAGGCGCTCTTCCTCGAGGCCAGCCGCGTGTTCCTGCACCCGCGCTGCGCCAACTGTCACCCCAGCGGCGACGTGCCCCTCCAGGGCATGAACGGCCAGCCGCACGACCCGCCCGTGGTGCGCGGGCCGGAGGACAAGGGCGTCGTCGGCATGGAGTGCACCAGCTGCCACCAGGACCGGAACCTGGCGCATGCCCGTGTGCCCGGCGCGCCGAACTGGCACCTGGCGCCCATTGAAATGGCCTGGGTGGGAAAGAGCCCGCGCCATCTCTGCGAGCAGCTGAAGGACCCGAAGCGCAACGGCGGCAAGACGCTGGCGCAGCTCGTCGACCACAACGCCCACGACGGGCTGGTGGGCTGGGGCTGGAGGCCCGGGGCGGATCGCGAGCCCGCGCCCGGAACGCAGGAGCAGTTCGGCGCCATCATCGCCGCGTGGGTGGAGACGGGCGCGGAGTGCCCGAGCGAGGAGGCACGGCCATGACGATTCACGTCCGCGTCAACGGTGTGGAGAAGGAGCTGGAGGTCGACCCGGAGATGCCGCTGCTCTGGGCGCTGCGCGACGTGCTCGGCCTCACGGGGACGAAGTACGGCTGCGGTCAGGCGCTGTGCGGCGCGTGCACCGTCCACCTGGACGGCCAGACGGTCCGCGCGTGTGTGACGCCGGTGCGCCGCGCGGAGGGGAAGTCCGTGACGACGATTGAAGGCCTGTCGCCGGACGGCAGCCATCCCCTGCAGAAGGCCTGGTGCGACCTGGGCGTCCCGCAGTGCGGCTTCTGCCAGGCGGGGCAGATCATGAGCGCGGCGGCACTGCTGGCGAAGAAGCCGAAGCCGACGGACGCCGACATCGACCAGTCGCTCGCCGGCAACCTGTGCCGGTGCGGCACGTACACGCGCATCCGCGCGGCCGTGAAGAAGGTCGCGGGCATCTCCGAGGAGGAGCCATGACCCGGCGGCTCCAGTTGATTTCGCGGCGCTCCTTCCTCGAAGGCCTGAACCTGGCGGTGGGCGGGCTCACCCTGGGCCTCTTCTCCGCCGAGGCGCTCGCGGCCGAGCCCTCCGGACGCACGGGCAGGAAGCCGAAGACGGGCTCCCCTGCGATTGAAGACGGCACCCCGGGACTCAACCCCAACGCCTTCGTCCACGTGGCCCCGGACGGGCTCGTCACCATCGTCTGCCACCGCTCGGAGATGGGGCAGGGCATCCGCAGCTCGCTGCCGGTGCTCATCGCGGACGAATTGGGCGCGGACATGGCCCGCGTGCGCATCCTCCAGGCGGACGGCAACAAGGTCTACGGCGACCAGAACACCGACGGCTCCAGCAGCGTGCGCGGCATCTACGACGACATGCGCCGCGCCGGCGCCACCGCGCGCACCATGCTGGTGGCGGCCGCCGCGAAGCGTTGGAAGGTGAAGCCGGAGGACTGCGAGGCGCGAAACCACGCCGTCTTCCACCGCGACGGGAAGCGGACGCTGGGCTTCGGTATGCTGGCGGACGAGGCGGCGCGGCTGGCCGTCCCCGAGGCGAAGTCCGTCAAGCTGCGGCCGAAGGCCGAGCTGCGCAACGTGGGCCGGCCGCTGCCGCTGCTGGACGGGCCCGCCTACGTCAATGGCTCCGCCGTCTTCGGCGCGGACGTGAAGCTGCCGGGCATGCTCGTCGCGGTGATTGCGAGGCCCGCCGTCGTGGGAGGGAAGGTGGCGCGGTACGACGCGGCGAAGGCGCTCGCCGTCCCGGGCGTGAGGCGCGTGGTGGAGCTGCCCGCGCCCGAGAAGCCCTACGTCTACCAGCAGTGGGGTGGGCTGGCGGTGCTGGCGGAGAACACCTGGGCGGCAATGCAGGGCCGCGCGGCGCTGGACATCACCTGGGAGGACGGAGCGAACGCGTCGTACGACTCGAAGCAGTACCGCGAGGCGATGACGGCGTCGGTGCGCGCGCCGGGCACGGCGGTCCGCAACGTCGGTGACGTGGACAAGGCGCTGGCCGGGGCGGCGCGCGTCGTCGAGGCCGAGTACTACACCCCCCACTTGCCGCACGTGCCCATGGAGCCGCTCGTCGCGCTGGCCCGTGTGGACGGCGACTCCTGCGAGGTGTGGGCCCCCACGCAGAACCCGCAGGACGCGCAAGAAGTCGCCGGGGGCATCCTCAAGATTCCGCCCGAGCAGGTGACGGTCCATGTCACCTTCCTCGGCGGCGGCTTCGGCCGCAAGTCGAAGGCGGACTTCATCGCCGAGGTGGTGTGGCTGGCCCGCGAGGCGGGCGTCCCGGTGCGCGTGCAGTGGACGCGCGAGGACGACGTGCGCAACGACTACTACCACTCGGTCAGCACCCAGCGGCTGAGCGCGGGCCTGGACGCGGACGGCAGGGTGGTGGCCTGGCGCCACCGCACGGCCTTCCCGCCCATCGCCTCCACCTTCTCACCGGCGAGCCGGCCCAGCGCGCGGGACTTGAAGCAGGGCGTGACGGACCTGCCGCTCGCCGTGCCCAACGTCCGCGCGGAGACGTGTGAGGCCCCCGCCCACGTGCGCATCGGCTGGCTGCGCTCCGTCTACAACATCTTCCACTCCTTCTCGGTCAACTCGTTCGTGGATGAGCTGGCCCACGCGCGGGGCGTGGACTCGCGCGACCTGCGCCTGGAGCTCCTGGGGCCGCCGCGCGTGGTGACGAAGGAGGAGCTGGGGGTCCGCGAGCTGGACAACTACGGCCAGTCCCTGGACGAGCACCCCATCGACACCGGGCGCATGCGGCGCGTCGTCGAGCGGGTGACGAAGCTTTCGCGCTGGGACGAGCGCAAGCAGGACGGCCGGGCGCTGGGGCTCGCCGCGCACCGCAGCTTCCTGTCCTACGTGGCCGTCGTCGCGTCGGTGGTGAAGGACGCGGCTGGCAGGCTCCGCGTCGACGAGGCGTGGGTGGTGGTGGATGCCGGGACGGTCATCAACCCGGACCGCGTGCGCGCGCAGATGGAGGGCTCGGTCATCTTCGGGATGAGCCTGGCGCTGCACGGCGAAATCAGCATGAAGGGCGGCGCGGTGGAGCAGTCCAACTTCCGCGACTTCAAGCTGGTGCGCATCAACGAGGCGCCCCGGAAGATTCACGTCGACATCGTCGAGAGCGACGGTGCGCCCGGCGGCATCGGCGAGCCGGGGGTGCCTCCCGTCGCGCCGGCCATCGCCAACGCCGTCTTCGCGCTCACCGGCACCCGCGTGCGGGAGCTGCCCCTGGCGCGCTCGCTCCAGGTCTGACGTCCCCCGCGGGCGGCGGTGCGCGTTTCAGTGCCTCGCCGCGCCCGATGGCTGCCGCCCCATGGCGAGCGGCAGCTCCACGGTGAAGGTGGCGCCCTGGCCCTGCTGGCTCTCCGCCAGGATGGTGCCCTGGTGCGCCTCCACGATGCGGCGGCTGATGAAGAGGCCCAGGCCCAGGCCACCGTAGTTGCGGGTGGAGACGGCGCGCCCGAACTTCTCGAAGATGCGCGCCAGGTTCTCCGGGGCGATGCCGATGCCCTCGTCCCGCACGCTGAAGCGGGCCCTGCCGTCCGCCTGCTCCGCCCGGAGCACCACGGGCCGGCCCGGCCCGTATTTGATGGCATTGGACAAGAGGCCACGCGCCACCTGCTCCAGCCGGTGCCGGTCCCACCAGCCCACGACGGGCTTCGAGGACTCGACGACGAGCTCGCACCCGGCCTGGGCGGCCTGGGTCCGGAACTGCTCCGCCACCGCGCGCAGGACGGACGTCAGGTCCATCGTCTCCCGATTCAGCGACAGCGCCTCGCCGGTGAGCTGCGTCACGTCCAGCAAATCGTTGATGAGGGCGGTGAGCTTGCGAATCTGCAAGGAGGCATTCTCCGCCGTGGACAGCACGCGCTCCCGGAGTCTGCCCACCGGGACGTCCGCGCGGGCCTCGCGCGCCAGCCCCTGGAGCTTTATCTGCAGCGGAGTGAGCGGCGTCTTCAGCTCGTGGGAGGCCACGGTGAGGAACTCGTCGCGCAGCCGCACGGATTCCTGGAGCCGGGCCTCGGTCTGCTTGAGCCGCGTCACGTCCTGGAGGGCGAGCACCACGGTGGCCGGGTGGCCGTGCATCGCCGGGAGCAGCTCCGAGTCCGTGAGGAGTGAGTACGTCCCTGCCTCCGTGTGCCAGACCGCGGGGACCTGCTGGAGTCGCTCGCCGCGCGCGGCCCGCGCTCCGGGAATCTGCTCCCCGGGAGTGGGCCGCCCCGCGTCGTCGGTGATGCGGTACACGGCGTCGTAGCCCTCCGTGGGGATGCCCAGCGGGAAGACGCCACCTGCCATCCGGTGGGTGGCCTGGTTCGCGAAGAGGGCCCGTCCGGTGCCGGGCTCTATCAGCATGAAGGGGATGGGGAGGAGGTTGAGCACCGACTCCAGCCACTGCTGCTGGTTGGACAGGTGCGCGGCCAGCTCCTCCGCTCTCTTCCGGGACTGGACGTGCTCCGTCACGTCCATGGAGAAGGACATGACGGAGTCCACCTCTCCGTCGGCGTCGCGCAGCGGCACGTAGGCGATGTTGAAGTAGTGGTCCTCCCGCACGCCGTCTCCACGGGGGTCCACCCGGGCGAGGACCTCGTGCATGTCGAGGGGCTTTCCGGTCTCGTAGACGTGCTGCAGCTCCCGGGAGTAGTCCTCGCCATTCCGGCTGCGCTTGACGAGGTCCCTCAGCGACCGGCCGGTGAGCTCCACCCCATAGGCATGCCGCCGGTAGAGGGGATTGACGAGGGTGAAGACCTGGTCGGGGCCGCGCAGGATGGCGATGGACGCCGGGACGTTCATGAGGACGTCGTAGAGGCGCGCCCGCTGGGCTTCCACCTCGGCCTCCGCCCGCTTGCGGTCCGTGATGTCATGCACGAGGGCAACGAAGCCCTTCACCTGGCCCTGGGGCGTGCGCGTGGGGACATAGGAGGACTGGACGTGCAGCATCCGCCCGTCCCGGAGCGTCAGGGCGCTCTCGTAGCTGACGGTCTCCCCCGCCAGGGCCCTGCGCATCCAGTCCTTCAGGTGGGCATACCCCATCTCGCCGGACAGCCCGCGCACCGGCTGGCCCGCCAGTTCCTCGGGATTGAGCCCGAACCACGTATCGAACGCCCGGTTGCAGAAGACGTAGCGCTCGTCGCGGTCGACGTAGGCCACCAGGGCGGGGAGTGCGTCGGTGATGGCGCGCAGTTGATGCTCGCGCATGCGCACCACCTCGCGGCTCTGCTCCAGGGCTTCCTTCGCGAGCACCTGCTCCGTCACGTCGCGCTGGGTGCCCCACACGCGCACCAGCATGCCGTGCTCCACCACGCCGACGAGGTTCGCCATCCGCACGCGCTCCGCGCCCGACGACTTGTCCACCTGGCGCGTCTCCACGTTCTCCATCCGGTAGCCGAGGCGGATGAAGGGAAGGACCGCCTTGTCGACGTGGGCCGGGTCCTGGGTGAGCATGGCAATCATCTGTTGCAGCGTGGTGCCCACCATCTCCGGCGCGGACGCGAAGCCCGTCATGCGCGCCATCGTCTCGTTCGTCTCGGCGACGGCGCCCCGGGCCAGCAGTGCCTGGACCTGCGCGTCCTCGGGCAGGCGCGTGTCGATGGGCGGCTCGATTTCCAGCCGCCAGATGCCCTCGGTGCTCTGGGCGACGAAGGTGCGGTAGCGCTCGTCGCTCTCGCGGAGCGCCTGGGTGGTTCGCCGCAGTGAGCGCTCGGCGTGCTTGTGTCCGGTGACGTCCTCGGCGGTGGAGATCCACTCGCGCACGAGGCCCCGGTCATCGAACACCGGGACGCTGCGGATGACGGTGTCGCGGTAGGAGCCGTCGTGGTACCGCAGCCGCGCCTCGCCCCGGTAGGGGTCTCTCAGCTCGAGGGCCGCGGCCCACTCCGACACGAAGCGCGTGCGGTCGCTCGGGTGGATGGCGTCGAGCCAGCCCAGCCCCAGGTGGGCGTCATGGCTCTGCCCCGTGAAGGCGAGCCAGTGGGGCGCCGGCTCCACCAGCTCCCCCCGGCCGTTGGTGGTCCACACCGTCTGCGCCACGGACTCCACCAGGGAGCGGTAGCGCTGCTCGCTCATGCGGAGCGCCTGTTCCGCGTGCTTCGACTCCGTCGTCTCCACCACGGTGATGCCGACGCCATGGGTGGCGCCGTTGGCGCCGTGCACGGGGTAGTAGTTCACCAGGAAGCAGCGCTCGGCTCCGCTGTCCTTGTAGGTGGAGCCGACCACCTCCAGGTTCAGGGCCGGCTGTCCCGTCTCCAGGACCTTCCGGTAGTGCGGCTCGACGAAGGGCCACAGGTCGGGGATGACGTCGCGCACCTGGCGGCCCAGATGGGCCTGACGGGGCAGCCCGTTCATGTCGGCCAGGGTGTCGTTGATGTGGATGAAGCGCAGGTCCAGGTCCACGAAGGCCAGGCCCACCGGAGCGCTCGCTACCATCGTCTCGAGGAACAGTCGGGACTGTTCCTCGGAGACGCCCTCGATGGCTTCCCTGTCCGTCATGCTCACGCCATGACCCAACACGTGCGCCCCTCCAAAGGGTTTCACCCTGGAGGAGTCCGCGGGGTGGTGGTGCCCGCTCGGCCCCTCCAGCCGGGGCACCCTTCCTGGAGTGTGCGCATCTCGGATGCCCGTCGGGAGAAGCGGGCCGGGAGGAGGCGCCTCGTGCCCACACCCGCCCGGTCCGGGCCTCGACTCCACGGCGGAGCGGGCAGGGCGCTCGCACGGGCGCCGCCCGCCTCCGGCTGTTCCTGGCAGGGGTGACCGCCGGGCCCGAGAGGGCGCCAGAGGGCACGTACGTCCGGTGGGTCTCGGTGAGCCGCTCGTAGACGCCGAAGAGACTCCCAGGACTGGGACTGAAGCTCGCGGGCCGGGACATGACGGGGAGGGCAACCAGGCGCCCGCCCCGTCCGGGCCCTGCGAGTCGCGCTCAGCAGCTCAGGATCATCTGGATGTAGTCGACGGAGGATGCGTCCTGCATCTGGAACTGGAGCATGTCGCCCACGAGGTTCATGTTGAGCGGCATGCACATGGTGGCGACCTGGCCCGGGTTCCACGAGGGCTGGAGGTTGGGCACCACCGGCACGTTGGCGACCTGCGGGAAGCTGTAGACGCCGAAGTCGGTGTTGTAGATGGTGACGCGGTCGTTCTGCGGGACGCCCACGAGCGCGCGGGCGCGGAAGCACAGCTGCAGCGTGCAGTTGGCCGCGAAGCAGCTGCGCAGGCCGTGGCGCAGCGTGGCCACCGTGTGCTTGCCGGACGTGCCGTCATCCAACGTCTTGAGCATCGCGGTGGGGATGCCCTGCCCGTTGAGGTAGGTGACGAAGTCCGGCAGGGCCGTGGGCGCGTAGGGAAGCGGGTCCGGCCCACCGGCGAAGTTGTCGATGGTGCCGAAGGTGACGGTGGTGACGCCGGGACACACGGCCTGCTCCTGCGTGCCGGTGGACTCGTCAGCGGTCTCCATCTCGTCCACGGGGCCACAGGCGACGAGGGCGAAGGGCAGCACGGCGAACAGCGAGCGGCGGAACATGGGGGACCTCCAGTGCGGCGGGTGGGGGGAGGAGCATGGTTGCTGCCTCCACCCCGCACAACGAATTCCCCGGCAAATCTTCCTGGGCCATTTTCGCGTCCGGGCCCTGGCGCAACGCGGCGGGCGCACGAGGCCTTGAAGCCGGGAGGCCACGGTGGGAATGCTTGCGGCCTCTCTCTTCCCCCAGAGGTGCCCTCCGCATGCCCCGCTCCCGCCTGTCGCGCAGCCTCGCCGTGCTCTGCCTCACCCTGGCCACGCCGGTGCTCGCGGGTGCCGAAGAGGCGGCTCCTCCCGCGCGTGAGCGCGAGGCCGCGCTGCTCGTCGGCACGGTGCTCGGAGGGACGCCGATGCTGGAGGACCTGCGCTCACTGGTGGACGAGGTGGGTGGCCGCGCCACCGGCTCGGACGCCAACCGCCGCTCCGTGGAGTGGGCACTGGAGCGCTTCAAGGCCGCGGGCGTGACGGCGCGCGCGGAGCCCTTCCGGATGCCGGCGCTGTGGCTGGAGCGCTCCGCCGCCGCCACGGTGCAGGGCCCGGGCGTGCGCTTCGCTCCGCGCGTGGCCGCGATGCCGTTCTCCGCCGCGACGACGAAGGGCGGCTTCAAGGCCCCGCTGGTGGACCTGGGGCGCGGCACCGAGGCGGATTTCAAGCGCACGGGCGAGAAGGTGCGCGGCGCGTTCCTCCTCGTCGAGACGGACGAGCTGCGCGACGTGGACGGCCTGTTCCGCGAGTACAACGAGGCGACGGACATCGAGTCTCGCGCCTTCGCCGCGGGCGCGGCCGGCGTCGTCTACATGGGCAGCCGGCCCGGCAACCAGCTCTACCGCCACAACGTCTCCGTGGGCCCGAAGAACACGCGCCCCATGATGGTGATGGAGCGCGACGGCGCGAAGCGCGCGCTGCGCCTGCTGCGCTCGGGCACGTCGCTCACGCTCACCGCCGCGCTCGATTTGCAGACGGGCGGCCCCTACGAGTCGCGGAACGTCATCGGCGAGATTCGCGGCGCCACCCGGCCGGACGAGGTCGTCGTCATTGGCGCCCACCTGGACAGCTGGGACCTGGGCGGTGGCGCGCTGGACAACGGTGCCAACGTGGCGATGCTCATCGACCTCGCGCGGCAGATGCAGCGGCTGGGCCTGAAGCCCGAGCGCACCATCCGCTTCGCCCTGTGGAACGGCGAGGAACAGGGCATGAACGGCTCGGCGGGCTACGCGCGCACGCACGCCGCGGAGCTGGACGGGCACGCGATGACACTGTCGGTGGACATCGGCTGCGGCCGCATCACCGGCTTCTTCACCAATGGCCGACCGTCGCTGGTGCCGCTGGTGGACAAGGCGCTGAAGCCCGTGGAGGGGCTGGGGCCCTTCGCGCAGGTGGACGTCCCGGTGGTGGGCACCGACAACTTCGACTTCATGCTGCACGGCGTGGCCAACCTCATCGCCAACCAGGAGGCGGCCACCTACGGGCCCAACTATCACGCGCGCTCGGACGAGTTCGAGCAGTGCGACGCCCGGACGCTGCGCACCAACGCGGCCGTGGTGGGTGCGCTCACCTGGGGCTTCGCCAACATGGGCGAGAAGCTGCCCCGCCAGAGCCGCGCCGAGGTGGAGGCGCTCATCAACAGCACCGACCTGGGCCAGCAGATGAAGTCCTTCAACGTCTGGGACGAGTGGGCCGCCGGCACCCGCGGCCGCGCCCCCGAGCGCCCGGCGGCGCCCGCCACCCGCTGACGCCTCAGTGCACGCCCCGCTCGGCGAGCCACGGCTCCAGGACGTGGCGCCGACGCTCCCACTCCGGCACTCCAGCAACGGCCTCTCGCCGTGCGAGTCGCGGCCCACCCCGATTTCAGTGTCCGTCCGGGGGGCATCCGGGCCAGCGGGCCCTGGCTGGGGTGGGCTGGAGGGGCATGCATCGGCTGCTCGCTCATTCTCATTCTTCAGGCCATGAGGACTGGACCGTTGAGGCCGTCATTGGCCCTGCTGCTCGCGCTCGCCACGCCCGCGTTGGCGGCCGAGGTGGATGGACAGGAAGGTGTGGAAGGCCCCATCGACGAGCTGTTCCTGGGAGATGAGGCCCCCCTCAACTCGCGGCATGAGTTGGAGGCGGGCAGCGGACTCGACTGGGAGGAGGACGACGGCGAGGCCACCTTCGAGGTGCCGCTGCATGTCGAGTACGGACTGAGAGACTGGCTCCAGTTGGAGGCCGAGGCAGAGCTGTCCCCGGAGGGCGGGGCGTCCACGCTCGAGGAGGGCCGCGTGGGGGCGAGCCTGGCCCTGGTGAATGACGGTAGGCGCGGGCTGGCGGTGTCCACGGGCGCGGAGGTGCTGGCGACGCGGGACTCGCCGGACGAGTCGATGCGTCCGGGCCTGGCGCCCTTCCTGCTCGCGTACAAGGACGTGGGACCGGTGGGGCTCAACGCGAGCGCCGAGCTGGACCTGTTGCCCGCGAGCGGCGGCCGCGATGGCACGGTGCAGCCGGACCTGAGCGTGGGCGTGGTGTTCGGGGACGGAGCACTACGGCCCATGGTCGAGGCGGCGTGGCGCAAGGAGCAGGGGACGAATACCGGCATCGTCTCTCCGGGCCTCTACGTGCACCCGCTGGAGTCCGTGGAGGTGGGCGTCTCCGTGCCGTGGCGGTTGCAGCGGGGTGGGGAGAGCCGCCTCGGCGTCAGCGCCCTCCTCACGTGGAGCGGTGGCGGCTCGGATTGAGGCCCGCGTGTCGCTCTTTCAGAGGGGTGTCGGGGCGACATGTCGAAAGCCCCGCGCGACACGTCGGCGCGGGACGCCGAACCGGTGCTTCAGAGAGAGCTCCGTGCGGGCACGTCGCTTGCTCCAGGGGCGGGCATCCCCCACCCACTGGAGGCACCATGGCGAACGAGGCGAAGGACCCCACGCGGCTGAAGCAACTCCTCGACGAGGGCATCCGCTCCTATCTCGGAACCGATTCGCCCATTGGCGTGTCGGCGGCCCTCATGGTCGGCGGCGTCCGCGCGTCCATGACATCGGGGCTGGCGGACCGCGAGGCCCAGCGCCCGGTGCGTGAGGACACGCTGTTCATCATCGGCTCGGTCCAGAAGACCTTCACCAACACGCTGGCCGCCGCACGCATCGTCGAAGGGAAGCTGTCGCTGGAGGACCAGGTGACGCGCTTCCTCCCGGAGGAGGTGCGGAAGGAGGGGAGCGTCATCCGGCAGGTGACTCCCGCCAACCTGGGCACGATGACGGCAGCCATGCCCGCGCCCAATGTGCCGGGCCGTCCCGCGCATGCGCTCTACATGGGTCAGCCCCCCACGGCGCAGCTCCTGGACTTCTGGAAGAAGTTCAACCCCGAGCGGCACATCGGCACGAGCTACCTCTACGCGAATGTGAGCGAGGTGACGCAGGGCTTCACCGCCGTCGCCGCCGCGGGCCAGACGTATCCGGAGCTGTTCGCCCAGGACATCCAGGGGCCGCTGTCCATGCGTGACACGGTGGTGGACGTGAGCGGCATCTCACCGGAGCGGATTGCGCAGGGCTACACGACGTCGGGAAAGCGCGTGGGCTTCCGGGGCGTGGGCTTCAATTCCACCGCGAGCGACATGCTGCGCTTCCTGGAGGGCAACCTGTTCCGCGTGCAGAGCATGCCGCTGCTGACGTACCGGGCCATGAGTCTCGCGCACCAGCCGCGCTTCCAGATTTCGCCTGGCACCTCCATCGGCATGGCCTGGTACACGCACGAGGTGGGGCAGGGCGCGCGCGTGGTGAGCAAGGCTGGCGGCAACGCGGGCTTCGTTGCGTGGATTGGCTTCATGCCCCAGTACGCCGCCGCCGTGGTGCTGCTCACCAACGGGCACCCCTCCAGCGCACGGGCGGCGGACGCGGGCACCGCGCCGAAGTCGCTGCCCGCCACCGGCCGGGACATCCTGCTCAGGGCCGTGGGGCTGGAGCGCGCATCGCTCGCGACCTTCGAGGACCCGGACGGCGGCATCCAGCCGGACGCCGAGGAATGAGTGACCATGGGACTCCGGCCTGATGGAGCCCCGGCACGTTCAATCCCGGTCGGGCGCTCCCAGGGGGAAGAGCGGCCGGAACGGCCTCGCCTCCTCCACTGCGCGGGCGAAGGACGGGCGCGCGAGCAACCGCGCGCGGTAGGCGCGCAGCACGGGAAAGGCCTCGGAAATCCGGTGCGTCCAGTCCGCGTAGAACAGCGAGGGCGCGGCCGCGCAGTCCGCCAGCGTGAAGTCCGCGCCAGCGACGGCCCACGTCCTGCCGGCGAGCTGCCCTTCGAGCCATGCATAGGCGAGCTCCAGCTTCTGCGTGGCAAAGGCCAGTCCTTCCTGGCGCTTCACCGGATCCCCCGTCAGCGCCCCGCCTACCGCGTGCTGCACCACGTTCATGACGTGCAGGTCGAAGAAGCGGTCGAAAAAGCGCACGTCCAACGCGGCCATCGGGTCCGCGGGCAGCAGGCGCACGGGGCCGGGATGCACGAGCTGCAGGTACTCGATGATGATGCTGGTCTCGACGATGTTGCGCTCGCCGTCCACCAGCAGCGGGAACTTGCCCAGCGGCCAGCGCCGCAGCCACTCGGCCGAGTGCTGCGGCGTCTCCGGTCCGATGCAGCGGGACTCGAAGGGGGTGCCATTCTCGTACAACGCGATGAGCACTTTCTGCGTGTACGAGGAGAAGGGATGACCGTAGAGCGCGAGCGACATCGTGGGAGTCCTGGTTCAGACCACTTGCGGATTGCAAGTGATTTGAATCCTGCTCCTACCACTTGCATCCTGCAAGGAGTAATCTCAGGAGAATGGCCGTGTCACAGACAGGGCGCTCCGGCTGCCCGATCAACCTGACGCTCGAACAGCTCGGCGACCGCTGGAGCCTGATCGTCATCCGCGACGTCATGTTCGGAAACCGGCGCAGCTACGGCGAGCTGCTCGCGCAGAGCGAAGAGGGCATCGCCTCGAACATCCTCGCAGACAGGCTGAAGCGCCTGACCGCGTACGGCCTGCTGACGCGACGCCCCGACCCGAAACACCGGCAGAAAGGCATCTACAGCCTCACCGAAGCGGGCATCCAGCTCGTGCCGCTCCTCGCGCACATGGGCGCCTGGGGCCGCCGGCATACGCGCCCGAGCAGGGAATTGTCCGTGCGCGCGGAGCTGCTGGAAAAGGGCGGCGCTCCGCTTTGGAACGCCTTCATGGACGAGCTGCGCCACCTGCATCTCGGAGCGCCGCGTCCGGCGCGCTCGGTGTTCGGCGAGCTGCAGGCCGCCTACGAGAAGGCACTGGCGCGCCGTGCCCGCTAGAGGAAGCCTGTAGGAGCCCAGGCCCGGCGCGTCGAACCCTTCGCCGGGCTGAGGTCTGCCAACACGCGCTAGCCGAGCTCCACCCGTCCATCCGCCCCCACCCGCAGCACCACCTGTGCGGGTGGTGCGCTCGCATGCGCGGCGAGCCACTGCGCCAGGGGCGTCACCACGTGTTGCTCCACCGCGCGCTTCAGGGGCCGGGCGCCGTAGCGCGCGTCGAAGCCGGTGCGCGCGAGGTGCTCCACGACGTCCTCCCCGAAGGACACCTTCACGCCACGGCGGGTGAGTCCCTCGCGCGTCAGGGCCGCCTCCAGCGTGCGCCGGGCCAGCGCCCGGATGACCTCCGGCGTGAGCGCGCGGTAGGGCACCACCTGGTCCAGCCGGTTCAGCAGCTCGGGACGGAAGAAGGCGGTGGCGGCGCCCAGGTAGTGCTGCTCCAGGTCGCGCACGCTGCCTCCGCCAAAGCCGACCGAGCGCCCCGCGCTGTCCGCCCCCAGGTTGCTGGTGAGCAGCACCACGGTGTTGCGGAAGCTGACGGTGCGGCCGGTGCCGTCCGTGAGGCGCCCCTCGCCCAGCACCTGCAACAGCAAATCGTGGACGCCCGCGTCCGCCTTCTCCACCTCGTCCAGCAGCACCACGCCGAAGGGCTGCTCGCGCACGCGCCGCGCGAGTCCGCCCTGCTGGCCGCCCACCTCGCCCACCAGCCGTGCGGCGCTGCCCGGCGCCGCGTACTCCGCCATGTCGAAGCGGGCCAACCGGGCCGTGTCGCCGAAGAGGTACTCCGCCAGCGCGAGCGCCGACTCCGTCTTCCCCACGCCGGTGGGGCCCAGCAGCAGGAAGGCGCCCAGCGGGCGCGACGGGTCCGCCAGTCCCGTCTTCAGCGTGACGATGAGGTTGCGCAACAGCAGCGTGGCCTCGTCCTGGCCGACGATGCGCTCGCGGAAGCGCCGCAGCAGCGCCTCCGGGTCCAGGCGCACGGACGTGTCCACCAGCTCGCGCGGGTAGCCGGTGCGGGTGCAGAAGGCGCGCGTCACCCCTGCCGCGTCCACCTCGCCGGTGGCGGAGGGCTGGGTGCTGGCCGAGCGCAGCAGGGACACCGCGCCACCGGGCGGCGGGCCGTCTCCGAAGCGCTCCGTCAGCTCGGCTGCGCGGTCCAGCGCGTCCAGGGAGAAGCGCACCTTGCGCGCGCGGGCCACCCGCTGAGAAGCCTGCTGGAGTGCGGCGCGCGCGGCCACGGAGGCCAGGGGCGCCACCGAGAAGTGCCGCAGCGCCTGCAGGAAGGCCCCATGGGTCCGCTCCGCACGGGCCACGTCCTCCGGCGTGGCCTCCAGCACCAGCGCCACCTCGCCGCCCTCCAGCGCCGGCAGCAGGTGGCGCGCCACGTCCAGGCCCGTGTCGCCGCCGCCCAGCGAGAGCAGCTCCGACAGGCTGTCCAGGTGCAGCACCGCGCGGCGCACGCGGAGCGCCTCCACCATGCGTTGCACACGCTCCTGCCACTGCCCCAGGTAGCGCATGCCCGCCATGATGCGGCCGCCCGACGTGCTGTACACCTCCAGCCCGTGCAGCGGATTGCCGGCCGCGGCGCCTTCCGCGCGCTGCACCAGTTCGTGCACCAGCGCCGTCTTGCCCACCGATGGAGGCCCCACCAGCAGCACGCTGGCGCGGGTGCTCGCGGTGACGGCCTCGGCGAGCCGGGCCACCTCTGTGTCGCGCTCCCACGCCCGCTCCAACAGTCCGGCGCGGGCCTCCTCGTTGAGGCAGCGGCTGGCCTCGGCGAGCCCCGGGGGCGGAGGCGGGCGCTTCGGCTGCTTCGCGGCCTCCTCCACGGCACGGGCCTTCGGCGTCTGCTTCATGCGCGACGGCACCGACAGCGTCTCCACCGACTCCTCGCCCAGGTACGCCAGTCCGTGCAGCCGCTCCAGCGGCGCGAGGTACAGCTCGTGACGGACCAACTCCTCGACGTACGGCTCCAGGTCGGCCACGTCCTCCAGCGTGCCCTCCACGCCCACGCGAGGCACCCACACCCGCAGCGGCCCCTTCGCGTCACCCTTGCGCACGGCCCGGGCGCCGCGGCGTCCGCCATGCGTCACCACCGTCAGGCGCAGGGGCACGGGCAGCAGGCGCCCGTGTTGCATGGCGCGCACGGTGAGGGCCATGCGGCGCTGGCGCAGGTCCGCCCAGTGCGTCACCTCGTCCCACAGCTCGCCACGCCGCAGGAGGCGGCCCACCACCTCCGCCAGGTCGAGCCGCGCGGTGTTCAAGTCACTGGCGAACGAGGCCAGGTGCGGGTGCGTCAACACATGGGCCGCCACGCCCAGTCCGGGGTAGCGGCGCACGAAGAGGTGGAAGTCCTTGTCCATGTCAGCCCTCCTCCCGGGCCGTCCGCCGCAGCACGCGTCCCGCCCAGGCAAGCGCTTCGGACGGCGTGCGCCGGCTCGCCAGGTGAAGCAGTCCGCTCTCACTTCCCTCCACCACCACGCGGCCCGCGCCCTGCTCCTGCGCCGTCCCCGCCCGCCGCGCCTCGCGCTCCTTCGCGCGGACCGCGTCCCGCGAGGCCACTGCCTTCGAGACGTCGTCCAGCAGCCCCGCGTCGCCTTCCATCAGCTCCATGCGCACGGGCGCGGGACGCACCACGTCGCCACGGAGCGTCTCCACCAGCGCGTAGCCCTCCAGCGGCGCCAGTACCTCCGCGAGGCCGAACGCAGCGAGGCCCACGGCCATGCGCCGCACCCGCACTCCCGTGGGCCGCTGTGAGCCGGGCGCCGCCCAGGCGATGGTTCCATCCGGCTCCATGCGCTCCTCGTGCACCGCCGTGCGGCCCAGGGCCTGCGGCAGTGCGCGCACCACCGCCTCCAGCGCGGACGCGGGCGCATCTCCCAACCCCTCGATGAGGACCACCCGCACGTCCGGGCCGCGCTCACGGCACGCGAGCTGGTGCGCCAGCCAGTCCACCTCGTCCCTCAAGGCCACGACGCGGGGCCGGCAGCGGCGCAGTCGCTCCTCACGAGACACCGGCTGGGGGACGGAAGAATAGGCCGGCCGGGCCCGGAGGCCGCCCCGTCCCGGGTTGCGGCTCCAGTCCATGCCACGCGCAAGCTCCTTCGGCACGGGCGCTTCCGTCTCGAGGAAGTCACGCTCCGCCAGCTCGTTCTCGCGGATGTCCACCGCCTCCGCCGCGAGGCGCTCCAGCCGTTCGACCAGCTCCACCGCCTCCGGGTGCACGTCCCCGGAGGGGGGCCGTGCCGCCTCGCGGGCCGAAAGCGCGTCCAACCGGGCCAGCGCCTCCTCCAGCTCGCGCGACACATCCGCCAGTGTCCAGACCGCCGCATCCGGCTCCGGAGCCCACGCCGGCTCGCGCACCATCAGCTCCACGGACAGGCCCATGTCGTCGCCCCGGCGGAAGAGCTCCACGCGGGCGAGGTCCTCGGCGCCGCGCCGCACCAGGTGGTGGGCCAGGGGCACCGTGAGGCGCCGCTCCAGCGCGCGCTTGAGCGGACGCGCACCGTAGCGCGGGTCATAGGCCTGCTCCACGAGCAGGTCGAGCAGCGCGGGCTCCACCTCCACCAGCACGTTGCCGCGGCGGATGCCCCGGCGCGACAGCAGCGACTCCAGCGCGTGCTCCACCACCACGCGCAGCG
Source organism: Pyxidicoccus sp. MSG2 (assembly GCF_026626705.1). Classification (NCBI taxonomy): domain Bacteria; kingdom Pseudomonadati; phylum Myxococcota; class Myxococcia; order Myxococcales; family Myxococcaceae; genus Pyxidicoccus; species Pyxidicoccus sp. MSG2. The sequence goes on from NZ_JAPNKC010000001.1 coordinate 9,971,304, forward strand.
CGGCGGGCGTCAGCGGGCGGAAGGGCACCACCCGGTCCAACCGGTTGAAGAACTCCGGACGGAAGAAGGCGCGCACCGAGGAGAGGTAGTGCGCCTCCGCGCTCTCGGCCGTGCGGGCGAAGCCGGTGCGGGCGGCGGCCTCGCGCACGCCCAGGTTGGACGTCAGCACCACCACCGCCTGGCGCGCATCCACCGTGCGGCCGGCGCCGTCCGTCAGCCGCCCCTCGCCGAGGAACTGGAGCAGGGCGTCGAAGATGCGCGGGTGGGCCTTCTCCACCTCGTCGAAGAGCACCACGCAGAAGGGCTGGGTGCGCAGCGCGGTGGTCAGCTCCCCGTCCGGGGCGCCCGGCATGCCGAGCAGCCGGGTGATGCTGGACGCGGACACGAACTCCGACATGTCGAAGCGCACCAGCCGCCCCTCGCTGCCGAAGAGGGTGCGCGCCAGGGCCTTCGCCGTCTCCGTCTTGCCCACGCCGGTGGGGCCCACGAAGAGGTAGGTGGCCAGCGGCTTGTCCGGAGGCTGCAATGAGCGCTGCAGCGTGAGGATGGCATCCACCACCGCGGACACCGCCTCCGGCTGGCCCGCCACCTGCGCGGCCAGTTCGCGCTCCAGCGCCTCGCGCGTCTTCGGCGGCGCGCTGCCCAGCACGAAGTCTGGCAGGCCCGTCTGCTCGCGCATGGCGGAGGTGACGTCCTCCTGCGTGAAGCGGCGCACGCCTCGTTCCTCGGTGCCGGGCCGAGACACCACCCGGCGCAGCAGCCGGACGGCCTTGCCCGGGAAGGCCTCGTGCGCGACGAAGCGCTGCTGCAAGTCCAGCAGCGTCTCCAGCGCCAGAGGGGACAGCCGCACCGCGCCGGCGTGGCTCGCGGCCTCCAACTCCCGCAGTGTGCCCAGCAGGGCGGGCAGCGTGCTGCGCGCGTCCAGCGAGGGCACGTGCACCACGCGGAAGAGCGAGGCGAAGGTGGGGGCCTCCTCGCGCACGCGCTCGAAGCGCTCCGGCGTGGTCTCGGCCAGCACCGTCAATTCGCCGCGCGCCAGGTGCGGCTCAAGGTACTGCGCCACGTTGGTGCGCTCGTTCTGCGTGCGCCCCGCGTAGACGAGCGAGGCCAGGTCGTCCACGTAGAGCAGGTCGCCCACCTCCACCAACTCCTGCACCACGCCGCGCGCGCGCGCCTCCCACTGGCCCACGTACATCATGCCCGCGATGAACTGGTTGCCGTCCACGCGCCACACGTCGCGCCGGTTGCCGGCGGCGTCCTGCCGCGCGGTGAGGCGGCTGACCACCTCGTGGACGAGCGCCGTCTTGCCGGAGCCGGACGGCCCCACCAGGACAATCGCGGCGCCCTCGCGGCCCTCCAGCGCGTCCACCACTTCGCGCACCAGTGCCTCGCGGCCGAAGCAGCGCTCCAGCGTGCCGTCGCGCGCGCCATGGCTCAGGTTGCGCGCCACCGCGCGCAGCTCCACGAGGGACAGGCGGCGGCGGTTGCGGCGGGCCTCGCGCTGCTCGGGCGTCTCCGGGGCGGGCTCGTCCTTCTTCTTCCCGGCGGCCTTGCGGCGGCGGGCCGGGGTGGGCGGCTTGGGCGGCGTCCGGGGAAGGATGGTGGGTGCGTAGGCGTCCACTTCCAGCAACTCCAGCCGCTCGCGTCCGGTGGCCCAGACCTCCTTCAGGTCCGTCAGGTCGCGCTCCAGGCACCAAGTGGCCAGCCGGCGCGCGAGCGCCTGGGGCAGTGCATCCGGGGAGCGGAGCGCGAAGCGGGCTTCGGGCAGCCGGGTGGGCGTCACCACCCAGAAGTCGTCGCGTGGCCACTTCTCCAGCAGCACGCCCAGGCGGCCCTGGAGGACGACGCGCGTGTTCTTCTCGCGGTCCCTCGCCTCCGTGTCCACCTTCACGTGGCGCAGCGCCAGGTGCGGGGGGAACTGGTAGGCCGCCACGTTGGCCGCGGACTCGTTCTCGAAACGCTCCATGACGGCGAGCGCCAATTCATCACGCAGGGTGGAGAGGCTGGGGCCCACGCGGCTCAGCCGGGGCCAGAAGGCGGGCACCCACGCCTGCACCAGTCGTCCGCCGAGCGGTACCACCACCAGGGGCAGCTTGAGGTCCATGGTGTCAGCCCTCCTCCCGCGCGCCGAAGACGCGCCACTGCAACCACGCTTCCACCAGTGCTTCCAGGTCCGGACCTTCCGGCCCGTAGCGCTGCTTCGCGCCAGTGCGCAGGTCCTCCAGCGAGCCGCCCACCATGTCGCTGGTGGAAGGACGCACCCGGCGCACCTCCTGCTTCGTCAGTGACTTCTCCAGGTCCTCCAGCGCCGGCATTGCGTGCAGCGACAGGGGCTGCGGCTCGAAGCGGATGCGCACCAGCGCGGCCTGGCTGCCCTCGACGAAGCGGTGCACGCCGTGCTCGCCCGCGAGCAGCAGTGGCAGCGTGCCGCCGGTGAGCTGCAGCGCATACGCGGCCGGAGGGGGCTTCACCTCTTCCAACGCGGTCTTCTTCTCCCAGCCCCAGAAGAGCGGGGTGTCCTTGCGCGGGGGCTTCGGCTTCTCGCCGTCCTTCGGCTCGGCGGGCCTGAGCAGGGCGCGCTGGAAGGTGATGGACTGCGACGTCGCCCAGGCCTCGTACGCCTTCGCCAGCATGCTCAGGTGCGGCCATGCGCCGCGCCCGGGGACGAGGAAGAGGGTGGCGCCGCGCGAGGAGTGGAAGAGGCTGGCGTAGAGGCGCTCGCGCAGGGGCTGGAAGGTCCGCCTCAACTGGGCGACGTCGCGGGCCATGGACTCCGCCTGTCCCACGGCGCGCGTGAGGTGCGCCTCGAAGAGGAGGTCCTCCACGGCCTCGGCCTGCTGCGCGCAGTCGCGGAAGGCCTTGTCCAGCTCGCGCGCCTCGGACGACTTGCGCGAGGACTCCTCGGCCAGGGCGCGCTCCTCCCAGTAGGCCGGCTGCCGCGACGCCTTGTCGAAGACGGCCAGCTCGCGGCGCAGGGCCAGCATGGGCTCGGAGCGGCTCCAACGCTGCACCTCCGCGCGCAGGGTGGCCGAGTCCTCCAGCACCTTCTCGATGGCCTGCCGTCCCACGCCCTCGGCGTCGCCGCCCACGGCCTCCGCGCGCAGCGAGAGCCCCGCGTCGCCGGCCTCTACGTACAGCTTCACCGCGCCGCCCCGAGGGTGCGCGGCGAGCCACGCCGCCACCGGCACCACCAGTTCCCGCTCCAGCGCGCGCTTGAGGGGCCGGGCGCCGTAGCGCGGGTCGAAGCCGCGAGCCGCCAGCCAGTCCAGCGCGGAAGGGGAGACTTCCAGCCCCGCGTCGTGGAGGGACAGCCCGGGGCGGCGGCACACGGCCTCCACCTCGCGCACCACCAGCCGACGCAGCAGGTCCGCGGACAACGGCGAGAAGACGACGACGTCATCCAGTCGGTTGAACAGCTCCGGACGGAAGAATCGCTGCACCTCGGCGAGGTAGTGCGCGCGCAGGGCGGCGGTGTCGGGCGCGCCGCCGGAGGAGTCGAAGCCCACGCGGGCCCGCCAGGTGTCCGCGCCCAGGTTGCTGGTGAGGACGAGCACCGCGTTGCGGAAGTCGGTGAAGCGGCCGGACGCGTCGGTGAGGCGGCCTTCGCCCAGCACGCCGAGCAGCGCGTCGTGCACGGCGGGGTGGGCCTTCTCCACCTCGTCCAGCAGCACCACGCAGAAGGGCTGGCGGCGCACCGCCGCGGACAGGTGCCCGGGCGTCGCGCCATCCCCCAGCAGGCGCAGCAGTGCGTCCGGGCCGGCGTACTCGCCCATGTCCAGGCGGACCATGCGCTCCTTCGCACCGAAGAGCAGCTCCGCCAGCGCCTTGGACAACTCCGTCTTGCCCACGCCGGTGGGGCCCACGAAGAGCAGCACGCCCAGCGGACGGCGCGTGTCGGCGAGGCCCGCCTTCAGCACGGACACCACGGACGCCGCGCGCTCCACCGCGACCTCCTGCCCCAGCACGCGCGTGGAGAGGAAGGTGCGCACCTGGCCCGCCTCCAGCGGGACGTCGTCGCGCAGGAGCGACTCGGGGATGCCGGACTCGGAGGCGAACTGGCGGATGGCGTCCAGGCGCGTGACGCGCGGCTGCGCGGCGTGCGAGCACGTGGCCAGCAGGCGGCGGAGGAAGGCCACCGCGTTGCCCACCTGCGCGCCGTAGGGCAGGAAGCGGCGGCAGAGGAAGCGCGCCTCGTCGAGCGCCTCGGGCAGCACCTCCAGCGGCTTCGGCCCCGCGTCGTCCTCGGCCACGTGCGCGAGGATGCGGGCCAGCGCATCCGGCGCGGGCTCCTCCACGCGCACCACGGAGAAGAGGCGCGCGAAGCTGGTGTTGCGGCGTTCTACCTGGGCCCACGTCTCCGGCGTGGCCTCGGCCACCACGGACACCTCGCGGGTGGCGAGCAGCGGCAGGAGCAACTGGGCCACGTTCTGGTCGCTGTGGGCGCTCTTGCCCGCGTCCAGCAGGTCCACCGCGTGGCCCAGCGAGAGGAGCGCATGGGACTCGGCGGCCTCGCGGAAGCAGCGCACCACCTGCTGCTGCCAGTCGCCCCACATGCCTTCGCCCGCGATGAGGCGGCTGCCGTCGAGGAAGAAGAAGGGTCGGGCCTTCTCGGACGCGGAGGCGGTGGGGGCGCGCATCGCCTGGGCGAGCGCGTGGAGCACCGCTGTCTTCCCCACGCCCGAAGGGCCCACCAGCACCACGGACTCGGCGTCCTTCGCGGCGAGGCGCGCGCGGAGCAGCGTCACCAGGGCATCCTGCTCGTACGCGGCGTCGAGCTGCCCCTCCTGCGCCAGCTTGTGCCAGGGCACGGCGATGCGGTCCAGCGTGGGCGTGGGCGGCGGCTTCTCCGGCTTCGCGCCCGTGTCGCGGCGGGCGCGGCGGCGGCGAGGCTCCCACGTGTCCAGGTCCAGCGCGTCCTCATCGTCGTCATCCGGGCCGGCGTCCGACTTCTCCGAGGGCGCATCCAGAGGCCGAGGCGGCGGGCGGATGTCCAGGTGGAGCTGGCGCGGGGTGAGGGCGGAGAGCGGCGTGGGCGTGGCCTGCACCTCCAGCTCCACCAGCGACTCGGGCCCGTCCGGGCGCAGCGCGAGCAGGCGCGCGTCGGAGAGTTCCTCCAACTGCTCGCCCAGCCGCTCCGAGGCGTCCTTGGGGAGCGCCTTGCCCTGGAACCAGAGGTGTGTGCCGAGGCGCGGGGCGTGCAGTCCGGTGAAGGACTGGTGCGCGGGGGCGACGACGGCGGAGAAGGGGAGTGGCGAGACGGTGTTGTACTCCGGCCCCCAGACCTTGATGCCCTGGACTTCGAGCGTATGGAGGACGCCATCCGACGTGGCGATGAACTCCGGCACGCGGCGGGGGTGGACGCGGGTGAGCTGGTCATCCAGCGCGAGCGTCAGCTCCTCGGTGGCCTTCTCCAGCGTGTCCGCGTGCACGGCGAGGTGGGGCAGGGCCAGCGGTGTGAGCGTGACGCGCCCGCTGGCATGTCGCTGCACCCAGCATTGGAAACGGAAGTTCATGGAGGGGGCTCACGCTAGCACGGTGGCGCACAGCGACGACGTGGGCTCGGGGGAGCTGACCGAGGCTGGTGAATCAGCCCAGCGGTGGCGTCCCGCAGGCCGTCAATTGGATTCGCGCACGGAGCGCGCCCGCTTGAAGCCGTTCAAGTTGGCGCCATCTGCCACGAAGGGTTCGAGGATCGCTTGAGTGAGGGCCAACGTGAAGCACGTGTCTGACGTTGGTGTCATTGACGTAGTCGACCAGTGCCCGCGGACGTCTATCGTTGAAAACGTAGTGCAGGACAGACCCGGTCACCTCCGGAACGCATATTCCATATACAGTCTCCAGCCGCTGCCGCTGCAGGTATGGCTCCACGCGCAATCGCATGGAGCTGACGTACCCTGGAGGGGCAGTCACAGCCGACGGGGACGTCCATGGACAGGCAGAGGCGGAGGGATGAGTGCGGCGCGCGGAGGCATCGTCGCGCGCTGAGAGAGAGGATTCCCGCGGCAGTGCTACTGGGGTGCCTCGTGCTGGTGCCCAGTGCCAGCCAGGCCCAGAAGCGCGGGACGGTGGAGGCCTATCTACTCTCCGCGACACACTTCTACGAGGAGCTGGAGTACGAGCGGGCACTGAAGCAGCTCGCGCTTGCCAGGAGCGTCTCTGGCGGGGTGGCGGACGACGTGCTCCTGTCCCTCTATGAGGGCATCATCCTGGCCGACCTCACCCGCAACGAGGAGGCCGACGCGGCCTTCCGAGCAGCCCTCGTGCTGTCGCCGGACGCGCAGTTGCCGGCAAAGGTCTCCCCCAAGGTGCAGGTGCGCTTCGAGAGCATGCGTCAGAAGGTGAAGAGCGAATTCAGGGCGCTGGCGGCGAAGCGTGCCGCAGTCCAGGTGCAACCGCCTGCGGCGGAGGTCCCCGCTGCGACGCGAGGGGACGTGCCCGCTCCCGCGCCTTCGGCGCTGTCCACCCCTGCGGCTGTGCCGGCGGCGCAGGTGCGGGCGGGCGACAAACGTGGGAGCCGCGCGTGGCTGCCGGCGGCGGTGGGAGGGGCGCTGGTGGTGGGGGGCGGGGTGTCCTATGCCCTGGCCAGAGGTGAATGGGGAAAGCTGCAGGGCAATGACGCGAGTCTGGCCACCCTCAAGGATGTGGAGCGCAGCAGCTCGCGAGGACGCACCTACCAGGCGGTCGCCTTGGGACTGGCGGGCGCCGGCATCGTGAGTCTGGGGGTATCCGCGGGCATGTACCTGCTGGGGGGCCCCTCTGAGGAAGCGGTGAGCCTTGGTGCGGCTACTGACGGGACGTCGGCCTTCGTCTTCGGGAGGTGGCCATGAGCAGGTACACCCTTCGTCTATTGCTGTTGAGTGCGCTGTGGGGCCTCGCCTCGGGCTGCCTCGACTTCGAGCAGGGACAACGAGACTTCTGCCAGCGCAACCCGGAGCGCTGTGGCACGGGAGCGCCGAATTTCATCGAAGAGCCCAGGTCTTCTTCGTACGTCGAAGGAGGTGGCGAGCTGACCTTCCAAGTCGCTGCGCAGGACCCGAGGGGCAGCCCACTCCACTTCTCCTGGTCCGTGAACGTCGGCGCGTTGGACGTTGAGGAGCAAGCCGCCACCATCAGCAGAGCCACCTGGAGAGCTCCTGCGTGCGTGACCTCAGGAGTCATCGCTTCATTCACGGTTACCGTGACGAATGCCTTGGGCCTCTCACGCTCCATTGCGTTCTCCGCTATTGGCATCCCCGATTGCCCGACGGTGGCTCCCACCGGAAGCCTCGCCACGGGCCGCTATAGCCACACGGCCACGCTGTTGTGGTCGGGCAAGGTGCTGGTGACGGGCGGCTCCAATGAAAATGGAGGGGGGCTCGCAACGGCGGAGGTGTACGACCCGGGGACGGGCACCTGGGCTCCCACCGGAAGCCTCGCCACGGGCCGCAATAGACACACGGCCACGCTGTTGTGGTCGGGCAAGGTGCTGGTGACGGGCGGCTACAATCGAGAAACCCTCGCGACGGCGGAGGTGTACGACCCGGGGACGGGGACCTGGTCCTCCACCGCCAGCCTCGCTGCGGGCCGCGATGGTCACACGGCCACGCTGCTGCCCTCGGGCAAGGTGCTGGTGACGGGCGGCTCCAATGGAGGAACCCTCGCGACGGCGGAGGTGTACGACCCGGGGACGGGGACCTGGTCCTCCACCGCCAGCCTCGCCGCGGGCCGTGAAGACCACACGGCCACGCTGCTGCCCTCGGGCAAGGTGCTGGTGACGGGCGGCTTCAATGGAAATTTAGGAACCCGCGCGACGGCGGAGGTGTATGACCCGGAGACGGGCACCTGGGCCCCCACCGCCAGCCTCGCCGCGACCCGCTATCACCACACGGCCACGCTGCTGCCCTCGGGCAAGGTGCTGGTGACGGGCGGCTTCAATGGAAATGGAGAGGCCCGCGCGACGGCGGAGGTGTACGACCCGGGGACGGGCACCTGGGCTCCCACCGGAAGCCTCGCTGCGGGCCGCTATGGCCACACGGCCACGCTGCTGCCCTCGGGCAAGGTGCTGGTGACGGGCGGCGCAGTAGATGGAGGGGCTCTCGCGACTGAGGTGTACGACCCGGGGACGGGCACTTGGACTCCTACCGCCACCCTCGCCACAACCCGCTATCACCACACGGCCACGCTGCTGCCCTCCTCAGGCAAGGTGCTGGTGGCGGGCGGCTCCAATGAAAATGGAAAGCCCCTCGCGACGACGGAGGTGTACGACCCGGGGACGGGCACCTGGACTCCCACCGGAAGCCTCGCCACGGGCCGCAATAGACACACGGCCACGCTGCTGCCTTCAGGCAAGGTGCTGGTGGCGGGCGGCTGGAATGGAGATTCCCTCGCGAGGGCGGAGGTGTACGACCCAGGGACGGGCACCTGGGCTCCCACCGGAAGCCTCGCCACAGGCCGCGCTGACATCACGGCCACGCTGCTGCCCTCGGGCAAGGTGCTGGTGGTGGGAGGCTTCTATGGGGACCTCGTGACGGCGGAGGTGTACGACCCGGGGACGGGCACCTGGGCCCCCACCGGAAGCCTCGCCGCGGGCCGCTATGGCCACACGGCCACGCTGCTGCCCTCGGGCAAGGTGCTGGTGGTGGGAGGCTTCTATGGGGACCTCGTGACGGCGGAGGTGTACGACCCGGGGACGGGCACCTGGGCCCCCACCGGAAGCCTCGCCGCGGGCCGCTCTGGTCACACGGCCACGCTGCTGCCCTCAGGCAAGGTGTTGGTGACGGGCGGCTCCAATGAAGGTGCCTTCGCGACGGCGGAGGTGTACGACCCGGGGACGGGCACCTGGGCCCCCACCGGAAGCCTCGCCACGACCCGCTATGGCCACACGGCCACGCTGCTGCCCTCGGGCAAGGTGCTGGTGACGGGCGGCTACAATAGAGATAGAGGTGTCCTCGCGACGGCGGAGGTGTACGACCCGGGGACGGGCACCTGGGCCTCCACCGCCAGCCTCGCCAGGGGCCGCCATAGACACCCGGCCACGTTGCTGCCCTCGGGCAAGGTGCTGGTGACGGGCGGCTACAGTGAAGGTGTTGGAGGGGACCTCGCGACGGCGGAGGTGTACGACCCGGGGACGGGCACCTGGGCTCTCAGCGGAAGCCTCGCCGCAGGCCGCGGAGTCCACACGGCCACGCTGCTGCCCTCGGGCAAGGTGCTGGTGACGGGCGGCTACAATGGAGGAGGGGGCCTCGCGACGGCGGAGGTGTACACGCCTTGAAGACTTTGATTCTACCGGTGAGTGTCGCGGCAGTTGTCGCGTGAAAGGGTACAGCCGGTGCGCCTCACCTCCGCAACTAGGATGAGATTCGGAGAAGGGTTGAGGCGCACGGGACTTGCCGGCATCTCGTTGCGAGTGTCGCGGCTCCAGCGCTCGGGGGTGACGGCCTGGGCGCTGGTACACCTGGTGACGTCGGGCCAACAGCGCGTCCTCTCGGCCGACGGGTCTCTCGTCGGGCGTGACGAAGCAGATGGCGTAGTGCCCCTCCCGCTGCTGAACTCCGTGTCCGACGCTGCTGGGGTGTGACTGAGAAAGGGTGCGCTCACGGGCTGAACTTCCAGGGCACCGTCACCGCAGGCTGGAAGCAGTGCACGTTGGCGATGCTGCCCGCGCCCAGCTCCTGCACGACGCCCGCGCCGTACCCTCGCGCCTGGCACCACCGGCTGACCTCCAGCCGCGAGTCCGTGGACGCGAAGTTGCCCGTATTGGACACGGGCCCGAGCTGGTCCTTGGGCACGTCCTGGATGAGGCCCGCGTTGAAGCAGCCCACCCACGGCCGCGTGGTCGTCTCGAAAATCTGCCCCGTCGTCCAGCCCAGGCCGTTGCACCAACGGTGCACGGCAGCGGAACAGTCGAGCGTATGCGCGACGCGCTCGTCCGCACAGCCCGCATGCCGTCGCGCCAGCTCCTCGAAGGTGACGGCGAGGCTCTGGTGCTGGATGGGCGCGCACGCCACGCTCACGTCCGTGGTGGTGGCACCGGCCGGCACGCCCAGGAGGGAGATGGGCGGACGGTTGCCGATGAGCTGCTGAATCGTCTCGTACACGTTGGTGCTGGTGGCCAGCGCATCATTCGCGCCGCGCTGCGCACAGACGCGATGCATGGCGGACGCGCACGCCTGCGTGCCCAGGGCCGAATACGCATTGCAACCCGGCTGCTGCTGGTTCATCCCGAACTGGCCGCCAGTGGGAGCCACCTGGATGGCCTCGTCCTTACAGTCCGAGCCGTACGTCGTCAGGCACACGCTGCGGTTGGAGCGCGCGTGCGTGAAGAAGCGAACCTCGTCGATGGTGCCCCGGAACGAGCCCTCGCCGTTGGTGGGGCAGGCCTGCGTGTTCATCACGTTGCCCGCGCCGATGGCCAGCGAGCCTGTGCCCAGCCGGAACGAGCCGGTGACGACGGGCAGCGCACGGCCCGTGGACACGCCGTTGATGTACTCGTTGAACTGCCCGCTGACGCCGTCCCACGTATAGGCGAGCTGGCTCCACACGCCCACGGGCAGCGCGGGGCTGCGGCCCAGGCGCACGCGCTGGCCGTTGAGCTGGAAGGACATCTGCACCGTGTTGTCCACCTCGTAGATGAGGTCCAGCCCGCCTGACTTCGCCAGGAGGTATCGGTAGGGATTGCCCGTGCAGCCCTGGTTGATGGCCGCGTCCGGGCGGATGGCGAGCTGCACGGTGAAACCGCGCACGTAGGCGCCCACGCCGGGCACCGTGCCATTCGGGTCCGTGAGGTTCACCGTGACGGCGCCGCCGCCCGGAAGGACGAGCGCCTTGCCCTTGCCCTGCGGCTCCCACACCGAGTCCGACGCCGGCTGCGTCACCGCGTTGCTCGGAGAAATCTGCGCCGTGCCCGTGAGCGTGCCCGTGTTGAAGCGGCCGGACAGGTCCGGCGTGCGCGCCAGGTCATACGCTCCCGCCCGGGTGACCATCTCGTTCATGGGCAGGTAGAGCAGGTGGAAGGGGTCGCTCAAATCGCCAAGGTCCACCTCGTTGTAGTCTGCGGTGTTGCTGCCGAAGAGCGCGAGCACGTCGTGCGTCTTGGTGACGGGCAGGTAGCGCGTCTCGTTGCTCGTGCCCGGAGGGAAGTTCTGCGCGGGGCTGCGCTCCTGCTCGAAGTTCCACATCGGGCCCGAGTAGAAGAGGTGCGCGATGTCGAGCCGGTCCGTGTTGAGGCTCCCGTCGATGTGGTACGCCGTCCAGCCCGTGTCAGCGCCAATCAGGCTCATCGCCTCGCGGCGCGCGCCGTCGGTGTAGACGACGGCGGCGTAGAGGACGTTGCGCCCCTCGTGGTCCACCCATGCATAGGCGCCGCGAACGTACGCCCCCGCGCCATAGGCCTCACCGGTGGCGGCCTTCAGCGGCTGCCACGCGAGCGGGTAGCGCTTCACGCCCGCGTTCGTGTCGCTGTACATCGCCGACAGCGGGCGCGGGTTGCTCCAGCCGGAGGCCGCGCAGGGCGTGGCGTTGTACGTGTACATCAGGTGGTCAATGGCGCCGTCGTTGTTCGGCCCGCCCTGGTAGATGAGGAGGCGGCCGTCGGAGGTCATCGTCGGCTCGATGCCGCGAATCCTCGCGCCGGTGGTGGTCGCCAACTCCTGCAGGTTGCCGGTGGTGAACGACGAGATGTCCGCCTGCGCGGTGAAGGGCAGCGACACCCGCAGGTCCACGGGCCGGCGGCGGAACACGTTGTCGCCGTTGAACATCCGCGAGTCGAAGAGGTACGGCTGATACACCGCGAGCCCGCCGGACAGCGTGTACGGCTGGGCCGGGTTGGTGAAGCAGAACGCGAGCGCATTCTCACCGTTCGTCACGTCGACGGTGCGTCCGGGGGAGAAGGCGCTGTCGAAGCCGGGGCGTCCCTGCGCGTCGTACGTCACCGCCTCGGGGCGGAACACGCGCGCCAGCCAGGTGGTCGTGGTCGTCGCGTGGTCCTCGCGGATGTTGCCCACGAAGATGCGCCCATCAATCGTCGACGAGTGGCCGTTGGCTCCAAAGGGCGTGCGGATGCGCGTGTTCACCAGCGAGGGGCGTCCGGCGGCGGCAGCCTCCGGAGACACGAGGGACAGCGCAAGCAGCGCCGCAAAGAGCAGGGCGCGCGGAGGCGGGGCACGTCGGGCCATGATGGCTCCTTTCGGAGAAAGCAGTGTATACTCGAATTGTCCGGTTCGGGCTGACCACCTCCGTTGACAACCCTGCCAGCGGCAGGCATCGTGCCGTCCGCTCATGACCCACGCGCTCGCCACCGCTTGTTGCTGCTGTGACGCACCTGCGGTGGGCGCCTGTCCGCCAGTGGCCTGAAGAGCCCTGGTCGAGCCGGTCCGGAAAAGCCCACTGCCCGCGAGGGAGTGGGCTTTCGAGTTTCAGGACCCGGACCCGGCCCATTCCATCGCGTCCTCTCGATTCACCACCGAGGTCACGTATGGAAGGTGCAGCAGGTCAGTCAGTGAAAGGCTTTCCCCCCATGAGCACCAAGATCTGGGTTCCCCTGTTCCTCGCGCTGTCCCTGGCCGGTTGCTCGAAGTCGAGCGGCGACGCATCCGCGCCGTCGAAGGGCACCGAAGCCGTCACCCTGCTCAACGTCTCGTATGACCCGACGCGCGAGCTGTACGCGGACTTCAACACCGCGTTCGCGAAGCACTGGGAGGCGAAGACGAAGCAGAAGGTCACCATCAAGCAGTCCCACGGCGGCTCCGGCAAGCAGGCGCGGGCCGTCATCGACGGGCTGGATGCGGACGTCGTCACGCTGGCGCTCGCGTACGACGTGGACATGCTCCACGACAAGGCCCAGCTCATCCCGGCGAACTGGCAGTCACGGCTGCCGGAGAACAGCGCGCCGTACACGTCCACCATCGTCTTCGTGGTCCGCAAGGGCAACCCCAAGGGCATCAAGGACTGGGAGGACCTGGTGAAGGAGGGCGTCTCCGTCATCACCCCCAACCCGAAGACGTCCGGCGGGGCGCGGTGGAACTACCTGGCGGCGTGGGGCTATGCGCTGCGCAAGCAGGGCGGCAGCGAGGCCACCGCGCAGGCCTTCGTGGAGAAGCTGTTCCGCAACGTCCCCGTGCTGGACTCGGGCGCGCGCGGTTCCACCACCACCTTCGCCGAGCGCGGCCTGGGTGACGTGCTCATCGCCTGGGAGAACGAGGCCTTCCTGCTCACGAAGGAGGTGGGCAAGGACAAGTTCGAAATCGTCGTCCCGTCGGTGAGCATCCTCGCCGAGCCGCCCGTCACCGTGGTGGACAAGAACGTGGACAAGCGCGGCACCCGCGCCGTGGCCGAGGCGTACCTCCAGTACCTCTACTCGGACGAGGGCCAGGAGCTGGCCGCGAAGCACTACTACCGACCCCGCGCCCAGGCCGTGGCCGAGAAGCACGCCGCGCTCTTCCCGAAGGTGAGCCTCTTCACCATCGCCGACGTCTTCGGCGGCTGGAAGAAGGCGCAGGCCGCGCACTTCGACGACGGCGGCGTGTTCGACCGCATCTACGCCCCCCAGGCCCGCTGAAAGAGCACTCGCACCATGGCCGTGTCCCCCCGTCGCCGCGTCCTCCCAGGCTTCAGGCTGTCGCTGGGCTTCAGTTGGTTCTATCTGGGGCTCATCGTCCTCCTGCCGCTGTCCGGCCTGTTCCTCCGGACCTTCACCCTCACCTGGGCGCAGTTCTGGGACACGGTGACGTCCGCGCGGGCGCTCGCGGCGTACCAGCTCACCTTCGGGGCGTCGCTCGCCGCGGCCCTGGCCAACGTCGTGTTCGGGCTGCTGGTGGCCTGGGTGCTGGTGCGTTACCGCTTCCCGGGGAGGGATTTGGTGGAGGCGCTGGTGGACCTGCCCTTCGCGCTGCCCACCGCGGTGGCGGGGCTGACGCTGACGACGCTGTTCTCCGCCAACGGCTGGTACGGCCGGTACCTGGAGGCGCTGGGACTCAAGGTGGCGTACACGTCGCTCGGCGTGGCGGTGGCGCTCACCTTCATCGGGCTGCCCTTCGTCGTGCGCACGGTGCAGCCCGTGCTGGAGGACATCGACGTGGACGTGGAGGAGGCCGCGGCGACGCTGGGCGCGACGCCGTGGCAGACCTTCGTGCGCGTCCTCTTCCCGGGCATCCTTCCCGCGCTGCTCAGCGGCTTCACGCTCGCGTTCGCCCGGGCGCTGGGCGAGTACGGCTCGGTCGTCTTCATCTCCGGCAACATGCCGCTGAAGACTGAAATCGTCCCGCTGCTCATCATCACCAAGCTGGAGCAGTACGACTACGCGGGCGCGACGGCCATCGCCGTCGTCATGCTGACCGCGTCGTTCCTGTTGCTGCTGGCCGTCAACCTGCTCCACCGCTGGAGCCACCGCCGGCTGGAAGCCCGGTCCGGACACTGAGGCGCCATGCACCCCTCCACCCTCGTCCTCCGGCGGCGGACCCGGACACTCGGCGGGCCGGCCGTGATTCGCTGGACGCTCATCGGGCTGGCGCTGCTGTTCCTCGGCGTCTTCCTCGTCGTTCCGCTGGTGGCCGTCTTCTCCTTCGCGTTCCAGAAGGGCTGGGAGGCCTACGCCGCTGCCATCAGCCACCCGGAGGCGCTGTCGGCCATGCGGCTGACGTTGACTGCGGCGGCCATCTCCGTACCCCTCAACCTCGTCTTCGGCGTGGCCGCCGCGTGGCTCATCGCCCGGTTCCGCTTCCCCGGGCGCTCACTGCTCATCACCTTCATCGACCTGCCCTTCAGCGTGTCGCCCGTCATCGCGGGCCTCATCTTCGTGCTGATGTTCGGGAGGCAGGGCTGGCTCGGGCCGTGGTTGGCGGAGCATGACCTGCACGTCATCTTCGCGGTGCCGGGCATCGTGCTGGCCACCGTCTTCATCACGTTCCCCTTCGTCGCGCGTGAGGTTCTGCCGGTGATGCAGGCCCAGGGCAGCGACGAGGAGGAGGCGGCGCTGACGCTGGGCGCGAGCGGCTGGCGGATGTTCTGGCGTGTCACGCTGCCCAAGGTGAAGTGGGGCGTCATCTACGGCGTCATCCTCTGCAACGCGCGGGCGATGGGCGAGTTCGGCGCCGTGTCGGTGGTGTCCGGGCACGTGCGCGGCGTCACCACGACGCTGCCGCTGCACGCGGAGATTCTCTACAACGAGTACGACTTCGTCGGCGCCTTCGCCGTGGCCTCGCTGCTGACGCTGCTCGCGCTCGTCACGCTGGTGGTCAAGAAATACGTGGAGTGGAGGAGTGTGGCGTCATGAGCATCATCGTCGAGCAGGTCACCCGGCGCTTCACCGAGAAGGGGACCCCGGCCGTCTCGGACGTCTCCTTCCAGGCGCCCGCGGGTGCCATCACCTCGCTGCTGGGGCCGTCGGGGGCGGGCAAGTCCACGCTGCTGCGGCTCGTGGCCGGGCTGGAGGTGCCGGACGCCGGTCGCATCCACATCGACGGTGTGGACTGTACGTCCATGCCCGTGCAGCAGCGCGGCGTGGGCGTCGTGTTCCAGAGCTACGCCCTGTTCCGGCACATGACGGTGCGGGAGAACATCGCTTTCGGACTGGAGGTGCGGAGCACGCCTCGCGCGGAGACGGCCGCGCGGGTGGACGAGATGCTGCGCCTCGTGCAGCTGGAGGACCTGGGCAGCCGCTTTCCCGGGCAGCTCTCCGGCGGGCAGCGGCAGCGCGTGGCCTTCGCGCGCGCGCTGGCCATCCGTCCCCGCGTGCTGCTGCTGGACGAGCCCTTCGGCGCGCTCGACACGCGGGTGCGCGAGGAGTTGCGCGAGTGGCTGCATGACCTGCACACGCGCACGGGCCTCACCACGCTGCTGGTGACGCATGACCAGCAGGAGGCGCTGGAGATTTCGCAGCACGTCGTGGTGATGAGCGAGGGCCGGGTGGCGCAGGCGGGCTCGCCGGAGGACGTCTACAGCCGGCCCGCGTCGCCCTTCGTGGCCTCCTTCATCGGCGGGGCCAGCGTGCTGCGCGGACAGGTGCGCTCGGGCCGGGTGGCCATGGGCTCGCTGTCGGTGGACGTCCCGGCGGCGGCGCGCGAGGGCGAGTCCGTGCAGGCCTTCGTTCGGCCTCACGACATCAAGCTGGTGAAGTCACCGGTGGGCGCGGTGAACGGACACGCGGCCACCGGCCGGGTGGAGCGCTTCAAGCCCGTGGGCGGCTACGTGAAGGTGCTCCTGCGCCTGCCCACCGGGGACGAAGTCACGGTGGAGGTGCCGCGCTCGGAGTTCGACGCCCTGGGGGTGACCGAGGGCGACGCGGTGCGCGCGGATGTCCGGTCGGCAACGGTCTTCCTCGGCGACTACGCCATCTGAGGCCGAGCCGGGGGCGGCCAGAAAAGCCCGGACTTTCTCCATTAGTCGAAAAAAGTGTTTGAGCGTGCGGGCCCGGCGGGTAAGTCCAGGGTGGAGTTCCTGGATTTCCCCTTCCCGGAGAGTGACATGCACAGACGACAGGTTGGGCGTTCGATGCTGTGGGCTGCTGGCTTGCTGGTGCTGGCCAGCGGGTGCGGAGCGGAGAGTTCCTCCGCGCCCGAGCCGCTTCCGCTCGCGAGCCAGGCGCAAGGCGAGCTCGGGTATGACCCGGGGCCGGGGTGGAACCTCGGCTGGCAGGACGACTTCACCGGGACGGCGCTCAATGGCGCGTACTGGAACGTGCTGACGAGCAACTACGACCCCGTCACCAACAACTGCAACTTCGGGACGGGGGAGCTGGAGTTTCCGCGCGCGCAGAACGTCACCGTCGGCGGCGGGAAGCTGGTCATCACCGCGGAGCGGACCGGGGATGGGCCCATGGACTCGCGCTGCACGGGCTACGGGCCGCGCGGGTTCTACTCCGGCCGCATCCACACGAAGGGGAAGGTGGAGCGGCGCTACGGGAAGCTCGTGGCCAGCATCAAGGTGCCTTCCGGCTACGGCATGTGGCCGGCGTTCTGGACGCTGGGCGGCAACATCTCCACGGTGGGCTGGCCGAGCTCGGGCGAAATCGACATCCTCGAGTGGCACTCCAATGAGCCGACGTGGATGAAGTCGGCGGTGCACTACTTCGCCAACGGGGCCGCGCAGCACTTCGGCACCGGCGCCAACCGGGGCTACAGCGTCGCGGACGGCTTCCACGTGTACGAGGTGGAGTGGACGGCGGGGCAGATGGTGTTCCGGCTGGACAACCAGGTTCGTGCCACCGCGGACTTCTTCCACAACCAGCCCGCGTTCCAGCAGAACCACTACATCCTCCTGAACCTGGCGATGGGAGGGAACTGGTACGGCAACCCGCCCGCCAGCTCCATCGCGCTCGCGTCGGGCGAGCGCAAGACGATGGAGGTGGAGTGGGTGCGCTGGTACGACGCGGGCAGCGTGCCGCCCGCGACGCTCACCAACCCCGGCTTCGAGTCCGGCATGACGGGCTGGGCGACGTGGAGCCCCAACGCCACCGAGGCCGCGGACTTCAGCGAGACGTACAACGGCGGGCACTCGGGCAGCTACCACCTGACGCACTGGAACAACGGCTCACCGTTCGAGGTGTGGACGTACCAGGTGGCTTCGGGACTGCCCTCGGGCAACTACAGGGTCCGCGGGTGGGTGCGGAAGGGCGGCGCGTTCGACATCGCGCGCATCCAGGCGAAGACGTGTGGCGGGTGCGCGCCCGTGTACACGGACCTCGGGACGTATGGGGCGTGGACGCTCGTGGAGACGCCGGCCATCTCCGTCACCGGCGGCTCCCTGGAGCTGGGCTTCCACACGCGGGCCACGGTGGGCAACTCGGGCAACTTCATCCACATGGATGACGTGGAGCTCATCCGCCTCTGAAGCCCGGACGTCAGCCCGTGACGGACGCGAAGGGCACTTCGTAGTGCGTCACGTGAAAGTCCTTGTCGATGAGGTAGCGGTCGTCCTCCGGGCAGAAGACAGCCTGCTCGGGGGACGCACCCGCGAAGCGGCGGATGGCGTCCATGAGGGAGCCTCAGGGGACCTGTGTAGTCAGGGAGATGTTCCGAATCTGGTAGTCGTCCAGATTGCCGGTGCCTCCGCCAGCACTGTCACGGCTGTAGATTTCGATGGTGTTCAGTCCCGGCAGGAACAGCCCGCTCTCGAACACCATGGACCGGCTCTGCCAGGACTCCGCGCCCTGTGTGGGCAAGGAGCGTGGCCCCGCGCCGTTGATGACAACCCGATTCGTGGAGTTGTCCACGTCGAACAGGTCGAAGTTCAACTTCACGAACGGCCCACGCGGCACGGCGGGCAGGTTGACCGTCACGGTGAGCTTCGTGCCGGTGGGAGAAGGCACCTCCCAGTTCGCGACGACGCCGTCACCGAGGTGTTCGGCCTGCGAATGGAGGCCGGTCGTGGTGGTGGGGACGTGCACGATCTGCAGCGCGCTCTCTCCCGCCGAGTACCGCACGCTCACCGCGTACCAGAGGTCTCCGACGAGTTGGGCGGGCACGTTCTGGATGGCCTGCGTGGATTGGTTGTCCAGGAAGGCGGACTCCAGGTTCGAGGGCGTCCAGTTGGCCGTGCTGTCGAAGCGCACGCCATCCGAACTCCTGCGGACGGCGTAACCGAGCACGTCCGAGCCCAGCGCCGGGGTCCACGCCAGCCGGACGCCGTTGTTCGTCACCGAGTACGACAGGCCGGACACCGGGGGACGGGAGCTGTTCGTCGCATGGATTGACGTCACCGACTCGATATCGGAACCCGGCGTCGCGGTGGTACTGGTCTTCGTGGACAAGTCCTCGAGGCGAACATACTGGGCCGAGGACAGCCCCGTGCTGGCGATATCCAGGAGGCTGAATGCCGAGCCGATACCCACCAGCACGAAGCTGGCCGGGTCGGTGCTGTTGGAGATGAGGACGCGGAACTCCTCATCGACGCCGCCTCCGGCGGTGCCAATCTCACGGACTTCGATATCGGGTCCGGTGCCATTCACGATGGGCGTGTCGCCCATGTCCAGCACGACGTAGGCGCCAGGGCCGCCCATCGATAGGTGCTTGGAGTCCGGCGCTCCCAGCGTTTCCAGCGGGTTCGGACTGGTATTGCCCGCGCTCCCACTCAACACCAGGGAGTCGATGACCTGCTTGGCATAGGGCTCGGCCGCCGAAGCCTGCCCTGCCATTCCCAGGAGAAACACAAGGCCCGTGACACTTCGCATTCCCCGCATCCGGTTCTCCTCGCCGTGGTGAGCTTGTTGCCCGACCATGGATGAAAACCCCGAAAGGGGCCGTCATGGAAGAGAAGGAACACGAGGGTTACAGCAGCAACCGCCACGTCAGCCCGGCGAGCGTGGTGTAGCCGACCACGGTGCGCTCCACGCGGCCCTCGGACGACAGGAAGAACACGGTGGGGAAGGTGTCCACGCGCCAGTCGCGCTGGATGCCGTCGTCCCCGAGCAGCACGGGGTAGTCCGCGCCGTGCTCCCGCACGAAGCGCCGCACGGCCTCCTCGTCGTCCCAGGCCACCGCCACGGACACCACGTGGGCGGAGTCACCCGCGAGGCTCTGGAGCAGGGAAAGATTGGACGACTCCAGCTTGCAGACGCCGCACCAGGGGGCCCAGAAGGCCAGCACCACGGGCTTGCCGCGCAGGGCCTCCAGCCGCACCGTCTCTCCGGACAGCGTGCGCAGGATGAAGTCCGGAGCGGGCGTCCCGCCACCGGGCAGGCGGCGCGTCTGCCACGCCGACACCGCCGCGACGATGAGCGCGAGCAGCGCCAGGTCCACGCCCCAGCGCACCCACCAGCGGCGCCGCGCCACGTCCCAGGCGGCCCGCATCCGTCCCAGCGCTCCGGTACCGCCCTGCATTCAACGCCTCCTCGGAGGCTGCCACGGTAACACCGGGAACGGCCGCCCCGGGTGGGACGGCCGCCCCTGACTCACCTCATGACGGGGAGGGCGCCTCCTCGGGCTGCCACTCGGCCGTCCTCAGGCTCTCGCCGGCCGTCCGCTGGGCGCGGCCCACGGCCTTGCTGACCGCATTGCCGGCCCGGTCCAGGGCCTGGTCCACCGCCGCGACGAGCGTGGTGCCCTTGGACTCCAGCGTCAGCTCCTTCCCGTGCTCCAGCCGCAGCGTCACCTTGCACGTCTTGTCCACGCCTCCGCGCGGGCCGTTGGTGTCCTCCAAGCGCAACACCACCTCCTTGACGCGGTCCGCCAGTCGGTCCAGCGCGAAGCGCACGCGGCGCTCGCAGTGGGTGCGAAGGGTCTCGGTGAGGGGGATGTGACGGGCTCGGATTTCGATGCGCATCCAGGACGCTCCTTCTGGCCCCCCATTGGGCCTATCTCTTCTCTGTCCACGAGGAGCCTTTGGCGCAATTGCGAAAAACCCCCGTGGCACTTCGGAAAAACCGAAGGCACACGGGGGCAGGGTAGGGCGAGGGAGCACCAGGCCCCACTTCGGGGCCCTGACTACGGAGGCGTCGTGTTGACCGTGGGTGCGGGCTTCTGCGACGTCTTGCCCGGCGCGGCCACCGTCTTCGTGGTGTCCGACGCGGTCTTCGCCGCCTCGGCGGTGGCCTTGGCCTTGTCCGCGGCGGGAGCCTGGGCGGTGGCCGTGTCGGCCTCGGTGGGCGCCGGCTTCTTCTTCTCCGGGAGCGCGAAGATGGGCTTCTCCGGCACCGCGCGGGCGCCGATGCGCTCCTGCTGCTCCACCATGCGGGACCAGAGCGACGGCTTGGGGGCCAGCAGCGCGTTGTCCGCCAGCTCCAGCGTGCGCACGTCCTGCGCGCGGCGGTACAGGCGCGGCGCCACGTCCGGCTGGCTCGGGTCCGAGTCACTCACCTGCACCTGCTCCTGCACGCTGATGCCCTTCTCGTCGTAGGTGAGGGTGGACGTCAGCTCGAACTTGCGGCGCAGCCCGTTGGGCAGCTCGAAGTCCATCTCGCGCGACAGCGGGAACCACGCGGCGCCCAGGCACGCGCGCGCCTTGTCGGAAACGGACTCGGTGAAGAAGCGGTTCTGCCGCAGCGGCATGATGCGCGCGTGACGGCGGCACACCTCCTCGCCCTCCGTGGTGCAGGCGTCGCCTTCCGCGACGAGGATGTTCGTGCCCTGCACCTTCTCCAACCGCAGCTTCGCGTTCTTCGGCATGGCGCGCAGCGAGCCCAGCGCGTCCACGCGGAAGCCCTGCTCGGTCGTCTCCACCAGCGCCACCGGCCCCAGGGCCTCGCCGTTGGTGAAGCGCCGCGTAATCACCCACACCAGCCGCTGCCCGGCCTGGAGCGTCTCCATCACCAGGTCCTCCTCCGTCAGCTTCTCCGGAGGGGGCAGGGGGAGGGCGTCGGGGCCGGCCTCCACGCACTCGTCGGCGGCGGGGTCCTGCGACCAGACCGGGGCGCCCGTGCAGTCCACCGAGGGGCGGGGCGCCGCGCCGGTGTCCTTGTCATAGCCATGCAGCAGCAGGGCGAACCATGTGTCCGGCGTGGGGAAGGAGCGCGCGTTGGCGCCCGCCTCGGCGAAGCACATCGACGACGACTTCGGCGCGGTGGCGCAGCCAGCCAGCAGGGACAGCGCCACGGCGGAGACCTGGAGCGTTCGTTTCATGGGTTCTCTCAGGCATTGGCGAACTGGAGGTCCCAGTCGCCTTCCGCGGTCAGGGCCACATGCAGCTTCGGGGGCACCGCGCCGCCCACCAGGTGCTGCAACAGCTCACGGGAGAGCACCGGCATCAGCGAGCCCTGGAGGATCTGCTCCATGTTGCGCGCTCCCATCTCGGACTCCGTGCACCGGCGCGCCAGCTCGTCGAGCAGGTCCGGCGCCAGCGTGGTGTCCACGTTGTGGGCGGCCTTGAGCCGGCCCACCAGCTTCGCCAGCTTCATCTCCGCAATCTGGCGCATCACGTCGCGCTGCACCGGACCGAAGGGCACAATCGTCATGCGCGCCAGCAGCGCCGGCTTGAAGTGCTTGCTGAGCACGGGGCGGATGGCCCCCACCACCTGCTCGGTGGTGGGCTCCGCGAAGTCCTCGTACATCCGCATCACCACGTCCGAGCCCAGGTTGCTGGTGAGGATGATGACGGTGTTCTTGAAGTCCACCTGCCGGCCCTCGCCGTCCGTCAGCGAGCCCTTGTCGAAGACCTGGTAGAAGAGGTTCATCACCTCCAGGTCGGCCTTTTCGCACTCGTCCAGCAGCACGACGGAGTAGGGGCGCTGGCGCACGGCTTCCGTCAGCAGGCCGCCCTCGCCGTAGCCCACGTAGCCCGGCGGCGAACCGATGAGCCGGCTCACCGTGTGCTTCTCCTGGAACTCGCTCATGTTGAGCGTCGTCATGAAGCGCTCGCCGCCGTAGAGCGTGTCCGCGAGCGCCAGCGCCGTCTCCGTCTTGCCCACGCCGCTGGGGCCCACGAAGAGCATGACTCCAATCGGCGTCTCCGGGTTGCGGATGCCCGCCTGGGAGATGCGGATGATTTCCGCCACCTTCTTGAGCCCCGCCTCCTGGCCGCGAACGCGCGAGCGCAGCTTGTCCTCCAGCGTCAGCACGGAGGCGAGCAAATCACTGCGCATCTTCCCCACGGGCACGCCCGTCCAGCCCGCCACCACCCGCGCGACGATGTCCGCGTCCACGTCCGCGTGCACCAGCGGCGCCTCGCCGCGCACGTCCGCCAGCTTCTTCGTCGCCTCGTCCACCGCTGCCTTCAGCGCCGCGGCGTCCGCCTCCGGCTTCGCCTCGCGCAGCGCCTTGCGCGCCTCCATCAGTGCCGCCACCGCCGTGCGCTCGGTCTCCCAGCGCACGTGCAGCGTGGCGCGCGCGTCCTGCGTGGCGCGCAGCTTCTCCAGCGCCTCGTTCAGGGCGTCCTGCTCGTTCTCGCCGCCGGTGCCCTCCGCCAGGTCCCGCTTGCGCGCCTCGCGCTCGCGCTCCAGCGCGGCAATCTCCTGGTCCAGCGCCACCAGCTCCTCGGGGCGCGTGGACAATTCAATCTTCACGCGGGCCGCGGACGTGTCGAGCAGGTCCACCGCCTTGTCCGGCAGCTGCCGGCCGGAGATGTAGCGGCTGGACAGGCGCACCGCGGCGGTGACGGCCTCGTCGCGGATGATGACGCCGTGGGACGCCTCGTAGGTAGGGCGCAGGCCGCGCAGCATCAGCTCCGCGTCCTCCACGCTCGGCTCCTCCACCTTCACCGGCTGGAAGCGCCGCTCCAGCGCCGCGTCCTTCTCGAAGTACTTCTTGTACTCGGCCCACGTGGTGGCGGCGATGGTGCGCAGCTCGCCGCGCGCCAGCGCCGGCTTGAGCAGGTTGGACGCGTCCGTGCCGCCCTGCGAACCGCCCGCGCCGATGATGGTGTGCGCCTCGTCGATGAACAGGATGATGGGCGTGGGGGACGCCTTCACCTCGGCGATGACGGCCTTGAGCCGGTTCTCGAATTCACCGCGCACGCCCGCGCCCGCCTGGAGCAGGCCCAAATCCAGGCCCAGCAGCTCCACGTTCTTCAGCGCGTCCGGCACCTCGCCGCGCACAATCGCCCAGGCCATGCCCTCGACGAGCGCCGTCTTGCCCACGCCGGGCTCGCCCACCAGGATGGGGTTGTTCTTCCGGCGGCGGGAGAGGATGTCCACCATCTGCCGGATTTCACGGTGCCGGCCGAAGATGGGGTCGATCTTCCCCTCGCGCACCCGGCCCGTGAAGGACGTGGCGAAGCGCTTGAGCGCCTCGTCCCCGCGCCCACCCGGAGCCCCGGCCGCGCCACCGCCCGTGGCGGCTTCAGCGCTGGCCACCTCCACATTCTCGGGGGAGGGGCGCAGCACCACGTCGAGCGAGGACATCAGCTCGTCGCGGCTGATGGCATCCAGCTCCTGGAACAGCTCCGCGGTGTAGCGCGAGCGCCGGCTGACGAACTGGGCGAACAGCACGCCCGAGCGAATCCGCGTGGCACCCTGCTCCACGGAGGCCAGCAGCCACGCATCCTCGAACCACTGGAAGAGTGTCTCGGAGAACACGGGCCGGCCCGCATTGCCGGCGCGCAGCCCCTGCACGGCGCGCTCCATGCTGGCCAGCAGCGTGCGGCGGTCCACGCCGAACTGCTGGAGGATGCGCGCGACGTCCGAGTCCTCGGGCTCCAGCATCTGCACGAGCATGTGCTCGGGCACGATTTCGTAGAACCGCCCGGCGCTCGCACGGGCCACCGCGGCCTCGAGCAGACGGGTAGAGGTCGGCGTCAAACGACGGACGAGCGCTTTCGGGTCGACGCGAATGGGAGCCCCCAGAAAATGACAGCGATGGTGGACGGTATACCGGGCGGGCAGAGCGGCGTAAATCCCCGGCCTTCATGCCCGCCCGCTCGGGATTTCATCTCGCCACGGGAACACTGAGATGCGTCTGCTGGCTGTTGCCGAGCCACGTGTCCCGGCCGAGCTTGCTCGGCTCCTGGCGGGACAGGCGGAACTGCTGCTTCACGCCCTCGGTGAGCCCCAGCTCCAAATCGTACTCGAGCGGGTCCTTCACGAAGAGGGCCACCACCTCGCGCACCAGGGGCAGCAAATCGCCCTCCGGCATCAGCCGCCGGTAGGCGCGCGGCGGCAGCGGGCTGACGTGGATTTGAATCTTCCCCGTCCGGTCAAAGGCCTTGCCACCCAGGAGCATGTTGCGCCCGAGGATGTTGTTCAGGCGGCCCAGTTGCACCCGCGCGTCGATGTCCACCCAGCGGCCCACGAACTGGCGCACCGTGACGCGCGCCCCCTCCAGGTCCTCGCCCATGACGTCCTGGAGGGCCACCTCCAACTGCTCCGCCGTGCGGAAGCGCCCGGCCAGCAGCGGGGCGATGCGAAGCAGGCGCCAGGTCGGCAGCTTGCCCTCATGGGGCTTCTCGTACGTGTCGAAGCCGCCCAGCGCCAACAGCCGCTTGGACCACTGGTCCTTGAAGGACGTGTCCGTCTCGCTGGTGACGCGGTACTTGGACTCAATCCGGTACAGCAGCGACAGCAGCCGGTGGTGGAAGAGGTCCAGGAACTCGCGCCGCACCGGGTAGTCCGGGTCCTCCTGCGCCACCTCCTCCGCGAGGTAGTGGGGGAGGGGGCTCACCGAGCCCGTCAGCCCGAGGAAGCTCGTCACCACCTCGAACAGCGGCCGCTTGGAGAACGGGTCCTCCGCGCGGACGAGCACCTCGTGCAGCGTCACCTCCTTCACGTCGCCGCTGGGAAAGCCCAGGGACGGGTCGTGCCGGAAGCGAATCATCTCCTCGTTGACGGGGCCGGGCCCGCCCACGCGCACGGCCTCGGCCGTCAGCCGCTCCAGGAAGGCCACCAGGGGGAAGAAGCCCGCCCGGGGTGCCACCTCCGCCAGCTGACGCGCCGCCGCTACAAGAGCGTCTGAGTTCCGTTCCTCGGAAGCCACGTGTACTCCGTCTGCGAGGGGTGGAGCCGGATGCTCAGCTCGTTGAAGGAGTTGATGGTGACGTGGGACGCGAGCAGCTCCTCGAGGATGCAGCCGAAGAGGAACGAGTCACCCACGCCCATGAAGTTCTCCTCGTCCATGTCCACGCGTGTCTTGTGGCCCCGCAGC
The DNA here is from genome assembly GCF_026626705.1 of Pyxidicoccus sp. MSG2. Lineage (NCBI taxonomy): Bacteria > Pseudomonadati > Myxococcota > Myxococcia > Myxococcales > Myxococcaceae > Pyxidicoccus > Pyxidicoccus sp. MSG2. Next base: position 9,996,782 of record NZ_JAPNKC010000001.1, read on the forward strand.
GGCGCGCCCTCCAGGAAGCGCGTCACCGGCTTCGTCTCCACCGCGCGGATGGCGTTGATGCGCAGGCGGCTGGCGCGCGCCGCGAGGTTGTCCGTGAGGGAGTGGAAGTTGTAGAGGTCCATCAGCCGCCGCAGCGCCGCTGCGTCCGCCAGCGAGTGCTGGTTGATGGCCAGGTGTGACAGGAGCCGCCAGTGCAGCTCCGAGCCCAGCGGCGCGCGCGCCGGCCGGCTCACCGGGGAGATGTTCTTGAACTTCGCCTGCGTGGGGCTGGCCGCCGTGGAGGCCGTCAGGTCACCCACCTGGAGCCGCGAGGGCAGCGAGCGGTTGGTGCACGTGAGGTCGATGGAGAGCGCCTCCTCCGAGCCCAGCACCGGCGCCACGTTCCGCGGCGTCTCCAGGGTGATGTACGTGTCGATGCCGTCGTCCAGCGGCGAGTGGGCCCGGCGCAGCCGGTAGAAGGCCTGCTCCGCGTCGCCGCCGGCGGTGTGGCTGAACTCGAAGAAGGGCCGGTACAGGCGCCGCTCGTTGCGGCCGGCCTGCAGGCCCGTCACCGTGTCCACCGAGTACACCTCGGCGTGGTTGGCCGGCAGGTCCGACGCGCGCAGCAGGTGCTCCTTGTCGAGCACGTGGTGGAGGACGGGGTCCGACGGCACGCTGAAGAGGTTGACGGCCGGCGCGCAGTGCAGCCGGAACATCTCCCGGTGGATGCGCGCGTCCAGGGGCGGCGGCCGCTCCAGGTGGAAGGAAATCTCGAAGCGCTCGTCCTTCACGCCCGCCGCGGCGTCCAGCCCGCGCACGTCGAAGAACAGGAACTTCTCCGGCAGCGTCAGGTACTCCTGCAGGTGCCGGTAGCCCTCGCTGGCGCGCGGCCACGGCAGCAGCTTGAAGTCCCGGTCGAAGCCCACCGGGTGGATGGCGTTGGCCGGCAGCTTGAAACCCTCGCCCTCCTGGGACGCGCCGCGCACGCGCACCTGGCGGCAGTAGCGCAGGAGCCACAGCAGCACCACCGACGCGGCGGACAGCTCGCCGTGGATGAACAGGCGCAGGCCCTGCGGGCGGAACACCTCCGCGCGGCCCTGCTCCGTCGTCTGGAAGAACAGCCGCAGCACGGGGGACGTAATCGACGCGCGGTCCAGCAGCGCGTCCGTCAGCTGCAGCGGCAGCAGGTCCACGTCCGAGGTGGTGCGGAAGACGCAGGACGTGCCGTCGATGGGCTGCGAGGCGACTTCGGCCCCGGCGGCCAGGCGCGAGCGGCCGCGCAGCGCGCGCAGGTGCGGGGAGAACTCGACGATGGTGGAGGCCGGCAGCGGGCGCAGGTAGTGCGGGAGCAACAGCTCGGTGAGGCCGTGCACCAGCTCCGGCACGTCGTCGTCCACGCGCTCGCGGATGCGCGCCGTCAGGAAGGCGAAGCCCTCCAGCAGCCGCTCCACGTCCGGGTCCGCGCCGCGCTCCACCAGCAGGCCCGCGACGGAGGGGTTGGCCAGCCCGAAGGCACGGCCCATCTCCCGCAGGTACGACAGCTCGCTCAGGTAGTACTTGCTGAACATCCTCGCCCTTTGCCACTCACCCCGTGGCTCACCACAGCTCCACGCGACCGCCCGGATGCACCTGCGTGTGGAAGCGCACCATGCCCCGCCTGTCGCGCGTGGCCAGCTGGGCGCTGATGTCGAAGCGCAGGGCCGTCGGGTCGGCCGGGTCCGCCGAGTACTGCACCACCACGTTCTTCAGCCGCGGCTCATAGTCCTGGATGGCCGTGCGGATGGACTGCGTCATCCGTGGAATGGCCGACGGGTACGAATGGACGATGTCGTTCAGGTCCAGGATGCCGTACGCCGGAGCCGCCACGGACTCGCCCCTGCGCGTGTTGAGCAGGTTGCGCAGGTGCTCTGCGATGGACTCCACCACGTCGCCCGGCGGCGCGAGCGTGCCGTTGCCTTCGGCGATGCGGGACAACAAGCCTCGGGAGCCCATGGGTGTCTTCGTGTCTTCAGCCGGGGAAAAGCCCACCCCCGACCGCCCGCGTACACGACTGCACGGGCGGCCGGTGGGAGGAGCGCATGATTAGCGCTGGGTGTCCCAGGTGTCCTCGTGCGTCACGCCACCGTTGGTGATGGTCCAGTTGATGGTGTGGAACACCAGGGTGATCTCCTCCATGGGAGGAAGGTTGGTGCTCGCCGGCACGAAGGAGTCCGGGACGTACTGCTTGATGCTGTTGACCCGGGCCTTCTTGATGGACGTCGTGAAGAACTGCTCGGTCGTGCCGTCGCCGGTCGGGTTCGGGCGGAAGAACTTGAAGGTCGCCTCGATGACCTGGTTCTCGCAGAGCGCCTTCATCAGCAGCGGGGACGACTTGTCGATGCGCTTGCGGAAGGTGATGCCCTCGTACTGGCGGCGGCCCGTGGCCAGGCCCGAGCCGGCCTCACGCGCGGTGAAGACCTTCTGGTCGTAGTAGACGCACTCGATGGAGTTCTCGCGGCCCAGGGACGTCTGGGTGCTCTCGCCCGCGATGTCGGTGCCGTTCGCCTTCAGGTACAGGTGTACTGACTCAGCCATGCTTCAACCTCTTCGCAATGCGCGCAACGCGCGCCGTGGGTCCGGGCTCACTGCGAGCCCGGGTGGTGGGGCCCCTACAAACTAGCTGATTCGACCGACAGTGCGTGAGCCGCGCTTACTCTTTGTCCAGCTTGCCCACGAGGGACAAGGTGAACGACGCGCCCATGTACTTGAAGTGCGGGCGCACCTGCAGACTGCAGCGGTACCAGCCGGGCTGGCCGTCCACGTCCTCCACCGTCACGCGCGCGGCACGGAGCGGGCGGCGCGAGCGCACCGCGGGCGCCGGGTCGTCCATGTCCGAGATGTACTGGCTCATCCAGTGGTTGAGCTCGCGCTCCAGGTCGGACTTCTCCTTCCAGCTGCCAATCTGCTCGCGCTGCAGCACCTTGATGTAGTGCGCCAGGCGGGTCATGATGAACATGTACGGCAGCTGCGTACCCAGGCGGTAGTTGGTCTCCGCCGCCTTGCCCTCGGGCGTGTTGCCGAAGAACTTGGGCTTCTGCACCGAGTTGGCGCTGAAGAACGCGGCGTTGTCCGAGTCCTTGCGGAAGACGAGGCCGATGAAGCCCTCCTCGGCCAACTCGTACTCGCGGCGCTCGGTGAGCATGACCTCGGTGGGAATCTTGGTCTGGATTTCCCCCATGGCCTCGTACTGGTGCAGCGGGAGGTTCTCCACCGCGCCGCCGGACTGGGGACCGATGATGTTCGGGCTCCAGCGGAACTTGGCGAAGGAGTCCGCCACGCGGCTGGTCATGGCGATGGAGGCGTAGCCCCAGAGGTAGCGGTCGTGGCTGCCGACGACGTCCTCGGTGAAGTTGAAGGCCTTCACGGGGACGGTCTTCTCACCGTAGGGCAGGCGCAGCAGGAAGCGCGGCAGGGCGAGGCCCACATAGCGCGCGTCCTCGCTCTCGCGGAACGAGTGCCACCGGGCGTACTGCGGGCCCTCGAAGAGGGACTTGAGGTCCTTGAGGTCCGGCAGCTTGAGGAAGCTCTGCTCGCCGAAGACGTCCGGCGCCGCGTTGGCGATGAAGGGCGCGTGGGCCATGGCGGCCACGGACGCGCACTTGCGCAGCAGGTCCATGTCCTGGGGGCCGACGTCGAAGTCGTAGTTGGCGTTGATGATGCCGTAGGGCTTGCCGCCGAACACGCCGTACTCGTTGGAGTACACGAGCTTGTACAGGCCGCTCTTGGTGACTTCCGGCGCGTCCTCGAAGTCCTTCTGGAGGTCTTCCTTGGAGACGTTGAGCATCTCCACGCGGGTGTTCTCGCGGAAGTCGACGCGGTCGACCAGGAACTTCAGGCCGCGCCAGGAGGCCTCCAGCTTCTGGAACTCCTTGGCGTGGAGGATTTCGTTGACCTGCGCGGACAGGCGCTTGTCGATTTCGGCAATCATCGCGTCGACGAGGGCCTTGTCCACGCGCTCCTCGGAGCGGTGCGGCGCCAGCATCTCCGTGATGAAGGCCTGCACGCCGCGCTTGGCGACGTCGTAGCCCTCGTCCTTCGGCTTGAGCTTGGCCTCGGAGAGAATCTCGTCGAGGAGGGACAGGGAGGCGTCAGCGGCGACGCCCTTGGACTTCTGGGTCTGGGTCTCGTTGGGCATGGTGTTTCAATCCCCCGGAAAGTGGGCGTGGGCTACTTGGTCTCGGGCTTGAGACCCAGCTCCTGGATGAGCGCCTTGCGGCCCTCTTCGTCGGCGAGCATCGTCTGCAGCTTCTTGCGGAACGCGGGAAGGTTGCCCAGGGGCCCCTTGAGGGCGTTGAGCGCGCTGCGCAGCTCGAGCAGCTTCTTGAGCTCGGGCACCTGGTTGACGACGCTCTCGGGAGAGAAGTCGTTCAGGTTCTTGAACTGGAGCGTGACGTTCATCGTCGCGGCCGGGTCACCGGCGAGCTTGTCGGCGGCGGTGAGGGTGACCTTCAGGCCCTGCTGCGCCATCACTTCGTTGAAGTTGGCCTTGTCGACGTTGATGGGCGCGCGCTGCTCCAGCGGGCGGTCATCGGCCTGGCCCGTGAAGTCCCCCATCATGAGGACCTTCAGCGGCAGCTCGACCTGCTCCTGGGCGTTGCCGGTGGCGGGCTTGTAGACGATGTTGACGCGCTCGGTAGGGGCGACAGAACTCTCTTTGCTCATCTGCGGCTTTCTCCTTGAGTGCTGCGTTTTTGGCGCGGGCGTCGCATGGGGTGGAGCTTCGCCGCGGTACAACAGGGTTGCATCAGGCGCCGACGCGCAACGCGGCAGAAGAATCCAACCGCGCTAGACGACGATACCGGTTTCGAATCTTCGCTGCCACCCGTCCCCCCTCCTTTTCCCCAGGGGCGCGGGTCGACAACCAGCCTTCGAGGCACGCGGCCGCGAGGGCGGGTTCCCACGTGTCGAGAGAATGGGCAGACACCTCCTCGTCGAGCGCGTCGTAGACGGCGCGGGCGAGCGGGAGCTGTCCCGCGTTGGCGCACAGCCGCGCCAATGCCAGTCGTGACAGGAACCGGGCACGGCCGGTGGTGGCGGCGACGATGGCGCCCTGCAACCGGGTTACGGCTTCGTGGACGCGGCCCTCGGCCAGCAGCGCGCGAGCCTCATCCTCCAGGGCAGGGCTGCTTCCAGCAGCGGACGCTTCGGGGGGAAGCGACGGCGGCGGCAGGGCCAGCGGCGAGGCGGAGGCGACGGGGCCCGCGGAAGCGGTGGCGGAGGATGTACTCGTGAGGATCACCTGCGCGCGCAGCCAGGTGCGGGTGGCGTCGTCGGTGAGGGGTTTGCCGTTGGCGGCGACGAGCTCCTCGACGCCGGGCATGCGACGCAACTGGGCGCCCAGCTCCTGGACGAGCGCGGCGTGGGCGGCCGCGTGCGACTCGCCCAGGCCGGTGAGGGCGGCGGCGCTGAAGCGGTGCAGGCCGAGCGCGAAGCGGTGCTGGCCCAGCGCGGACTCGGCCTCGTCGAGCAGGTCGGCCCAGCGCTGGTTGTTCTCCAGCGTCTCCAGCTTGGTGCGCAGCGCGTCCGGCAGCGGCTGCAGTGGGGTGCGGCCATTGGCCCCGGCGGTGGGGGGCCGGGCCAGGTGCAGCCACAGGCCCATGCGCATCAGCCGGTAGGGCAGCGGGTCCGCGACGCTCGCGCGGCGCAGCGCCCCGGCGGCGCCCAGGAGCGCGGTGCCCACGTTGCGCAGGAAGTCCGTGACGGCCTCCGCGGTGGACAGGTCCGGCGAGGCCGGCAGCGCCGGAAGGGCAGGCACCGCCACGGGCGTGGAAGGCGCGACGGTGTTCCGGGCGGGCGCGGCCTGCGTCGCGGGACTCCCGGCGGCGGTCTTCGCGGTGGCGGGGGGACTGGCGGCGCCGTTCGTCGCGGCGCGGCTCGCGGCGGTGGGGCCGGCGCCGTTCGCCGCGGCGTGGCTCGCGGCGGTGGGGCCGGCGCCGTTCACCGGGGTGGTACTCCTGGAGTCGTCACTCGCGGAAGCGCCGTTCGCCGGGGAGTCCTGCGCCGTCGAGGCGTCCGACTGCGCGGAGTCCTGGGGGGCTGGCGCGGGCGCGGGCGGGGGCAGCCCCGCGCGCAGCCGGGAGATGGCGTCCTGCAGCGGACCGAAGGCGGGCGCCGAGTCGGCGAAGCGCTCGCGGGACAGCTGCGACAGCCGCTTCAGCGCGACGGACAGCGCCTCCAGCGACTCCGCGCTCACGCTGGCCTGCTCCACCGAGGGAAGCATGCGGCCCAGCCGCTCCACGAACCAGCCCACGGCGTTGGCCCGGCCGCGCAGCCGCTTCAGCTCGGGGAAGAGGTCGGGCCAGTACCGCTCCGTCACCTCGGTGATGATGGCGGCCCCGGTGGCCGCGCCGTCCAGGCCGCGCGTGGCATACAGGCCATAGGCCATGTACGAGGCCAGCCAGAGGTCCTTGGTGGTGCCCTTCAGGAGGTCCCCGGCGCCCTGGACGACGTCGTCCCAGCGCACGCCGGCCGCGGCGGGGGACTCCAGCTTCGCCACCTCCGTGGTGATGGCCTCGTAGGCCGGCTCGTGCTTCGCCTGCACCCCCGCGGGGACGGTGCCGGGCACGGGCTCGACCCAGGGGCGGGCACGCTCACGAAGCTCTTCGAGGGTGGGCGGCATAGAGGCAGACGGGTTTCAGGGAGCCAGCGCGCGCAGCAGCTGCTCGAGGGTGGTGGAGGGAGCGTCGATGACCTGTCGCGCGGCGGCCTTGAGGCCCTTGCGCGCATTGTCGATGGCGGCGGGCCGCTCGGTGCGCAGCGGCCATATCTGGGCGCCCGGACGGCCGGGCTGGGCCAGGGCGAGGAAGAGGGCGGGGGTGGCCGCGCCCAGGCTGAGCAGCAGCCGGGGCCGCTCGCCCTCGGACCAGAAGAAGGCCGGGGGCTGGCTCGGCCAGCGCAACAGGCGCGAGGACAACTCCAGCCAGGCCACCGGGCCCACGCGCGTGGAGAACGGGCAGTCCAGCGCCACGCCCGCCGCGGACTGCTCGCGGCCGCGCTCGCCGACGCACGCGGTGAGGAAGGTGTGCAGCGCGTAGTAGCGGCCGCCGTCTGGCGTGCCCTCCACCACCGGGCCCAGCAGGTCCTGGGTGCGGTGCTCCGCCAGCGCGGCGTCACGCAGCCGCTGCGCGACGCTGAAGTCGCCCGGGCCGGGCAGGGGCAGCGCCGCCGTGCGCTCCAGCAACTGCGGCACGTCCAGCTCCGCCGCGGACCGGGCCAGGACACCAGCGGCGCGGAGGAAGGGCTGGAAGGCCTCCGGCGTCAGCGCGTAGCGCGGGGCCGTGGCCGCCGAGGCCACCTCGGTGAAGACGGCCAGCGGGAAGGCGCGCCCGACGCTGTCCATGCTGGGCGCCATCAGCCCCACCAGCGCCTGCTTCTGCCCCGGCACGGTGAACACGAAGTTCACCGGCTCCGAGGGCAGGTCCACCCGGGCCCGCCGCGCGCGCTCCACCCCTTCCTCCATCCAACCGTAGAGCTGGAGGGCGAGGGGCGTGGCGGCGTTGAGCTTGATGAACTCGGCCTGGCGGGGCGTCTTGCCCAACAGGCCGATGCGCTGCGACTGCACCGTCATGTCAGGGGGCTCCGTCCAGGGCGACAGCCGCGGGAGTGCACCCGCGCCCCTTCCGGGCGATGCCCGTCGGAGGCTGCAGGCCCGGATCCCGGAAGATGGCCAGCAGCTTCGAGGTGTTGCCGCCCAGCCCGAAGAACGGGTTGGCGGTGCGCTCGGGGCGGAAGTCGATGGAGACCATCGCCCCGTTCATCTCCTCGATTTCCCACGTGGCCGTGAAGTAGCGGCCGTCCGCGCTGGGCTCGATGCGCTTGACGCGCTCCAACAGGCGGAACAGGCCCCACTCGCCCTCGGCCTCCAGCGCCGTCTCGGTGGCTCCATCCGCGCTCTGCACGAGGATGCGCGCGCCGAGCTTGCCGGCCTGGCCGGGCCAGATCATCGGCTTCCACACCGTGTCGGGGCCGTTGCGGTACGTCTCGTCGGTGCCGTCCAGCGTGAAGGTGATGGAGGAGATCTGCGACGCCGTGCCGTCCGCGGAGACGCCCGGCCGCAGGCGGACCTGGAAGCGCACCAGCGGGTCCACCGTGTCGCCACCCGGGAAGAGCGTGGTGGCGAGCGCGCCCGTCTTCTCCAGGAAGGTGAGCAGCTCCGGGCGGAACATGGCGCCACCGGACGAGGTGAACTCCCACTTGCGGCCCGTGGCCACCACGTCCTCCAGCAGCTGCTCCTTGACGAACTTGCGCACCAGGCCGCCCTCGGGGCGGAGGAACTCGGCCACCTCCGGCAGCGGCGCGTCCTTCTGCGACGCCCGGTCGAACGGGTAGAGGCCCTTGAACGCCTGCTGGTACGTGGACACCACCTGCTCGCAGAACAGGTTGCTCTTGGCCTCGGCCGTGCCTTCGAACACCACCGAGCGCATCTCCTGGAAGGGCGGCAGCAGCAGCCGCTCGAAGATGGCGACGTTGTCCGACTGCTTGCGCACCAGCATCTCCACGTTGGTGCGGGTGGACTCGATCTTGTCCAGCAGCACGCCCGACTCGGCCGGCTTGTCCTTCACCGCCAGCAGCGTCGTCTGCACGGTGGCGAGCTGGTCCTCGTACGAGTCCAGCGCCGTCAGCGACTCCTCACCGTCCTCCGTCTTGGACGTCTCCGTGGTGAAGCGGATGAGCGAGGCGAACTCACGCTCCAGGTCCCGCGCCGTGAGCTCCTCGGCGCCGGAAGACGAGTCCGCGGCCAACAGCTCCCGCTTCTGCGCCGCTTCCTGCTCCGGCTTGGACCCGAAGAACTCCTTGACGGCCTGGAGCTTGCCGCCCGCCGCCGCTGCTACCGTCTTGTCGCGCTTGTCCAACTGCACGTTGAAGGCGAGCGCGCGGAAGAGCCGGCCGTAGGGCTTGGGCTTGCCGCGCGTCAGGTTGGTGAGCAGGCCCTCCATCTGCGTGAGGTTCTGCGGCGCCTGCACCCGGATGGAGTTGAGGAAGTCCTTCCACTCCTGCTGGTAGGTCTCGAAGTAGCGCGTGCGCAGCTCGCGGCGGGACTCCACCGCGTCCACCTTCTCGTCGCGGTCCAACACCCAGGACTGCTGGTCCTTGAAGGCCCCCTCCAGCCGCTCGCGGATGACCTGGTCGTACGCGGTGCGCGTGAAGGCGCCTCGCACCCGCAGGGGGGCGCTCATCTCTGGCACCGAGCCCACCAACTGCTCCAGCGTCTGGTCGGGGAACTCGTTGCTGACGTTGGCCACCAGCTGCGCCAGCTCCAGGCGCACCAGGGGCACGTTGTTGAGCGAGCGCCGCGCCGAGGTGATGACGCCCTTCTCGCGCGGGAAGGCGATGCGCTCGGCGCGCGCCGGCTTCTGCTCCTCCGGGAGCATCTGCTCGTTGGCGAGCATGCGCAGGTACGTGGACGCGTGGTTCTCCACCGCGCGCTCGTCCACCGAGTCGCCCCGCACGCGCTTCCAGTGGCTGACAATCTGTTGCACCAGCCACTTCTGCTGCGCTTCGTCCAGCTCCGGCTCGGTCGGGTTCCGGGGCGTCGTCACCAGCAGGTACATCTTCAGGTCGTCGAAGTACTGCCGGTACGCGTCGAAGTGCTTGCTGTAATCGGCGTCGCTGCGCACCGTGAGCAGGTCCGGGTTCTTCCCGAAGGCGTCCAGCCGCTGCTGGACGAGCTCGAACTGCTTGCCCAGGAGCACCCGCCGCAGGGCGGCGTTATAGAACTGCCGCGCCTGCGGCAGCATCTTGTCGCCCTGGTAGAGGCCGAAGCGCATCCACAGGGGCGCGCCGTGCTCGTCGTACTCGGTCAGCTCCTGCAGCCGGTTGCGCAGGGGAATCAGGTCCTCCACGCGGCGGATGTCGTCGCGCGGGTCCAGGCTCACGTCGGTGATGGCCTTCGTCACCGCCTGCGCCATGGAGCGGTTCTGGAAGAAGGACAGGGTGGGCAGCGACAGCATCAGCGCGGTGGCCGCCAGGGCGGCGCTCGCCAGCACCAGCCGCTGCCGGCGCACCCTCGCTTCCTCCAGCGAGCTGCGCACCGCCATCTGCTGGTCCTGGAACATCACCTTGGTGAAGACGTCCCAGAGGAAGTAGCTGCGGCCTTCCGTGGCGCCTTCCGTCTGCGCCCGGCCGTTGGTGCTGCCGAACAGCTCCGAGGCGGACGGGGACACCTTGTCCACCGCGCGCACGTCCTGCGTGCCGCTGTTGAAGTACAGGCCGCGGAAGACGGGCGTGTCCTGGAACACGTTCTCCAGGAAGAGCGGCTGGAGGAACTCGGCGAGGTTCTTGCGGAGCGCGTCGAACTTCTGCGGGAAGCCGTAGATGTTCTCGCGCGTCTCCAGCCGGCGCTCCTGGCCCAGCCGCCGCAGCGAGCGCTGCTCCAGCACGGAGAGCATCTCGTCGAAGCGCTCGCGGAACAGGTCCGTGCTCGCCTCGCTCTGCTGCTCCACCGGCACCGTGAAGCCCCAGATCTGCCCGCGCTCCACGCGCGACAGGTCCGAGAACATCTCCACGAACCCGGGCAGCAGGTCGCACTTGGTGATCATCACGTACACCGGCACCAGCATCTTCAGCCGGGTGGTGATTTCATCCATGCGCTCGCGGATGGTCTGCCCCATCTCGCCCACGGCCTGCGGGTCCGCGTTCATCAGCTCGCTGACGCTGATGGCCACGATGAGGCCGTTGATGGGACGGCTGGGGCGGTGCTTCGCCACCGTGTCGATGAAGGCCAGCCACTCCGGCCGGTCCTCCTCCGCGCTGGTGTAGCGGCCCGCCGTGTCGAGGATGACGGCCTCGTTGGTGAGCCACCAGTCGCAGTTGCGCGTGCCACCCACGCCGCGCACGCCGCCGCGCGCGGAGAGGTAGGGGAACTTCAGCCCGGAGTTGCGCAGCGCCGTGCTCTTGCCCGCGCCCGGGGGACCGACGATGAGGTACCAGGGCAGGACGGCCAGGGCATCCTTGCCGCCGCGCGCCAGCTTGGAGGTCTTGAGCGCCTCCACCGCCTTGGTGAACTCGGCCTGCATGGCCTTGATTTCAGGCTGCAGGTCCGGCCGCACCGTGGCCGTCTGTTCCTCCGCCTGCGTCGCGAGCGCGCCCTCCAGCTTCTTCGCCGCGCGGCGCGCGAGGATGCGCTTGACCAGCCAGACCACGCCCATGGCGAACAGGCCCGCCAGCGCGGCGATGATGGCCGCCTCTCTTGGAGAGAAGCCCAGGAAGCTCAGAATCGCGAAGGTGGGCGCGCCAATGCCCAACAGTGGCAGCAGGTACGCCATCATGGCGCGCCCTCCGTGGAGGCCGTGGTCGCGGCGTTGCCGCCCGTGCTGGCCGTGTTCTTGGCTGCGTGGACCTCGATGCGGCTCTTCAGCTCGCCCACCGTGTCATTGAGGAAGAACTGCAGCACCCCGTAGAAGAGCACCGCCACCGCCAGCGCGCCGGCGGAGATGCCCAGCATGGAGGCCTTCTTCCGCTTGGACAGCAGCGACTCCGTGGGGCGCTCGCCGTGGGGCGACAGCACGTCGAAGTCGAAGGGGCGCGCGCGCTCCAAATCCTTCTGCACGGTGTCGATAAGCGTCATCAGCTCCAGCTCGCCGCCGCGGATGCGGTAGCGGCCCTGGAAGCCGAAGAGCATGCACAGGTAGTAGACTTGGAGCACTTCCGCGCGGTGCGGGTCCTTGCGCACGGTGTTGAGCCGGGCGAAGAAGCCGTCACCGGCGACGTTCTCGTTGAAGTAGTGGAGCTGCAGCGGGTTGGAGCTCCAGAACTGGCGGTACTCCTCCGGCCGGCCGAGCACCACCTCGTCGACGAGGGCCACCATCGCGTACGCCATGTCCTGGGCGTCCTGATGGCTGAAGCCCAGCACCGCGGAGCGCCTCAGCATCTCGTCCACCACGCCGCGCAGGCGGTGGTGCAAAGTCTCCGGCGGGGGGATGGCTGCTGAATCCGAGCCGCGCAATTGAATGGCGGCGTCGAAACAGTCCTTCGTGGCTTCAGTGACTCGGTCCATGGGCAGGGCGGGGCGTCAGCGATTGGCGGTGGGGACCGCGAGCAGCTCGACGCTGGTGCGGCTCGCGTCGAAGGGCTGCGGCAGATAGAGCGCGAGGTTCCGGTCTCGCATCACGTTCTTCCAGTAGCCGTCATTCATGCTGAGGCTGAAGTAGACGGTACCCGGCTGCACCGGCACTTCCGGCGGCGGGCGGTACGTCACAGCCAGCGGCACGCCGGGAGCGGCGGCCTGCAGCAGCGCGCGGATGTCGTCCCACGCGGCCACCTTGGACAGCTTGGGAAGCTGCTCCGCCACCGTCCGCTCCGGCAGCTCGCTGCGCACGGCGAGGAGGAACTGGCCGCAGCGCTCCAGCCGCTCGTCCTCCAGCCGCCCGCGGAACATGCCGTCGGTGCCCACCGACAGGTCCACCGTCAGGCACTGCTCCAGCGCCACCGAGCGCATCAGGTCCGCGATGCGGCGGAACAGCTCCTCGAAGGTGGCCCGCAGGTTGGTGAACTGGAAGGAGGGCAGGGTGGACGGGTCCGCGCTCGCGGAGAACGTGCACAACTGCCCCGCCGTCTGGATGAGCGTGAGGTACACGTCGCGCGGCGGAAGGTTGCCCGCGTCCAGCGCGTGCTGGAGGTAGGGGATGGTGCCGTTGAGCGCGTTGAGCTCCAGGAAGAGCGTCACGTCGCCCGCGGTGAACTCCAGCGCGGACGCGTCGCGGTGGCGGCGGCGCGAGGAGAGCTGGCGCTGCTTGGACACCATCAGCCGCAGCAGGGTGCGCAGCTCGTTCATGATGAACGGCGACGCGTCGATGCGCAGGCTGGGAGGGATGTACGTGTCGACGAGCGTCAGGTTCCCCGACTTGTCGCGGGACAGCTCGCACAGCTTGATGGAGTCGAAGTCGTCGCGCGGCTCGGTGCCGAACAACAGGCGCACGTTGCGCTGGCCGAAGGCCACCTGGGAGATGGACGTGGACGCCGTCAAGTCACTGATGGGGCGCGCGGAGGGCGTGTAGCGCGGACTGCCGCCCAGCCGTTCCCCGCTGCCGAAGCTCTCCACGCCGCTGCGCTCGCGCGGCACGCCCAGGTACACGTCCAGGGTGCGCTGGGCCGGAGGGAAGTAGCCCTCCGCGGGGCGCGCGGGAGGGGCCTCGGCGTCACCGGCCTCGAAGGACACCGGAAGCCCGTCCGGGAGCACGCCCATGAAGCGCGACAGCTGGACGGTGCCCGCGCGCAGCGCCTCCATGTCCACCTCCAGGGACACCACACCCCACGGGTACGGCTCCAGGGCCGCCAGGCGCAGGTCCAGGAGCTGCTCGTGGTAGAGGTCCTGCTGCTGGAGGTGGTGGGGGCTCATGAACATGCCCTCCGACCACACGACTCGCTGCACGGACTTCATACACCTCTCCGCGGCGACGCGCTGTCGCCCGCTTGGGGTTGGGATTCCGGAGCCCGCGTCGGCGCCTGTGTGATGGGGCGGAACAACAAGTCGATCTGGTAGCCCTGCAGCCGGTAGCGGAACACCTCGTCCTCCGGTTTCGGCTCACCCTGGTCACCCGCAGGGCGCTCCACGCACTGGGACTCCTTCACCACCGGCAGCACCGCGACGGTGCGCCACGAGTAGCCCAGCGGTTGGCGGAAGTGGCCCATGGCCAGCACGAAGCGCGCCTTTGGATCTCGCTGCACCCAGCGCGTCACCTTGCGGCCCGGCGGCACCACCACCTCCGCCACCTGCAGGAGGTCTTCCTTCAGGAGCTCCTCGGGCTTGCCCCACAGGTCCTTGAAGCCCGCGCGCTCCAGCCGGACGCTGTCCTTGAGCTGGACGATCTGCACCACCGTGGGCAGTGAGCGGCCGCGCGCGTCCGGATTGAGCTGCTCCGCCGCGTCGACGACGACCTGGAAGGGAGGAGGCGTTTCACACGCCTGGGGAATGCGCTTCGCGCAGCCTGCACTCCCGCCCAGGACGAGCGCGAGCGCGGTGACCACACCCCACCGAAGACACCGGACGGCCATCCCCCCCGTACCGGCGCCAGTGTGTCTTTGCGCCAACATCCAGTTTCCTTGGAAAGAGCGCCCGTAACGCCGAGCGGTTACGTGCAAAGCGTAAACTGCCAGACAGGACGGAGTGGTTTCAAGCCACCACCCCCTACGCCTGCCCGGTTGCTTCTAGTTTTCCGAAATCTTGGAGCCCTTGATGACGACGTCACCGCTGGCGGTGACCTCGATCTTGGCGCCCTTGATGACGACGTCGCCGTTCTTCTTGACCTGCAGGGTGGCGGAGCCGACCTTGAGGGTGAACTGCTCCTGGGCCACCAGGGAGATTTCCTTGGCGGACAGGGTGTAGGCGTCCTTGGCGGCGTGGTTCAGCTTGCCGCCCACGCTGAGCTGGAGGTCCTTCTCCACCTTGAGGGTGCGGGACTTGCCAATCTCTTCGGAGAGGTCTCCGCCCACCTGCATGGTACGCGAGCCCTTCACCGTCTCCGACTTCTTGGCGCCCACCACCTCCACCTTGGCGCCGCCGACCTGCTCCGACTTCAGCCCGCCCACCAGCTCGTTGAAGGCCGCGCCCACGGTGATGGCGAGCGCGCCGCCGACGTTGAGCATCTTCCCCAGGCCCACCGACTCGGCGGAGGCCATGGCCACGCTGAGGGACTGGTTGCCGCTGACGCTGATGGACTGGTCCCCGGCCACCGCCTCGGTGTGGTTGCCGCTCACCGTGGTGGAGCGGTTGCCGGTGACATCGAGTGTCTGGTTGCCGGAGATGGTGCTGTCGTCGTTCTTCTTCACCGTGAGGGCCTGGTTGCCCTCGATGGTGCGCGTGCGGTCCTTCTTGACGAGGAGCGTCTCGTTGCCGCGGACCTCCTGCGTCTTGTCGTTCTCGACGACGATGTTGAAGTCCTTCTGTGCGTGCACATAGACGAGCTCGGAGCCGGCGGCGTCCTCGAAGCGCAGCTCGTTGGAGCCGTCCCCGCCGGGGCTGGAGCTGGAGCGCAGGGTGCTCTGCGTCTTGCTGCCGGGCAGATCGACGGGCGTGGGGTTCTGCCCGTTGTAGACGCTGCCGGTGACGATGGGCCGGTCCGGGTCGCCCTCGAGGAACTCCACCACGACTTCATGGCCGATGCGCGGCAGGTACAGCGCGCCCCAGCCCGGGCCGGCCCAGGCCTGGCTGACGCGAATCCAGCAGGAGCTCTTGTCGTTCTGCTTGCCCTCGCGGTCCCAGTGGAACTGGACCTTGATGCGGCCGTGCTCGTCGGTGTGGATTTCCTCGCCCGCGGGGCCCACCACCATGGCCGTCTGCGCGCCGGGAATCACCGGGCGCGGCGTCACGCGGGCCGGGCGGAAGGGCACCTCGGCCGGCTGGCAGAGGAACTCGTTGCGGTAGCCCTCGCGGCTGCGCAGCGAGCCCTGCTCGATGCTGAGCGCCTCGGACTGGTGTCCCACGTGCCGCACCGACACCGGCAGGTACTTGCGGTTGAGGGCGTCGTCAGGGTGCTCGGCCAGCTCGAAGGAGTGGCCCACGCAAATGCGGCGGCTGTAGCTGGCGCCCGTCACCGTCTCCGCCCGCGCGCGCAACTCCTCCAGGCGCACCTTCGCGAGGCTCTTGCCGGGGCCCGGCTCCTCGTAGCGGCCGGGGTAGTCGTAGATTTCGAGCGCCGTCTCGCCGCCCTCGGCCTCCGAGGACGCACCCAGGTCCTGGGCGGGGCGCAGGAAGTTGTAGTCGCGCAGCGCCACGGCGCCGGGCTGCACCTCGGTGCGCGCCACCAGTTCGTGCACGTATTCCGCGTCGGCCACCATGTGGCTGCGCTCGCGGTAGACGAGCTTCGCATCGCCCTGCATGGCGGGGTTGGCGGAGTCGCCGTCACCCAGCACCATCATGTGGGCCTCTTCGCCGTGCTCGAAGAAGTAGAAGATGCCCTCCTCCTCGAGGAGGCGGGCCACGAAGTCCAGGTCCGACTCGCGGTACTGCACGCAGTAGTCGCGCTTGGGGTAGTCGCCGTTGAGCGCGAGCCGGTGCTCCACCTTCGCCTCGTCCAGGACCTTGTGGACGATTTGCGGGACGGTCATCTCCTGGAAGATGCGGCTCTTGCGGCGGTGGCGGAGCGTCCACAGGCGGGGCACCACGGTAGCGCGGTAGCGGCGGCGCTCGGGGCCGCTGCCCTCGTCCCAGCGGGACATGCGCGAGACGATGCCGTGGAAGAAGCGCGCGGTGCCGTCACCCAGCATGATGGTGAGGCGCGCGTCCTTGCCGAGCAGGGACTTCTCCTCCACCTCCACGTCCGGCTTCGCCGCCAGCGCGACTTCCACCGCGTAGGGCTGCGACAGCGTCTCCTCGGCCTCGAAGCCGAGCACCGCCAGCTCACCGGAGGTGAAGGGACCTGCCTGGAACTCGAACTCGGCCTGATTGGCGAGCAAGGCGGCGTTCGCGATCATCTTCAGTCCCCCAGCGCAAGGCCTCGCGAGGATGGCGAGGCCCGTGAGTGGTGCAACAGCATGCCATGAATTGGCGTAGCAAAGATCCCTGACACGAAATTTTCATTTGAGCGGAAGCGCTAGCAGGCGATTTCGAAGGGGGCCATCCGGCGTGGGGAGGGTTTCGGTGTAGAGTGGAAAAGGGGGGCCGGCTTGAAACGGTGGGTAGCTCCGGGGTACCCAGACGGCTTCCACCCGGGAGAACCATGAGAAGAAGACAGCTCCTGCACCGAGGGCTCGCGCTGGCACTGGCGCTGACGTCCACGGTCGCTGTGTCCCAGGAAGCGTCGCCGCTTCAGCGAGGCTTCGACCTGGAGCGACTGGAGTTGAATCCCGGGGCGGAGGGCTCGCTCCTGGTGGGCCTGGGCGAGTTGCTGCCCGCGGGCCAGTTCCGGGCGACGTTGCTCGCGCAGTACGCGCACAACCCGCTGCTCTTCGTGGACACCGGAAAGGAGCTGTCCGTCGTGGGCAAGCGCGCCACCGCGCACCTGGCCGCGGCGTATGCGCCGCTGACCTGGCTGCAGGTGGGGCTGCAGGTGCCGCTCGTGGCCTTCCAGGGCGGGGACACGGAGCTGCTGCAGGCGAAGAACATCGCCGCGCCCGCGGGCCAGGCGCTGGCGACGCCCGTGTTCAGCGCCCGCTTCGGGCTGCTCACCCAGGACGAGCAGGGCGGGGTGGACCTGGCGGCGGAGCTGGGCGTGGGGCTCCCCGTGGGCAGCAAGGACGCATTCGCTCGGGATGGAGATGGCCTGCGACTGGCGCCGAAGGTGATGGTGGGCCGCCACTTCGGCCGCATCCGCGCGGGCGCGGAGGTGGGGTACACGAAGCGCCCCAAGCTCCTGCTCACGCAGAAGCAGGGAGACCTCGAGGACGAGGTGGGCGAGGAGCTTCGCATCGGGTTGGCGCTGGCCACGACGGGCCGGCGGCTGCGCTGGGAGCTCAACGTGCGGGGCATGGTGCCTCTGACGGACCAGCCGAGCTCCGTGGAGCTGCTGCCAGGAGGACGCTACCTGGTCAGCTCCTCGCTGGAGCTCTTCGCGCTGGCGGGCATGGGCATTGGCGCGGCGCCGGGCACGCCCCTGTTCCGGTTGATGTTCGGCGGCGCCTTCGGGCAGGTGACGCCGCCGCGCGGGCCGGGCGAGTCCTCTGTCCGCTGCGAGATGGGCCTGGCACCCGAAGCGAAGATCCAGGAGTGCCCGGACCTCGACGAGGACCACGACGGGGTCCGCAACGCGAACGACAAGTGCCCCCTCGTCGCGGGCGACGTCGCGCGCAACGGCTGCTCGGCGCAGGACACCGACGGTGACGGCATCGAGGACATGCTGGACGGCTGCCCCATGGACCCCGGGCCGGCCGCGCGGCAGGGCTGCTCCATTCCGGACCAGGACAAGGACGACCTGCCCGACGAGCTCGACAGCTGCCCCACGGACCCGGGGCCGGCGGACAACCGGGGCTGCCCGGTGCGCGACACGGACAAGGACGGCATCGACAACGACAAGGACGAGTGCCCGAGCGACGCCGGTCCGGTCGAGCGCAACGGGTGCCCGGAGTCGGACACGGACAAGGACGGCATCCCCAACCGCGCGGACAGCTGCGTGAACGACGCGGGTGACGCGAAGAATATGGGCTGTCCGCTACAAGTGCTGCCCCTGGTGGAGCTCAAGCCGGACCGCCTGGTGCTCATCGGGAAGGTCTTCTTCGAGTCCTCGCAGGCGCGGCTCCAGAGCCGCTCGTTCGAGGTGCTGGACTGGGTGGCTCGCGTCATCAAGGAGCACTCGGAGATTCCCAGCGTCGTCGTGGGCGCGCACACCGACGACCGCGGCTTCCCGGACGTCAACCGCCGGCTGTCGCAGGCGCGCGCGGAGGCGGTGCGGCAGTACCTCATCAGCAAGGGCGTGGACCCCGCGCGGTTGCAGGCGATGGGGTACGGGCAGGACCGCCCCATCGACAGCAATGCGACCTCCATCGGCCGCGAGAACAACCGCCGCGTGGAGTTCCTGCTGGTGGCCCCGGAAAAGGAGAAGACGGCCCCCCCCCGTCCCTGAGCCATGCGCCCTCCACGAAAGAGATTCGCGATGAACAACAAGTGGCTCAAGACAGGGCTTGCTGGCGCGATGCTGCTCGGCGCCATCGTTGCGGTGGCCGGCCCGGATACGTTCTTCCTGGGGGTGGGGAATACGGACCTGTTGGTCCCGTCGGCGACCGGCGAGCCCACCACGGTGCAGGTCAACACCTACGCCCTGGTCACGAACATCTCCTCCCCCGCGAATGGGCGTCCGGTACTGACGCTCGCGACCACGGCCCCGAACAAGCGGGTGGGGAATGTGGCCGCCGACTTCGGCGCGGTCCGGCTGGTGCTACTCCTTCAGCCGACGGGCATCGACCCCATCACCGTGCCTCCCGTTCTGGAGGCGCAGGACGCAATCAACCTCGACAACAACCCGGTGGGCCGCTGGGAGTTGGCGGAGATCCACTCCTACACCCCTACAGGCGGGCTGCTGGAGCTGACCGCGCCGCTCAAGTACACCTACGTGGCTGGCAAGACGCAGGTCATCTCGCTGCCAGAGTACGAGGACGTCGAGGTCGCCACCGGCGCCGCCATCGAGGCGCTTGCCTGGAACGGGGTGAACGGTGGAGTGGTGGCGTTCCTGGCCTCCGACCTCGTGGACCTCCAGGGAACCGGGAAGATCAGCGTGGATGGCGCCGGCTTTCGCGGTGGCTCGTTCGACCGCTACACCGGTGCGGCCACCATTGGCTGTACGGCGGAAGACGAGGACGACACCCAGGGCAGCTCCGCGGGGGGGCTGCTGGGCGAGAAGGGCGAGGGGCTGGAGCCCACCCGGTATACCAATGACGCGCGTGGGCGGTTGAACTTCACCAATGGTGGAGGTGGTGGGGTTTGTGCGCGCTCGGGCGGCGGCGGTGGTGGCAACGGTGGACAGGGCGGTAACGGTGGCAGGTCGGTGGACGGTAACCGGGAGGTGGGCGGTCTCGGCGGTGCCTCACTGACCTACTCCGCGCTGGACCACCTCACGATGGGCGGCGGCGGCGGCAGTGGTCAGGGAACGGACAACACCTCGGGCCAATCCCACGGAGGGAAGGGCGGCGGCATCATCTTCTTCCGTGCGAAGGAGGTGACAGGTTCGGGGAAGATCTCCGCGTTGGGTTTGCCTGGAGCCAACGGTGGCCCCGACGGCGGCGGCGGCGGCGGCGCGGGTGGGACCATCTCCATGCGGTTGACGCAAAAGTGCGCCGATGTGGGGCTCCAGGCGAACGGTGGCGGTGGCGGCTCGGTCAGCACGGTCGACAATCCCAGCGGCACGCGAGCTCCGGGCCCCGGCGGCGGTGGCGGTGGCGGCCGGGTGCTGCTCCAGGCGACGCAGGGCTCCACGTGCTCCATCTCCGTGTCCGCGGGCGCTGCGGGACTGACCGCGGCCCCCTCGGTGACGCGGGACGCAACGCCAGCGTCGACCCTGGTCAATGCGTATCCCTACACGGGGGCCGTGACCTTCATCGCCGACGGTATGCAGACCGTCATCACCGCGCCTTCGCTCAGCGGCTCCACCCCGACGAATGACGCGACGCCCACCCTGACGGGGACGGGGCCCGTGAGCGTGGGGGTGCTGATCTACCCCGTGGACACCGCGGGCTCGCTGACCTCGTCAAGCCGGCCAGTGGCCCGTACCGTGACTGGCTCCAACGGGCAGTACTCCGTAGACGTGCCTCTGGCGGAGGGGACCACCATCCTCAAGGCCGCGGCGGAGATCCAGGGCCTTCAGGGGCCACTGGGAAATGCCCTCACGATCCGGGTCGATACGCTCCCACCGGATACGAACCTGACGACCAACGTGAGCTCCCCCACCAATGCCACCAACGTGAGCTTCGCGGTCGAGGGGCTCGAGTCCGACCGGCTGAACTGCAACACGAATAGCCGGTGCACGCTGGAGTGCAGCGTCAACTTCAACAATGGCGCGGACAGCTACGGGCCCTGTCCGGGCAGCCTCAGCTTTCCCACCGCCAGCACCGGCACGTACACGCTCAAGGCCCGCGCGCGGGACACTGCGGGCAACGTGGACCCCACGCCCGCCATTCTTACCTGGGAGGTGGAGCGGACGCTGCCGGACGTGGCGATTGCCACGAGCGCGCCCACGCCCCCTCCGCCTCGCATCAATGCCACCACCGCGGCATTCCGCTTCACCAGCCTTGCCAACGACGTCGACCATTACAAGTGCCGGCTGACCACCGGCGGAACTGTCGGGAACTACGCCCCCTGTCTGGAGACCCACGTCCTCACCGGCCTGACGGAGAACAGCTACACGCTGGCCGTGGTGGCGGTGGACAAGGCTGGCAACGAGACGGCGACAGCGGCCAGTCGCTCCTGGGAGGTAGACCTGACGAGGCCGCAGACGGGAATCACGGGCACGCCGCCGACGGCGACGTCGCAGCCCATCACGTTCGTCTTCGGCCCCGCGCCGACGGACCTGGACCAGTACCAGTGCAGCCTGAACGGGTCGGCCTTCACCATGTGCCCCAGCTCGCACACGCCCAGCACCCCGACGGATGGCGACTACACGCTGCTGGTGCGGGCACGGGACACGGCGGGCAACGTGGACGAGAGCCCCGCCAGCCACACCTGGACGTTCGACACGACCCCTCCGCCGGTCACCATCCAGGCGCATGTGACGAGCCCCACCAACGCCACCAGCGCGGGCTTCGACTTCAACTCCCTCGCGCAGGACGTGGTGGGCTTCAAGTGCCAGCTGACCACGGGAGGCGTCGCTGGCGGCTGGGCCCCCTGCGCGGCCTCCAAGTTCTTCACCGGCCTGACGGAGAGCAGCTACACGCTGGCCGTGGTGGCGGTGGACAAGGCCGGCAACGAGACGGCGTTGCCCACCACCTTCTCCTGGGTGGTGGACCTGACGAGGCCGCAGACGGGAATCACGGGCACGCCGCCGACGGCGACGTCGCAGCCCATCACGTTCACCTTCGGCCCCGCGCCAGCGGACCTGGACCAGTACCAGTGCAGCCTGAACGGGTCGGCCTTCACCATGTGCCCCAGCTCGCACACGCCCAGCACCCCGACGGATGGCGACTACACGCTGCTGGTGCGGGCACGGGACACGGCGGGCAACGTGGACGAGAGCCCCGCCAGCCACACCTGGACGTTCGACACGACCCCTCCGCCGGTCACCATCCAGGCGCATGTGACGAGCCCCACCAACGCCACCAGCGCGGGCTTCGACTTCAACTCCCTCGCGCAGGACGTGGTGGGCTTCAAGTGCCAGCTGACCACGGGAGGCGTCGCTGGCGGCTGGGCCCCCTGCGCGGCCTCCAAGTTCTTCACCGGCCTGACGGAGAGCAGCTACACGCTGGCCGTGGTGGCGGTGGACAAGGCCGGCAACGAGACGGCGTTGCCCACCACCTTCTCCTGGGTGGTGGACCTGACGAGGCCGCAGACGGGAATCACGGGCACGCCGCCGACGGCGACATCGCAGCCCATCACGTTCACCTTCGGCCCCGCGCCAGCGGACCTGGCCGAGTACCAGTGCAGCCTGAACGGGTCGGCCTTCACCGTGTGCCCCAGCTCGCACACGCCCAGCACCCCGACGGATGGCGACTACACGCTGCTGGTGCGGGCACGGGACACGGCGGGCAACGTGGACGAGAGCCCCGCCAGCCACACCTGGACGTTCGACACCGTGGCGCCTGATACCGGGATTCGAGCGACCTCGCCCGTTCCCCCCCAGAGCCGGAACAGCTCCCTCACGGCAGCCTTCGGCTTCACGAGCCTCGCCAACGATGTCGCCCGCTTCGAGTGCCGGGTGACCACGGGAGCGAACGTCGGGGCCTGGGCCACCTGCCCCGCAACCCATGTCCTCAGCGACCTGTCGGATGGGACGTCGTACACCCTGGAGGTGAGGGCCGTCGATCGGGCGGGCAACTCGGATGCATCTCCGGCCAGCCACGTCTGGACGGTGGATGTCACGCCGCCGGACACCGCGTTCCATGCGCGGTGCATTCCGGACGAGCTGACGAGTCTGCTCGACGCGAAGTTCATCTACACCTCCGGGGACGTAGATCTCGCCCGCTTCGAGTGCAGCGTCGACGGTGAGGATTTCCAGCTGTGTGAGCTCGACGTTCCGGGCGATCTGCCCACCGCTGAAGTGCCCGATCCTCCCTGTACCTCGAACTACCACGAGCGACGCGTCGCGGATGGGTTGCACAAGATGCTCATCCGGGCTGTGGACACCGCTGGCAACGTGGACCCCACGCCGGCGACCCATGCCTGGCGCGTCGAGTCCGATGACGTGACAACCCAGATCAACGGCCGGCCCGCCGTGCTCACCAACGACAACGTTCCGGAATTCGCCTTCACCTCGAACCGGGGGAATGTGACGTTCCGGTGCAAGCTCGACGACGCGGCGGAGGTGGCCTGTGGGACCATCACCCCCACGACGCGGGTCATCGAGCACACGTTCCCCCCCGTGGGGGAGGGGCCACACACGCTCAACGTGTACGCGGTGGATACCGACCCCGAGATCGATGAGCGCGACCCCTCGGGGGCCTTCTATACCTGGGTGGTGGATACCGAGGCGCCCACGGAGTCCCCGCTCGTGAGCGAGCCGGCGCAGGAGTTCGTCAACACGACGACCCTGACCATCCGGGGCACGGCCCTGGAGCAGGGCTTCGTCACCGTCTACCTTGGAACCCAGGTCGTCGGGCGGGTCGAGACCACGCCGCTGCTCACGTGGGAGGTGCGCGACGTGCTGGTGGCGGAGCAGCAGTACACCCTCCGAACCACGCTGACCGACCGAGCGACCAACGTGGGGCTGCTGGAGAACTCTGTCCCGCGGAACCTCACAGTCGATGTCACCCCACCTGGCACCCGCATCGTGGACGCTCCCGCGGAGCGAGGGCGCGAGCGGAGCGTCTCCTTCACCTTCGAAGTGCAGGCGGAAGTGAACCCCGATGGCTTCGAGTGCCGTCTTGGCGTGGATGGTCCCTTCGCGAGATGCACCAGCCCGCATCTGGTCTCCGCCACCCAGGACGGCCAGTACCTGCTCCAGGTGCGTGCGGTGGACAAGGCGGGGAATGCCGACCCGACGCCCGCCATCCATGGCTGGTTGGTCGATGCCACGCGTCCCGGTACGAACATCCTCACGAGGCCCGAGTTGTTCGATCGCTCGGAGAACTCACGGTTCACGTTTGCTTCGGAGGAGTCGGGGGTGGGTTTCGAGTGCAAGGTCGATGCGTCCGACTTCCTCGCCTGCGACAGCACCTTCGTCACCGAGCGGCTGGATGAGGGCCCCCATACCCTGATGGTGCGAGCCGTTGACCAGGTGGGCAACCAGGACGAGAGCCCCGAGACCTACTCCTGGACGGTGGATGACACCGCTCCCGCGCTGCCCACGGTGGACTTCCCGGGAGAGAACAGCCTGGTGGAGACGCGGACGCCGCAGTTCCGAGGCAGTGCCGAGGGCGGTGCCAGCGAAGTGGTCATCTTCGTGGATGGGACCGAGCGGGGGCGGGTGAGCGTGGACGAGGCGGGACAGTGGCGCTTCACGCTGCCCGAAGAGATTCCCAACGGGGAGCACTCAGTCAGCGCCTACGCCGTGGACCAGGCCCGGAACGAGAGCGGGCGCACCGCGCTGCGGCGCTTCCAGGTCATCCCCTCGGTGGAGATCGACTCGCGCGGTGGTGGCCTGAGCTGTTCCCTGGGAGGCGGTGGCGGCTCGTCGCTGGCCACGCTGGGGCTCATCGGGCTCTGCCTGTGGGGGGCCCGCCGTCGGCGGCAGTCCTCGCGGTAGGGCGGCATCCTCTGGGTGTAGGGGAAGGGATGCCGCCTTCCAGTCGTTGTGGGATTGCATGCTTGCGTCGGCGGGGAAGTTCGGCTACTTGTCGCCCGCTGTTCAGGGTCGTCTGCGGGATTAGCTCAGCTGGATAGAGCGTTGGCCTCCGGAGCCAAAGGCCACAGGTTCGAATCCTGTATCCCGCGCAGAGACAAGGGCCCGGAACCGAGGGAGAACTCCTTCCGGTTCCGGGCCCTTCGTCTTTCATGGTCTCCCACTCGCACGTGGAGGGCTCATGCGGACAGGCCCCAGCCTCGGGATGGGCTCCTGCCCAGGCTCCGCGCGGCGCCACGCCTGCACTGTCGCCCCCTTGTGGATTCCCGGTTCCTCCAGTATTCGCGGCTCTCCGCCGTGCGACGTCCTTATTCCCGGCGGGGAGTGAGCGTTCATGAAGAGCCGTGCCGTAACGTGTGCATTGGGGCTGCTGGCCATTCTCGGAGCACTCGCTTGTGGTGGCGGTGACGGATCGGACACGCCGCAGAAGCCCACCGCCCAGGCACCGGGCGCGCCATCCGCCGTCACGGGGGTTCCAGGTGACGGGCATGCACTGGTGACCTGGACTGCGCCGACGAATGACGGTGGGAGCGCCATCCAGGACTACGTCGTTCGAGCCATGCAGGACGGCTCCATCGCGAAGACCCAGCGGAGCGCGACGCCGTCCGTCACCGTCTCGGGATTGACCAATGGCGTGCGCTATACGTTCACCGTGGCTGCCACCAACTCGGTCGGTGAGGGCCCGGTGTCGGTGGCCTCGGCGGCGGTGGTGCCCCGGGTCATCCCGGGCGCGCCACGCAACGTCGTGGCAACCCCTGGCGACAAGCAGACCACGGTGACGTGGGAGGAGCCGGCGGACACCGGCATGCCCATCACCGGCTACATCGTCACGGTGCGTGAGGGCGAGACGGTGGTTGTCACGCAGCAGGCATCCGGTCGGACCGCCACCATCACCGGCCTCATCAATGGCAGGAGCTATCAGGTCACCGTGACGGCCAACAACTCGGTCGTCGGCGGCCCGTCTTCCGGTCCCGTGGCCGTCACGCCCGTGTCCGTGCCGGGAGCGCCGACCCTCACAGCGCGGTTCAACACCGAGCGGGTGTACCTGAGCTGGACGGTGGCGGACGACGGCGGAAGGCCGGTGCTCGGCTATACCGTGACTGTCAGGGACGGCGACACGGTGTTGCGGACCATTGAAACCACGGACACGCAGCTGGAAGTGTCCGAGCTCACCAATGGCACGACCTACCATTTCATCGTCGTGGCAAGGAATGACCTCGGGGTGGGGGTTGCATCCGAGCCCACTCCGGTCAAACCGTGTGCGGCGGCGGGCAGGCCCCGCAGTCCCGTGGCGGACGAGGGCGATGGGCAGGTGACACTCCGCTGGCTGCCTCCCACGGATCAGGGAGGATGCCCGGTGGAGAGGTACCGGGTGACCACGCTCACGGCCGAAGGCGAGTTCCTTGAATGGTCCACGCCTGACCTGAGCTTCCTGGTGACCGGGCTGCGCAATGGCACGACCTACAGCTACAGTGTGTCGGCACTGAGCCAGGGCGGGGAAGGAAGCTCCGTGAGCATCCAGGCGACCCCGTACACGCGTCCTTCCGTCCCTGTCGCGCTCAGCGCGGTGCCCGGGGATGGCTTGGTCAGCCTGAGCTGGGACGCGCCATTCGACGGAGGGTCGCTCATCAACCATTACGAGGTCATCAGCGAGCCTGGTGGGCAGCGCCGCACCTTCCAGTGGGCCCCGACCGGCGGGAGCTACGACATCACGGGGTTGACGAACGGCACGCTCTATACGTTCTCCGTCCGGGCGTCGAACAATGCCGGATATGGAGACGCCGCGACGGCTACGGCGACTCCGACCGCACCGTAGGCGCGAGTCTGCTCCTCACCCCGAGGAGTGACTGAGGGTCGGAAGCCTCCACGGGCCTCCGGCCCTCCTTCATTTCCAGGCCTACGCCTCCGCTTGCGGTTGCTGCGGCAGGTGGAAGCGCACGGTGCGCACGCGCCGAGGCGAGGACTCCAGCACCTCGACCACCAGGCCGCCCTCGGCCTTCAGCCGCGTCCCCGGCTCCGGGATGGCGCCGCCCGCGAGTGCAATGCACAGCCCCGCCACCGTCGAGTAGTCCTGGTCCTCATCCAGCTCCAGCCCCAGCGCGCGGTTGACGTCGCGCAGCGCCGCCGAGGCCTGCACCAGCGCCGTGGTCGGGCCCTCGCGCGTCACCAGCTCCTCGGGCGTCTCTGACTCGCTGAGGATGTCCCCGACGAGCTCCTCCACGAGGTCCTCCACCGTCACCAGTCCCGCCACGCCGCCGCGCTCGTCCACCACCACCGCCAGCTGCATGCGCCGCTTCTGCAGCTCCTTCAGCGCGTCCATGGCGCGCATGGACTCCACGAGGAAGAAGGGCTGCCGCATCACGTCCTCCAGGACGATGAGGTTGCCCTCCCACGCCACGCCGAGCAGGTCCTTGGCGATGACGTAGCCGACGATGTTGTCCACCGAGCCTTCGTACACCGGCATGCGCGAGTGGCCGTGCTCCAGCAGCACCTGGCGGATCTCCTCCGCGCTCGAGTGCCGCCGCAGCGCGACGATGTGCTCGCGCGGCACCATCAGCTCGCCCAGCGTCAGGTCGCCCATCTCGAAGGCTCGCGACGCAATCTCGCCCGCGTGCGGGTCCAGGGTGCCCTGCTTCGCGGCCTCCTCCACCAGTTGCTGCAGCTCCTCCGCCGACAGCCGGCCTTCCGTGAAGTTCGTCCGGTCTCCGAAGAGCCGCAGCACCACGTTGGAGCTGGCCGTGAGGAACCACACCACCGGTCGCATCAGCCACGACAGCCCATGCAGCGGCCGGCCGATGAGCAGCGCATAGCGCTCACCCGCGCGCAGGGCGAGCGACTTGGGCACCAGCTCGCCCAGCACCAGTGAGAGGTACGAGACGAAGGCCACCACCGCCGCCAGGGCCACGTCGTCCGCCTGCTGCTCCGGCAGTCCCAGTCGCGCCAGCACGCCGCCCAGCCGGGTGGCCATGCTCGCGCCGCCGAAGGCCGCCGCGGTGGCGCCGATGACGGTGATGCCGATCTGCACCGTGGCCAGGAAGCGCTCGGGGTCTCCCCGGAGCTTCTCCACCGCCTTCGCCGAGCCGCTGCCCTCGTCCATCAGCTCCCGCAGCCGCGTGCGCCGCATGGAGAGCACCGCCAGCTCGGCTCCGGCGAAGATGCCATTGCCCAGGACCAGCAGCAGGATGATGACGAGCTCGGTGACGATGACGGCCCTCCTCTCAGGGGCCCTCTACCCTAACCGTCGCGGGCTGGCCGCTCACTCACCAAGTGACTGCAAGAGGAGCGACAGTTGATCCCGGCTCGCGCCCTTGGGCAGGTAGTAGTGCGGACCGGACAGCAGGGCGCTGCCCACGTCCTGCGCCGCCGCCGAGGTGAGGAACACGATGCGGGGATGGGGGCCGCGCGGCAGCCGCTCCACGACCTCCAGCCCGCTCAGGCCGGGCATGTTGAGGTCCAGCAGCATCACCCCGTAGCGGTCACCCCGCCTCAGCGTGTCCAGCGCTTCCTGTCCATCCGCGGCTTCGAAAGTCTCATAGCCAAGGTCCTCCAGACTGAGCCGGAGAAACTCCCGCCAGTCCGCGTCGTCATCGACGACCAGGACCTTCCGTGCGCCATCATCCGTTGCGAGTCGCGCCAATCATCCTCCCCCGACAGGAGATGAACGCCGCTGAACGCGTCCATCATTCACACCAGGCGCTGAAATGGCGCCTGCCGGGAGAGCGGGCGGGCGGGCGCTAGAACAACGCGATGCCGAGCTGTCCGACGAGGTACTGCAATGCGGGGCGCACGTTGTGGCTCGCGGTGCGGGGGCGCTCCGACATCGTGGCCCGGCACCACGCCGGCTCGCCGAGCAGCCGGCCGGCCTGGTGCTGGAACACGCGGAAGCGCCCCAGGTCCGCGGAGCTGCCCGCGTTGTAGATGCGCAGTGGTCGCGCCGCTTCCGACTCCAGCATCCGCTCGCCGGGGATGTGCCGGTGGCCGTGCAGCACCAGGTCACACCGCCCCTGCAGCCGCGACACCCACTCCGCGCCCACGGGCAATTCCGCCGCGTGGGGCCAGCCCAGCATCGTGGCCAGTCGCTCCGGGAAGCTCTCCTCGGGCAGCGGCAGGATGTGGTGGTGCACCAGCACCGCCGTCAGTGTCCCGCGCGGCGCCGCGGCCAGGGCAGTGTCCACCGCGTCCAGTTCGGCACGGGACAGCTCTCCGTGGCTCGCGAAGTAGTTGCGGTTGTGAGGGCCGGTGGAGTCCACGCAGACGAAGTACAGCCCCGGCTGCTCCACCACGCGCACCTTCTGGCCCGCCATCCACTGACTTCCCGCGTCGTCGCCGGGGCGGTCATGGTTGCCGGGGATGAAGGTGAGCCGGCCTTCGTCCAGCAGCGGCGCGAAGAGCTCGCGGAAGCGCTGATACTCCGCGCTCATGCCCTGGTGCGTCAGGTCCCCCGTCACCACCACGTGGTCCACGGCGCTGGCCTGGAGCGCTCCCATCAGCGCGCGGCCCGCCGCATCGCTCTCGGGGGTCAGGTCCAGGTGGAGATCGGACAGATGTGCCAGCGTTCGGACAGGCATGCCCTTGTAGATAGGCATTCCTCGCGGCGGCATCAGGGCCTTCTGGTGAATGGCTAGCAAGTGCTTTGCGACAGTCGTGCGTCAGCTCACGACTTCGCCCACCAGCAACTCCTCACGCGCGTGAAGCGTGTGCTCGGGAACAGAGGCGGGGGCACGCGCCGGCACCAGCCGGGTGCCCGGCGCCACGCGCAGCTTCGTGCCGCGCCAGTCCACCGTGCGAAAGAAGACGCCGTGCCACCAGGCCGCGAAGAGCAGCGCGTCCTTCACGAGCACCCCCGGCACCGCGTCCCAGGGAAGCGCTTCGGCGCGCAGCGCGCGGCACGTGGCCAGGTCCACCGCCACCTTGCCCAGTACCACCGCCATGGCCACCATGCCCGTCGTGGGGGAGGGTGCGAGCAGCGCGCCCAGCACGGCCAGCGGCGCCGGGTTCAGGAGCGACTGGGCCAGGTACGTGGCCGGAGACACCGCCGTGCGGTGGATGACGCTCCAGCGCAGGTAGCGCTGGAAGAAGGCCTTCACGCTCTTGCGCAGCGACACGTTGAACACCGGCGTGCGCGCCACCACCACGCGCTTGCCAAGCTTGCGCGTCACCCACTGGCCGATGACGAAGTCCTCCGCCAGCACGTCCTTCACGGAGAAGAAGCCGCCCAGCGCGTCCACGTCCGCGCGGCGCAGCGCCATGGACTTGCCCACGACGATGTCCTGGTCCGCGCAGCGCTTGGCGGCAATCATCCCCGCCGCCGCGCTGGAAGCCAGGTAGAGGTTGTCCAGCAGCGAGCCGAAGCTCTTCTCTCCCAGCCCCGCCACCGGGTGCGTCACGCAGCCCACCCGCGGGTCCGCGAAGGCCGCGGCCAGTTCCTCCAGGTAACCCGGCGCCACGCGCGTGTTGCTGTCGCTGATGACCAGCACGTCGTGGCGCGCCCGGTCCGCCAGGGTGATGAGCTGGTTCACCTTCGGGTTCAGCCCCGGCTCGCCCTCCTGCAACTCCAGGCGCATGCGGTCCGGCCACCGCGCCACCGCCGCCCGCGCCACCGCGAAGGCCGCGTCCCGGGTGTCCTTCACGCCCAGCACCACCTCGTAGTCGCCCGCGTAGTCGAGCCGGGCGAACTGCTCCAGGTTCGCCTCCAGGTCATCGTCCACGCCGCATAGCGGCTTGAGGATGGAGAGGCCGGGCCGGGGCGCGCCCGCGGGGAGGACGCGGGGCGCGTCGCGCCGGTGCCGGAGCACGAAGAGGTACTGGATGAAGAGGGCGGTGAGGCCGAAGAGGGCGGCGAGCAGCAGGAGGCCGGAGGCGGGCAGCATTCGCGGGCAGTCCCCAGAGTCGGCGCGCAGGCATTGCGCGACCTGGGTGGCACGCTAGAGGTGGCTCGCGTCAGGCCCGCGGAGCACTCGCGGCGCCCGGGGCAATTCGGTGTGACGCCCCGGTGAAGCCGTCTGGCTAGTCGGTGAGGTTGCGGCTGCGCGGGTGGCGGATGTCCTTGCCGCGCACCATGTAGACCACCATCTCCGCCACGTTCATCGCGTGGTCGCCGATGCGCTCCAGGTGCTTGGCGATGAACATCAGCGCGGTGGCCCGGCGGATGTTCTTCGAGTCCTCCATCATGTACGCGAGGAGCTCGTTGAAGATCTTCAGGAAGAGGGCGTCGAGCAGGTCATCACCCTGGAGCACCTCCTCCGCCTTCGTCACGTCACCGGAGACGAAGGCGTCCAGGGACCGCTTCACCTGCTGCTGGGCCAGCTCCGCCAGCCGGGGCGTGTCCACGTAGGGCGCGAGCGGGGGGACCTGATTCAGGTCCATGGAGCGCTCGGCGATGTTGACGGCCAGGTCACCGATGCGCTCGAGGTCCGTCACGATCTTCAGCGCGGTGGTGATGAGGCGCAAATCGCTCGCGGCCGGCTGGCGCAGGGCGAGGATGCGACGGCACAGCTCGTCGATCTCCACCTCCAGGCGGTTGACGTCCTTGTCCGCCGCGACGACCTTCTCCGCGAGCGCGCTGTCGCGCTCGGTGAGGGCCTTCATGCTCTGCGCGATGAGGTTCTCCACCTTGGCCCCCATCGCGAGGAGCTTCTCCCGCAGGTCCCTCAGGTCCTGCTCGAAGGCCTTGTCCGTATGGGTCGCCGCCATCTCCCGTGTCCCTTCTTCCGCTCGTCCACTCACCCGAACTTGCCGGTGACGTAGTCCTCGGTGCGCTTCTCGCGAGGGTTGGTGAAGATCTGCTCCGTGCCCCCGCATTCCACCAGCTCGCCCATGTAGAAGAAAGCCGTCCGGTCCGACACCCGCGCGGCCTGCTGCATGTTGTGGGTGACGATGGCGATGGTGTACTGCGCCTTCAGCTCGTGGATGAGCTCTTCGATTTTCGCGGTGGCGATGGGGTCCAGCGCGCTGGCGGGCTCGTCCATCAGCAGCACCTCGGGCTCCACGGCCATGGCGCGGGCGATGCACAGGCGCTGCTGCTGGCCGCCGGACAGGCCGAGGGCGCTCTCGTTGAGGCGGTCCTTCACCTCGTCCCAGAGGGCCGCGCCGCGCAGGGACTTCTCCACCCGGGCCGCCAGCTCCGCCTTGTCCTTCATGCCCCCCACGCGCAGGCCGTAGGCCACGTTCTCGAAGATGCTCTTGGGGAAGGGGTTGGACTTCTGGAACACCATGCCCACGCGGCGGCGCAGGTCCACCACGTCCACGCTGCGGTCGTGGATGTCCGTGTCGTCCAGGAGGATGGCGCCCGTGTGGTTGGTGCCCGGAATCAGGTCATTCATCCGGTTGAGCGAGCGCAGGAAGGTGGACTTGCCGCAGCCGGAGGGGCCGATGAGCGCCGTCACCCGCCGCTCGAGGATGGCCAGGGAGACCTTGTTGATGGCCGTCTTGGTGCCGTAGCGGAGCGTCAACTCCCGCGACTCCATCTTCGCGCGCGGGGCATGGGGCTGGAGGGACATGGAAGGCGTACCGTCTCTCAGTGGGCGCCGGCGGCCTTGCGGCGCGTGCGCGTCCGGATGATGACCGCGACGAGGTTGAGGGCGAAGGTGAGCAGCAGCAGCACCAGCACCGTCGCGTACAGCAGCGGGCGGGTGGCCTCCACGTCCGGTGACTGCGTGGCCAGCACGTACGTGTGGTAGCCCAGGTGCATGAACTGCGAGTTGAGGTGGCTGGGCAGATCCGGGAGGAAGTAGGCCGCGCCCGTGAAGAGGATGGGCGCCACCTCGCCCGCGCCGCGGGAGATGGCCAGCACCGCGCCGGTGAGGATGCCCGGCAGCGCGCCCGGCAGCACCACCCGCACCAGCGTCTGGGACTGGGTGGCCCCCAGCGCGAGGCTCGCGGTGCGGTGGTCCAGCGGCACCGCGCGCAGGGCCTCTTCGGTGGAGACGATGACCACCGGCAGCGTCAGCACCGCCAGGGTGAGCGACGCCCAGAGGATGCCCGGCTGCGCCCAGTGCATCTCCTCGTAGCCCAGCACGCGGTCCATGCCCTGGCCGACGAAGAGGATGAAGAAGCCCAGGCCGAAGAGGCCGAAGACGATGGAGGGCACGCCGGCCAGGTTCACGACGGCGACGCGCACCCAGGCCGCGAGGCGCGAGCCCGGCGGGGCGTACTCGTGGAGGTAGACGGCGGTGAGCACGCCCACCGGCATCACCGCCAGCGTCATCAGCAGGGTGAGCGCGGCGGTGCCGACGATGGCGGGGAAGATGCCGCCGCCCATCATGCCGTCGCTCGGCGGCTGGGTGAGGAACGTCCAGGTGACGTGGCTGGCGCCGTTGGCGACCACGTCCAGGAGGATGAGGACCAGCATGCCCACCATGAGGAAGGCGGCCAGGCCGGTGAGCGTCGTCAGGAACAGCCCCACCGCGCGGCGCATGCGGTACGTCACGAGGCACTCCCCGTCAGGCGCTTGATGACCTTCTTCGTCCAGGTGGACGCGAGCATGTTGAGGACGAAGGTGAAGAGGAACAACTGCACGCCGATGAAGAAGAGGAGGGAGTAGTGGGGGCTGCCCACCACCACCTCGCCCATCTCCGCGGCGATGGTGGCCGACAGCGAGCGCACCGAGTCGCCCAGGCTGGCGGAGACGATGGCCGCGTTACCGGACGCCATGAGGATGATCATCGTCTCGCCGATGGCGCGCCCGAAGCCCAGCACGCACGCGGCGAGGATTCCGGGAGCCGCCGCGGGGAGCACCACCTTCCACGCCGTCTCCCACGGGGTGGCTCCCAGCGCCAGGGAAGCCTCTCGGTAGCTGCGCGGCACCGCGGTGAGCGAGTCCTCGGCCACGGTGAAGATGACGGGGACGATGGCCAGCGCCAGGCCGATGCCGGCCACCAGCGCGTTGAGCCGGGTGTGCAGGCCGAACGCCTCCTGCAGCACGGTGGCCATCACCATCAGCGCGAAGAAGCCCAGCACCACGGAGGGAATTCCCGCCAGCAATTCGATGACGGGCTTGAGCAGCTCGCGCAGGCGGCGGGGGGCAAACTCGGCGGCGTAGAGCGCGCCGAAGACGCCCACGGGGACGGCCACCAGCATGGAGACGACGGTGGTCTTCAGCGTCCCGATGAACAGCGGAATCATGCTGACCTTGGGGATATTGGAGACCGGCTGCCAGACGAAGGCGGGCGGCTTCCCCTGCCGCACCACCTGCGGCAGGAACATCTTGGAGAGGCTGGCCTCGTGGCGGGCCTCGGGCTCCAGGAAGAGCGCGAGCGCCTCCTTGGCCACGAAGACGATGATGAGCACGAGGGCGGCGATGCCGGTGAAGGCCACCAGCGTGACGAAGCCCGCGATGACCTTCTCCCGGAGCTGTCGGCGCCGCGCGGCCGCGGACAGCCGCGGCACTGCCAAGGTTTCCGTGAGGCCCTGCTGCATGACCACCTGTCTATCCATGTGCGTCAGGGCCTCGCGTGACAATCGTGTGACGCCGGTACTACTTCACGGGGAAGTAGCCGACCTTGGTGACGATGGCCTGCCCCTCGGCCGAGAGGGCGAAGTCGATGAAGGCCTTGACCTCGCCAGAGGGCTTGTTGCGCAGGTAGAAGTAGAGGTCGCGCGAGAGCGGGTACTTGCCGTTCTTGATGTTCTCCGCGGTGGGGGCGATCTCCTCGTTGCCCTTCTTGACCTTCAGCTCCTTGATGCCCTTGGCGTACGCGGCGCCGCCGTAGCCGATGCCGTTCTTCTCCTTGGCGACGGCGTTCACCACCGCGGCGGTGCCGGGCAGCGTCTGGGCGGAGGAGGTGTAGTCCTCGCCGTTGAGGACGTTGTCCTTCACGAACACGTAGGTGCCGGAGGAGTTCTCACGGGAGTAGACGACGATGGGCGCGTCCGGGCCGCCCACTTCCTTCCAATTGGTGATGTCTCCCAGGTAGATGCCGCGCAGCTGCTCCATGGTGAGCGAGTTCACCGGGTTGGAGCCGTTGACGTAGAAGGTGACGCCGTCCTTGGCCACCGCGATTTCCACACCGGTGGTGTTGTAGCGGGTGCGCAGCTTCTCGCCCTCGGCGTCCTTCATCTCGCGGCTGGACATGGCGATGTCCGTGGTGCCGTTCTGCAGGGCCGCCAGGCCGGTGCCGGAGCCGCCGCCCGTCACCTGCACCTTGGTGGCGGCGGTCTTCTTCATGAACTCCTCGGCCCAGCGCTGGCCGAGGATGACCATGGTGTCCGAGCCCTTCACGGTGACGTTGCCCGCCTGGGCGGCCAGGGGCACTGCCAGCAGGAACACCGCGACGAGTGACTTGAGGAAGGTCTTCATTGTGGTCTCTCCGAGTTGCGGTTGGTGGGAGCAGGCCTAGTAGCGGGCCTGGAGCTGGAGGGTGAGCAGGTTGTCGTGCGGGTCCTCGGCGGTGCCGGGCGCGGCCGTCATCGGCAGCTCGTAGGCGACGGTGGCCTTGAGGTTCTCCGAGAAGTAGTGGAGCAGGGCGACGGCGAGCGTGCCCACCGAGTTGTTGGGGCCGGGCTTGTGCTCGGGGGTTTCGAGGTTGGGGCGGCCGTTCTCGGGGTCGAAGTAGTCGTAGCGGACGGCGACGGCGTCCGTCAGGCCCACGTTCTGCACCACCAGCCCGTACCAGCCGCTGGCCGGCACGCCGAGCTGATCCACCTTCGTGCTGCCCGAGCTCTTCGAGTACGTCGTGCCGTTGATGTACTCGCCCTTGATGGCGGTGCCGCCGAAGGGGAGCACGTCCAGGTACATCTGCGCGTCCAGCCCGATGCGGTTGCGGTCATACGCGACGCGGTAGGTGTCCGTGGGCTTGCGGCCCAGGGTGTGGCCATACCAGCCGGAGACGCCACCGGAGAGCCACTTCATGTCGAAGCCGGCGCGGCCGATGACGTCCTTCTCCTTGTCGTTGTCCGTGCCGATGAAGCCCTGGTTGAAGATGCCGTTGCCGTCGAAGGCGCCGACGGCGACGTTCAGCAGGCCCTTGTAGAACCGGCTGGAGAACTTCGCGCCGCGGTCCCGCTCGTCGGGGAGGAAGGCGCGGATGACGCGGCTGCGCTCGGGAATCTCGCGGTCGCTGGACGACTGCACGGCCTCGTAGCCGAAGGGCCACTTCATCTGGCCCAGGGTGAGGGCCATCTGCTGCTTCGTCCCGGGGATGTAGAGCGTGGCCTCGGCGTCGCGGACCGTCACGCCGGTGTCGGGCACCGCGTCGATCTGCAGCATCATCTGCGCCCAGTCCGTGGTGTAGGTCGTCTTGAGGCGGCCACGGCGCACGCCGAAGCGGCTGAAGCCGCCCGTGCCGGTGTCGTCCAGGGGCTCCTGGTACTGGTAGCGGGCCTGGACGTAGCCGGAGATCTTCAGCTTCTTGAGCGCGGACAGGTCGTTCTTCGTCTCGATGTTCTGCTCCTCCAGCGAGGAGACCTTGCCCTCGGTGGTGGTCATCCGCTCATCGACGGTGGGCTCCGCGGGGGCCTCGGCGGTCGCGGGCGTCTCGGTGGCGGGGGGCGTCGCGTCGGCCGTGCCGGGCTGGGGCTCCGCAGCCTGGGCCAGGGCCGCGCTGGAGGTCAGGGTGAGCAATGCAACGAGGAGATTGCGCATGGGTTGTGGGGGCTCCGGTGTGTTACGGCGCGTGGCGATCTATGGGTCCCGTGTGGCCTTTTCGCGTCCCGCCTGTCACAAATGGGTGAACGTGCATCACGAACGTGTGACGGGCGTCACGCGGCGGAGGGGTCGATGATGCGGTAGCCGACCCCGCGCACCGTCTCCAGCAGCGCGCGCGCCGGACCGAGCTTGTCGCGCAGGCGCATGACGTGCGTGTCGATGGTGCGGGTCTCCAGGGAGGAGGACAGGCCCCAGACCTCCTCGAGGAGCTGGTCTCGTGTCTGGACGCGGCCCGGCCGCGTCATCAGGTACTCCAGGAGGCGGAACTCGAGCGCGGTGAGCTGCACCTCCTTGCCCTCGACGTAGAAGCGGTGGGCGCCCACGTCCAGCTTGAGGGCGCCGATGATGCGGGGCGCGACGCCGTCCGCGGGCGTGCTGCCGCGGCGGAGGATGGCCTTGAGGCGCAGCACCAGCTCGCGCACGCTGAAGGGCTTGACGACGTAGTCATCCGCGCCCGCCTCGAAGCCGCGGATGCGGTCCGCCTCCTCGCCCTTGGCGGTGAGCATGACGATGAGGACGTCGCGCGTCAGGGTGGAGGCGCGGAGTTGCCGGCAGACGTCCATGCCGGACATGTCCGGCAGCATCAAATCCAGGAGCACCAGGTCTGGTTTCTGCTCGCGGGCGGCGGCCTGGGCGACCTCGCCGGTGTGGGCGACGCGCGTGGTGAAGCCCGCGCCGCGCAGGTTGAAGTCGATCAGCTCCGCGAGGTCTTGCTCGTCGTCGACGATGAGGACATGGGACATGACGCACGCAATGTGCGCGTACCGGTTTTCCGCCGCGTGACGCGTCTGCAACAACTGCGTGAGGTTCCGGGGAAGACAGTTGGGATGGAGTTCGCGGCTCCGGTGTAGATCTCCGTCTCACACCCATGGACCCTCAGCTCCCACCCCCGCCACCGGTTCCCTCGCTCACCCCCACGCCCGGGGAGCTGGCGCATGAGCAGCGGCGGGGCGGCCGCTCCGCGCTGCTCGGCCTGGGCCTGGTGGGACTCCTCGCGCTGACGAGCCCCGTCATCGGCTACGTCGAGGACGTGCGCCGCGCGCGCGAGGAGCTGCTCACCCGTCTGTCGAGCATGGCCCGGGTGCAGGCGGATGCGCTGAGCGTCCACCTGGGCGTGCTGGAGGCGGAGCTGGCCCGCGTTTCGGGGCACCCCGCGCTCTTCCCGGAGGACGGCACCTCGCCGGCGGAGGAGGCGCTGCTCGACAGCGCCTTCTACCACTCGTCCCTCTTCTCGGAGGGCGTGGCGCTGCTCGGGCCCGACGGCAAGCGGCTGTGGAGCGACCCTCCCGGCATGTCGCTGGGGGACTCGCCGGTGACGCAGCGCCCCTGGTTCCGGCGGATGGTGGAGCGGCACGCGCCGGAGATTGACCTGCTCGAGCGCGAGGGCGGGCCGCTCGTCGTGGCCGTTCCCATGATGGGCAGCGGCAGGCTGCGCGGGGTGCTCATGGGCGAGGTGCGGGCCGGGGCGCTGCCCACACGGACCACCGCGGGGACGACGCAGTTGCTGATGGACGAGCGCGGGCGGTTCCTGCTGCCATCCCCCCGGGGCGCGAGCCCGCCGGAGGCGTCGGAGCGGCTGCGGGCGCTCGCGGAGGTACCCGGGCCGCTGAACCTCTCCGGCAACCCGCTGGTGGGCGCGGCGGCCTGGGTGGGGCGGAGCGGGCTGTTGCTGGTGGTGCTGGAGGAGGAGACCGCCACGGCGGACCTGCGCGCGCGGCTGCTCCGGCAGTTGGCCTTCCACGTCGCGCTGCTCGTCAGCACGCTGGTGGTGCTCATCCTCCTCTTCCGTCGCTCCTACCGCTCCCTGCTCGCGGCCGAGGACCGGCTGCGGCGGCAGGAGACGATGGCGGCCCTGGGCACGGCCGCGGCGCTCATCGCGCACGAGGTGAAGAACGCCCTCAATGGCATCCAGGCCGCGCTCTCCGTGCTGCGGCACACCGCCGCGGGCAGCGAGCTGCCCGTCCGGGCACTGCGCTCGCAGGTCGAGCGCCTGGGCCACCTGGCGCGCTCACTGCTGTCCTTCGGCTCGCCCCGGGCCGCGCTGCGCCGCAGCTGCGAGCTGAGGCTGCT
This sequence comes from Pyxidicoccus sp. MSG2, assembly GCF_026626705.1. Taxonomy (NCBI): domain Bacteria; kingdom Pseudomonadati; phylum Myxococcota; class Myxococcia; order Myxococcales; family Myxococcaceae; genus Pyxidicoccus; species Pyxidicoccus sp. MSG2. The sequence goes on from NZ_JAPNKC010000001.1 coordinate 10,034,867, forward strand.
GGCGCAGGACGCCCTGCAGGCGGTGAGCATGCTGCCCGAGTCCGAGGTGGTGGAGCTTCGGACGTCGCTGGAGGAGGGGCTGATGGTGCAGGGGGATGCGGCGCTGCTGGTGAGCGCCATCGACAACCTGGTGCGCAACGCGGTGGAGGCGGGCGCGGTGGCCCGGGACACGGGGCTGCGGACCGAGCCGTGGGTGTCGGTGAGCCTGACGCGGGAAGGCGAGGAGGGGGTGCTGGTGGTGGAGGACAACGCGGGAGGCGTGGACCCCGGGCTCGAGCCGCGCCTGTGGGAGCCCTTCGCGACGGGCCGGGCGAAGGGAATCGGCCTGGGGTTGCCCATGGCACGCTCCTCCGTCGAAGCTCATGGGGGAAGCCTGACCTATCTCCGCCGTCCGCAGGGCAGCCGCTTCACGCTTCGGCTGCCCCTGGAGCGCACGCCATGAGCACCCATCTGCTGCTGGTGGACGATGACCGGACCTTCGCCGCGCTGGCCGCGTCAGTGCTCCGGCAGGAAGGCTTCCGGGTGACGACGACGCACTCGCTCCACGACGCGCGCGCGGCCCTCTCCCGCGAGGCGCCGGACGTGGTGGTGCTGGACAGGCGCCTGCCCGACGGGGACGGCATCGACTTCCTCCCCGAGCTGCGCACCCAGTTCCCGGACACCTCCGTGCTGCTGGTGACGGCGCACGGGGACATCGCCAACGCGGTGGAGGCCATCAAGGCGGGCGCGCGCGACTACCTGTCCAAGCCGGTGGAGCTGGACGACCTGGTGCTGCGCGCGCGCCGGGCCGCCGCGGACCTGCAACTGCACGAGCGGCTGCGGCAGGCGGAGAGCGAGCTGGGCGGCCGGCACCGGCTCTTGCGTCCCCGCTCTCCGGCGATGTCGGCCGCGCTGCAGATGCTGGAGCGCATCGCGACGGCGCCGCGCAGCGCGGTGCTGCTGCTGGGCGAGACGGGGGTGGGCAAGGAGGTGATTGCCCGTCACCTGCACGCCCTGCGCGGAGGCCAGGGGCCCTTCGTCCACGTCAACTGCGCGGCGCTGCCCGCGACGATGGTGGAGAGTGAGCTGTTCGGCCACGAGCGCGGCGCCTTCACCGACGCGCGCGCGGCCCGGCGCGGCCTGGTGGAGGTGGCCAATGGCGGCGTGCTCTTCCTCGACGAGGTCGGCGAGCTGCCGCTCGGCCTCCAGGCGAAGCTGCTCACCTTCCTGGACCAGGGGGCGTTCCGCCGCCTGGGTGGCACCGTGGAGCTGCAGAGCACCGCGCGCGTGGTGGCCGCCACCAACCGCGACCTCACACGCGAGGTGGCCGAGGGCCGCTTCCGCGAGGACCTCTACTTCCGCCTGAGCGTCTTCCGGGTGGAGCTGCCGCCCCTGCGCGAGCGGCGCGAGGACGTGCTGCCGCTGGCGGAGTCGCTGGTGGCGGAGCTGTGCGCCGAGCTGGGGCGCAGGCCCGTGGGCTTCTCGCCCGCGGCCGTCAAACGGCTGGAGCGCTACCCCTTCCCGGGCAACGTGCGCGAGCTGCGCAACGTGCTGGAGCGCGCGCTGGTGCTGGAGACGGGGCCCGCCCTGGAGCTGCAGGCGCTGGAGCCGCGCGGTGACGCCGCGCCGTCCCCGACGGACCCGGACGCCTTCGTGGTACCGGGCCCGCCCCGCCCGCTGGAGGAGGTGGAGCGCCTCTACGTCCGCCACGTCCTCGGCCGGCTCGACGGACGGAGGATGGAGGCCGCCCGGGCGCTCGGGCTGTCGTACCCCACCTTCCTCCGCCGACTCGGCGAGGAGTGACGCCGACCGGGCATTCAAGATTCTTTCAGCGCCCGGACCGCCACTTCAAAAAGCTTTCATCCCCCTCCGCCCCCTGCCGACAGCGCCCCCTCTGACGCGAGGGGCCAACGCGTCGGCACGCATGTTGCGAAGGCCCACGAGCACTGTGTGCGCCAGGTCATGGCGCCTTCTCGTGGAGGTGTGATGGAGAAGTTGAAGAGTCCTGGGAATGGAGCGGCCGCATGGAAGTCGCTCGTCGCGGACCTGCCTGCCTCCCTGGTGGTCTTTCTGGTGGCCCTGCCCCTGTGCATGGGCATCGCGCTCGCGTCGGGCGCGCCCATCATCTCCGGCCTGATTGCCGGCGTGGTGGGAGGGCTGGTGGTCGGGTTGTTCGGTGGCGCGCCGCTCCAGGTGAGCGGGCCCGCGGCCGGGCTGGCGGTGATGGTCTTCGGTTTCATTCAACAATTGGGGCTGACGACGACGTTCGCCGTCGTCGCGGCGGCGGGGGTGCTGCAGATGCTCCTGGGCGGGCTGAAGGTGGCGCGCGCGGCGCTGGCCATCTCCCCGGCCGTCATCCACGGCATGCTGGCGGGCATCGGCATCCTCATCGTCCTGGGACAGGTGCACATCGTCCTGGGCGGCGCGCCGCAGTCCAGCGCGTGGCAGAACCTGAAGGAGCTGCCGGGGCAGTTGGCGGACCTGCATGGCCCTGCGGCGATGCTGGGGCTGCTGACCATTGGCCTGCTCGTGCTGTGGCAGGTGATGCCGGTGAAGCGGCTGAAGGCGGTGCCCGGCCCGCTGGTGGCCGTGGTGGGCGCCACGGCGGTGGCGGCGCTGTGGGGCGCGGATGTGACGCGCGTGCAGCTGCCGGAGAACCTGCTGGGCAACTTCCAGCTCCCGTCGCTGCCCGAGGGTAACTGGGGCGTGTTCGCGGGCGCCGTCCTGTCGCTGGCGCTGGTGGCCAGCGCGGAGTCGCTGCTGTGCGCGGTGGCCACGGACAAGATGCACTCGGGGCCGCGCGCCAACCTGGACAAGGAGCTGTTCGCGCAGGGGCTGGCGAACACCGTGTCCGGCCTCGTCGGTGGGCTGCCCATCTCCGGCGTCATCGTGCGCAGCGCGGCGAACGTCGGTGCCGGCGCGAAGACGCGGATGTCTGGCTTCATGCACGGCGTGTGGCTGCTGCTCTTCGTCACGCTGCTGGGCTCCGTCGCGGGCCTGGTGCCCCTGACGGTGCTGGCCGGCCTGCTCGTGGTGGTCGGCGTGAAGCTGGTGAACGTGGACCACATCCGTGAGCTGCACCACCGCGGCGAGCTGCCCGTCTACCTCGTCACCGTCGCGGGCGTCGTCGGCATCAACCTGCTGGCGGGCATCGGACTGGGGCTGCTCGTGGCGATGCTGCGGCTGTTGTGGCACCTGGGCAGCGTCCGCGTGGACGTGCGCAAGAAGGGCGAGGCGTATCAGGTCAGCGTGTCGGGTGCGCTCACCTTCGTGGGCGTGCCGCGGCTGTCCACGGCGCTGGCGCAGGTGCCCACCGGCGCGCGGGTGGAGCTGGACCTGGCGCTGGAGACGCTGGACCACTCCGGGCACGAGGCCCTGGAGAACTGGTGTGACACGCACCGCAAGACGGGCGGCAGCGTGAGCAGTGAGTCGCTGGAGGAGATCTGGACCCACAAGGGCACCCGCAGGTCGGCCGCGTCGGCCCTGGCCGAGCGGGTCTCTTCGAACAATCTCGTTTCTGGAGGTGCACAGTGAAGAAGCTCATCCGTGGTCTGCTCGACTTCCAGCTCAACGCCCGTCCGGGGTACCGCGACGTCTTCGCGAAGCTGGCCAAGGGCCAGTATCCCGACTGCCTGTTCATCTCCTGCGCGGACAGCCGCGTGGTGCCGAACCTGCTCGTGTCCATGGACCCGGGAGACCTGTTCGTGGTCCGCAACGTGGGCAACCTGGTGCCGCCCTCGGACGCCGACGGCCACTCCACGGGAGACCAGTCCGAGCCCGCGGCGCTGGAGTTCTCGCTGCAGCACCTGCCGGTGGAGGACGTGGTCATCTGCGGCCACTCGAGCTGCGGCGCGATGAAGGCCATCCTGGCGGGAGGCGTGGGGCCGGAGACGCCCAACCTGGCCCACTGGCTCACGCACGGCCAGGGCGCGCTGCGCGCGCTGCGCGCCGGGAGCCCGGTGGGCGAGGGGCTGCCGGAGCATGACCGGCTCTCCCAGCTCAACGTCCTCCAGCAGCTGGAGCACATCAGGACGTACCCGCTGGTGAAGGAGCGGCTCGCGGCGGGCACGCTCCGGCTGCATGGCTGGTGGTTCGACATCGCCCATGCCCAGGTCCACGCCTGGCGCCCCACGCAGGGCCGCTTCGTCCCCATGGACGAGCTGGTGGGGGAGGCGCTGCTGCGGGAGCTGGGCGGGGGCACGTCCATGACGGACGCCGAGCCCTCGGCGAATGACGCCGCGGGGCCGAAGTCCGCTACGCCCCCGTGGCTCTCCGTCGCCAACGGGCGCTGACGCAAGCGGGCAGGCAGGCGGGGGACGGCGCGAAAGGCGCCGTCCTCTTGTTGGAAAAAGGGCGCGAGCGAGGAAGGATGCCCTCGCCTTCGATGACTCCCTTCCTCTTCACGCTCGTCGTCCTCTGCTTCTCCGTGGGCGCGGGACTGCTGGGCTCCCTGCTGGGCATTGGCGGCGGGCTCATCCTGATTCCCGTCCTCACGCTGTGGCTGAAGGTGGACATCCACTACGCGGTGGGGGCGTCCATCGTCTCCGTCATCGCCACCTCCAGCGGCGCGGCGGCGGCGTACGTGCGGGACAGGATGGCCAACATGCGGGTGGCCATGTTCCTGGAGCTGGCCACCACGGCGGGCGCGCTCACCGGCGCGTACCTGGCCGGCCTCGTCGCCGGGCGCGTGGTGTACCTCGTCTTCGGCACCGTGATGGCGTACTCGGCGCTGGCCATGCTCCGGCGGATGCAGGCGCATGAAGAGACGCTGGTGCCCGCGGACGCGCTGGCGGACCGGCTGGCGCTGCACGGCAGCTACTGGGACGAGGCCTCCGGGCGCGAGGTGCCCTACCGCGTCACCCGGCCGCTGCTGGGGCTGGGGCTGATGTACGTGGCGGGCACGGTGAGCGGGCTTCTGGGCATCGGCTCGGGGGCGCTGAAGGTGCCGGCCATGGACCTGGCCATGCGGCTGCCGCTGAAGGTGTCCACCGCCACCAGCAACTTCATGATTGGCGTGACGGCGGCGGCCAGCGCGGGCGTCTACTTCGCACGCGGCTACATCGACCCGTTCATCGCGGGGCCGGTGTGCGTGGGCGTCACGCTGGGCGCGTGGCTGGGCTCGCGCCACCTGATGTCGCGGATGAACAACACCTGGCTGCGCGGGCTCTTCGTCCTCGTGCTGCTGTGGGTGGCGTATGAGATGTTGCACAAGGGGTGGGTGTCATGAGCGAGGGGCCGGAGTCGCAGCGTGGGGAGCAGGTCGTCGCCCCCGCGCTGGAGGTGGAGTCCGAGCCAATACCGCTCGTCCCGGAGCTGCTCATCAGTGATTTGCTGCGCTACGGCGTGCTGGCCAGCCTGACGCTGGTGACGCTGGGCACGCTGGTGACCTTCCTGCGCCACCCGGACTACCTCGTCTCGTCGGAGGCCCTGCAGCGCCTCACCGCGCCGCACCCGGTGCCGCACGGCCTGTCGGACGTGGTGGCCGGGGCCATGGCCGCGCGCGGGCAGTCCTTCGTCATGTCCGGACTGCTGGTGATGATGGCGGTGCCGGTGATGCGCGTGGCGCTGTCGCTGCTCATCTTCCGGCAGCAGCGGGACACGCGCTACGTGGCCATCACCACCACGGTGCTGGCCCTGCTCGTGCTGTCCTTCATCCTGGGCGCGGCGGAGGGCTGACGCCTTCAGCGCCTGTCGCCGGGGCGCCGCACCGGCCGGCCCGGCGTGGCCCACCACGCGAGGGTGAAGCCCTTGTCGGAGAGCGGCCTCAGCGCCATGGCGGTGCCCTTGCGCAGCTTCTCCGGCAATTCCTCGCCGTCGAGCGCGAGCGTGGCCGCGCGCTCCAGCGAGGGGTTGTGGCCCACCAGCGCCCAGCCCGGCCCCAGGTGGCGGGCCAGCTTGAGGATGCGCTTGTGCGCGCCCGGCCCAGGCACCAGCGCGGGGTGGACCTCCACGCTGGACAGGCCAAAGGCCTCGCAGAGCAGCTCCGCCGTCTGCACCGCGCGCACCAGCGGGCTGGTGACGATGCCCGTCAGTGGCGTGAGGCGCGCCAGCCGGCGCGCGTGGTGGCGGAAGGCCGCGCGGCCCTCGGAGGTGAGGGCGCGGGCCTCATCGCCCAGCTCATGGGAGTCCTCCGCCACGGCGTGGCGGACCAGCAGCAACGGTAGCTCTCGGGGAGACATGGTGGCGGCGGTGAATCACACCGCCCCGGCCCACGCGCAAGCAACGGCACTGCGACAACCGTGTGTCCAGGCGTCCGGAAGTGGCTGTTGGACACTCCCTCGAAGGCCGCCGGGAGGCTCAACCTTCCATGTCGTTGAGGATGTCCAGCGGCAGCGGGCTGGCGTCCGTCACGGTGCCATCCATGTCCGCGGGCAGGGTGCCGGGGTCCACTTCCGTCGGCGGCCGGCCGTCGAGCGGCGTGGCCAGGTTGCGCGCGACGGCGCCGGGCGGCGGGCGGAGCACGGGGCCCGGAGGAGGCAGGCCGGAGTGGCGGCGCGCGGCCTCCAGCAGCGCGTTGTGGTGGCGGTAGCGCGCCTCCACCAGCTTGTGGATGAGCAACGGGCCGCCGGGCACGCGCCTCGCGGTGAGGGCTTGCGTGCCTTGCGCACCGGGTAGCGCACGCGGCGGATCTGCACCCGCCAGCCCTTGGGCGTGAAGGTGAAGACGCCGTAGGCGGGGCGTAGATCCCCGTCGCGCGGAATGCCCGCGCTGGCCACGTCGGCGATGAGCATCCGGCCCACGCGGCGGCGGTAGGGGAAGTGCAGGTGCCCGAAGGCGCACGCGGCTGCGTCCAGGTGGTTGAAGAAGCGGCGCACCGCCACGTCGTCCAGCGTCGGGTCCAGCGACTCCTCGAGGTTGCGAGGGTTGGCGTGGCAGACGAAGAGGTCCTGTCCCTTGCGCGGCGTGTAGCGCACGGAGAAGGGGAGGGCGCCCAGCTTCTGCAGCAGCTCTCCGCCGAGCTGGTCTCTCGTCCAGCGCAGCAGCTCCGTCTTCCAGTGGTCCCGCTCGCGGTAGGCCCCACCCAGGTAGTTGCCCGCGAGGTAGCAGTCGGTGTTGCCCATCAGCACCGAGTCGCAGCGGTCGAAGAGCAGGTCCACCGTCTCGCGCGGGTGCGCGCCGCGCAGCGCGAGGTCTCCGGCCGCGACGATGTAGTCGGGCGCCACCGAGCGCGTGATGTCCTCGAGGACAGCCTCGCAGGCAGGAAGATTGCCGTGGATGTCCGCGAGGATAGCGACCCGCATGGTCGCCCCATCCTATCCGGTCGCAGCCTTGGGGGGAGCGGCCCGGGGAAGAAAAATGGTGAAGGTGCTGCCCTCGTTGGGCTGGCTCTCCACCTTGACCTCCCCCTCCATGGCCTGCAGCAGGTGCTTGACGATGGAAAGGCCCAGGCCGGTGCCGCCCATGTCGCGGCTGCGACCCTTGTCCACCCGGTAGAAGCGCTCGAAAATGCGGGACAGGTGCCGGGGTTCGATTCCCAGCCCGGTGTCCTTCACTCGCACCACGCAGCGGTCTTCCTCACACGCACCGTATACGTCCACCCGTCCGCCGGCCGGCGTGTACTTCACCGCGTTGTCCAGGAGGTTGAGGAGCACCTGCTCCACCGCGCGCGGGTCTCCCAGGGCTCGCAGCTCCGCCGGGACATGGAGTGAAACCCGCTGCGACTTGCCCTCGGCCTTGGGGCGCACCGTGTCGGCGGCGCGGGCGGCGGCCTCGGCCAGCGTCACCTCGGTGAGCGTCAGGCGCACCTCGCGTGACTCCAGGCGCGACAGCTCCAGCAGGTCCTCCACCAGCTCGGAGAGGCGCTCGGACTGGCGGTGGATGATTTCCACCATCTTCGGTGCCATGACGGGGTCATTGAGCGCGCCGCCCTGGAGCGTCTCCGCGTAGCCGCGGATGGCGGTAATCGGCGTGCGCAGCTCGTGGGAGACGTTGGCCACGAAGTCCTTGCGCACGTTCTCCAGGTGCCGCAGCTCGGTGATGTCGTGGAAGACGGCGGCGCTGCCCGGCAAGTCACGGCCCAGCGGTGTCACCCGGACGGACAGCGTGCGGGGGAACAGCCCCTCCAGCGCCAGCTCGAGCCGGGTGGAGGCGCCCTCGCCGCACGCGCGCATCACCGCGTCATGGAGCTCGTCGTTGCGCAGCAGCGCGAGCGGGCGCTGGCCGATGAGTCCTCCCGAGACGGTGGGCTGGAGGATGTCGCGGAGCGCGTCGTTGTGGCGCACCACGGTGCCCTCGGCGTCCGTCACCCAGACGCCCTCGGCCATGCCGTCCAGCACGGCGGTGAGGGTGCGGGCCTCCTGGGTGAGCTGCGTGTTCTGCGCGGACAGCCGGGCGTGGAGCGTGTCGATGGCGCCCTCCAGGTTGGCCACCTCTTCCAGCTGGTCCGGGTCCGGCGCGGTGGGCGCGAGCGCGCCTTCGGCACGGCCTCGCGTGTGGAGGGCCAGCGTGTCCAGCTGCCGCTGCAGGTTCCCCCGGCTGACGCCCAGGGCCATGAGGGAGCCGGCCAGCGTGACGAGCGCCGCGGCCAGCGCGCCGCCGGGCGTGTCCAGCACGGCGACGAGCACCGCCACCACGAGGGCTGGCAGCAGCAGCGGGAGGAGGATGGCGCGCACGGGCATGGGCCTGGGCGTCCTTGGCCTACGGAGGGCTGAGCTTGTAGCCCACGCCGCGCACCGTCTCGATGATGTCACCCGCGGGGCCCAGCTTCTCGCGCAGCCGCTTGATGTGTGTGTCCACGGTGCGGGTGTGGATTTCGGCCTGGATGCCCCAGACGTCGGACAGGAGCACCTCGCGCGTCTGCACGCGGTCGCTGCGCTCCATCAGGGTGCGCAGCAGGCGGAACTCCAGGGCGGTGAGCACCACCTCCGCGTCCTTCACGCGCACCTGGTGGCGCGAGGTGTCCAGGGAGATGTCGCCGGAGGTCAGCAGCGCCGCCGGGCCTTCCTCCACGTCCCCGCGGCGCAGCACCGCCTTGACGCGCAGGAGCAGCTCGCGGACGGAGAAGGGCTTCACCACGTAGTCGTCCGCGCCCAGCTCCAGGCCCTGCACGCGGTCCGTCTCCTGGCCCTTCGCGCTGACGATGATGACGGACGTCTTGCGCAGCTCCGTGTCGAGCTTGAGCATGCGCAGCACCTCACTGCCCGCGATGTCTGGCAGCATCAGGTCCAGCAGCACCAGGTCCGGGGGCTGCGCGCGCGCCTTGGAGAGGCCGCCCGCGCCGGTGTTCGCCGTCTCCGTTTCGAAGCCGGCGGCCCGGAGGTTGTATTCGACGAGTCCGGCGAGGTCCTGCTCGTCCTCGATGATCAGGATGCGCGACATGAGGTCCTCTCGAAGCTTCTGGCGTGCCGCGAGCAGGCGGCCAGACGGCAGCGGGGACGCATGTCCCCCGGGAGGGCTTCCCCGGTCCGCCTCGCGAAAGGGACAACCCTCGCGCGACCACCATCCTGCCCGTGCATCAAACCGGCTCCATCAAAGCGTTATCTGAAGAATCCACGAAGGGCTCGCCACAGGGGGTGACGGTGGCGTGACATCTTCGTGGCGGAGTTGGACAAGGTCGTGTTGACCGGGGAGGGGCCGCCCTCTATGTTGCCCGCCCTCTTTTGACTGAAAGTCGTAAATGCTCGTAAAGATTGAACAAATCAAGGAGACGGGGCTTCAGCTCAACGAGCCCATCGGTCTCAACCTGCTCGGCGAGGCGCTGGGCGGCGGCGAGTCCGGCGAGGACACCGGCTTCCGTGCCGCGGGCCCGTCCACCCTCAAGGCGTCGCTGCGCAAGGTGAGCGGCGGCGTGCTGCTGGAGGGGCAATTCACGGCGACTGTCACCAGCCAGTGCAAGCGCTGCCTGGGCGACGTGGAGATGAAGGTGCCCGTGTCCTTCACCCTCAACCTGGTGCCGAAGGCGCTCGTCCACGGGGACGACTACCTGAAGGACGACGAGTCCCTCATGGAGAAGAAGGAGCGCAGCCAGGGTGAGACGGGTGGCTCCTTCGAGCTGGACGACGCGGACCAGGAGGTCTTCGACGGGAAGGTCATCGACCTGGACCCCATCGTCCGGGAGCAGCTGATCCTGGCCCTGCCGCTGACCACCGTCTGCCGCGAGGACTGCAAGGGCCTGTGCCCCCAGTGCGGCATCAACCGCAACGACGCGACGTGCTCGTGCGAGACGAAGCCGGTGGACCCGCGCCTGGCGCCGCTGAAGAACATCAAGCTGGGCAACTGACGCGCCGCGGGCCGCGTGAAGACGCGCGGCCCGGTGGCGGAAACGACGAGGGCCGCGACCTCCAGATGGAGGCGCGGCCCTTGTTGCTACCGGCGCTCAGGAAGGGCGCCGTCCGGGCGGGAGTGTCAGCTCCCAGCCTGGGGCTGCACTTCACGGCCCTTGTACTGGCCGCAGGCGCTGCAGGCGCGGTGAGGCATCACCGGCTCCTTGCAGTTGGGGCACTTGGACACCTGCACGGCGACGCGCAGGTTGCTGTTGGCCGCGCGGCGGCGATCGCGACGCATCTTCGAAGTACGCTTCTTGGGGACACCCACGGCTCACCTCTATATCGACGCCGACCCGGGGTTGATGCCGGCCGGACCGGTTCAGTCAAAATGTCTCAAGCGCTGTGCCGGGGTCCCCGGCGTCCTGCGCAACACTCTACGAACTACACCGGGCTGAAGCGGTTGCTCGAAGGCTCCCGTACTCCATGTCCGGCTTCGGAAGGCGGCGGACCCTAGCGGCTCGGAAGCCCCGAGTCAATGCGCCTGCGTGCCCTGGGAAGACTTCTCCCGACCACCACCTCCCACCCGCTCTACCTCCGACGGGTGCCGGGTGACAACTTCCGGCCGGGCGAGCCCATTTCTCCGGCTTCTGACAGGGATGGCCGGCCCTGCGGGCACCCTACCGGGCAGGGCAGCCAGTCGTTGCCCGCCTGGGGGCTTCCTGGTGTGCTGCGCCGCCGCCCTGGCCCCCATTCCCAGGGCGCGCACGGGAACCCCTCCATGGCGCTCAGAAACCTACAGGGATGGCAGGCATGAGGCTGGTGCTGGATGCCATGGGCGGCGATCACGCCCCCGCCGCCCCGGTGGAGGGGGCGCTCCTCTTCGCCAGGGCCCACCCTGACCACCAGGTGCTGCTGGTGGGAGACCAGGCGCGGGTGGCCCCGCTGCTCGCGCGCGGCCGGCCGCCGTCCAACCTCCAGGTCCACCACGCCTCGGAGGTGGTGGAGATGGACGACCATGCCTCCGCGGCCTTCCGCAAGAAGCGGGACTCGTCGCTGCGTGTGGGCTTCGACCTGGTGCGCGAGGGCAGGGCGGACGCGCTGGTGTCCGCGGGCAACTCCGGCGCCGTCATGGCGGGCGGGCTGCTGACGCTGGGGCGGTTGCCCGGCGTGGAGCGGCCGGCCATCGCCGCGCTCTTCCCGGCCCTGAAGGGCGGGGGCCGCTGCCTGCTGCTGGACGCGGGCGCCAACGTGGACTGCCGGCCGTCCCACCTGGCCCAGTTCGCCGTCATGGGCGAGGCCTACGTGCGCGCCCGCCTGGGCGTCGCCCGGCCCCGGGTGGGGGTGCTCTCCAATGGAGAGGAGGCCTCCAAGGGCACGCCGCTCACCCGCGAGGCCAGTGAGTTGCTGCGCCGCTCGGACCTGGACTTCGTGGGCTACGTGGAGGGCAAGGACCTGTTCTCCGGCGACGTGCAGGTCGTCGTCACCGATGGCTTCACCGGCAACATCGTCCTCAAGACGTCCGAGGGCGTGGGCATGGGTGTCATCGGCCTCTTGCGCCAGGCGATTGAGAAGCGGGGCGGCCTGCCGGAGAAGCTGGGGGCACTCTTGCTCCAGCCCGCGCTGGCGGGCCTGCGGCGGGTGGTGGACTACGCCGAGTATGGCGGCGCCCCCCTGCTGGGCATCCAGGGAGTCGGCATCGTCGCGCATGGCCGCTCCACGCCTCGCGCCCTCTACAACGCGCTGGGCGCCGCGCTGGCCATGGCCGAGGGCGGACTCCAGGAAGAGCTGACGCGTTGCATCGAGCGGGCCAGTGTCTGGCTTCCTACCCACCAGAAGGGAAAAAAAGCGACAGACGAAGCCGTTTCCGATTAGAGAGCGTGCCCCGGGCGTTGGGTTCCGACGGACGAAATCTCCCTCTGGAGAACCCTCGTGGCATGTACGCAGATCATCGGAACCGGTTCCTACGCCCCCTCCCGGGTCATCACCAACCAGGAGCTGGAGCAACGCGTCGACACCTCGGACACCTGGATTCGCGAGCGCACCGGCATCCAGGAGCGGCGGCAGGCGGCGCCCGACGAGGCCACCAGTGACATGGCCGTCCAGGCGGCGCGGCGCGCGCTGGACATGGCCGGTGTGGCCCCGGAAGAGCTGGACCTCATCGTCGTGGGGACGATTACGGCGGACATGCCCATGCCGTCCTGCGCGGCCTTCGTGCAGGCGAAGCTGGGCGCGCGGCGGGCCTTCGCCTTCGACGTGGGCGCCGCGTGCGCGGGCTCGCTGTACGCCATGAGCGTGGCGGATCAGTTCGTGCGCTCCGGGCAGGTGCGGCGGGCGCTCGTCATCGGCGCGGAGCTGCTCAGCCGGGTGGTGGACTGGGAGGACCGCAACACGTGCGTCCTCTTCGGAGACGGCGCGGGCGCCATGGTGCTGTCGCCGTCGCCCACGCCGGAGGACGGGCGCGGCATCCTCTCCACGCACCTGCACACGGACGGTGCGCTGGCGGACATCCTCACCATCCCCGGGGGCGGCTCTCGCACGCCCATGACGGAGGAGGCCGTGCGCGCGAAGCTGAACACGCTGCACATGAACGGGCGCGAGGTCTTCCGGTTCGCGGTGCGCGCCCTGGTGGAGTCCACGCAGGAGGCACTGGCCTCGCACGGGCTGACGCCGGGGCAGGTGGACCACGTCATTGCGCACCAGGCCAATGCTCGCATCCTGGACGCCGCGTTGGAGCGGCTGGAGATTCCGCGAGACAAGTGCTGGCTGAACCTGCACAAGTACGGCAACACGTCGTCGGCCTCGCTGCCCATGACGCTGGACGAGGCGCACCGCGCCGGCAGGCTCCAGCGGGGAGATGTCATCGCGATGATGGCCATTGGCGCGGGCATGACGTGGGGCAGCGCTGTCGTTCGTTGGTAGCGCGCGGGTAGGGCAACGCAGAACACAGGAAGCAGGAGGCGGAGACCGCACATGGCGAAGGTCGCGTTCGTGTTCCCCGGGCAGGGCAGTCAGGCCGTGGGGATGGGCAGGGACCTCTACGAGAAGTTCCCCGAGGCCCGGGCCGTCTTCGAGGCCGTGGACGAGGCGCTGGGGGAGAAGCTGTCCACCCTGTGCTTCGAGGGGCCTGAAGACGCGTTGAAGCTGACGGCCAACACCCAGCCGGCCATCCTCACGGTGTCGGTGGCGGCGCATGCCGTCTTCGCGAAGCGCGGCCCCGCGGCGGCCTTCGTGGCGGGGCACTCGCTGGGCGAGTACTCCGCGCTGGTGGCCGCGGGTGCCATGTCCCTGGGCGACGCGGTGAAGGCGGTGCGCGCGCGTGGCACCTTCATGCAGGAGGCCGTCCCCACCGGCGTGGGTGCCATGGCCGCGGTGCTGGGCCTGGAGCCGCAGAAGGTGAAGGCGGCCTGCGACGCGGCGGCCGAGGGGCAGGTGGTGGCCCCCGCCAACTACAACTCGCCCGAGCAGACCGTCATCGCCGGCAACGCCCAGGCGGTGGAGCGCGCCGGGGTGAAGTGCAAGGAGGCCGGGGCCAAGCGCGTCATGCCGCTGCCGGTGTCCGCCCCCTTCCACTGCGCGCTGATGGACCCGGTGAAGCCGCGACTGGCCGAAGTGTTGGGCCGTGTGCAGATCAAGGCGCCCGCGGTGCCGGTGGTGACGAACGTGGAGGCCCGCCCCAACGCGGACGCCTCTCGCGTGGTGCCGCTGCTGCTGGAGCAGGTCAGCTCGCCGGTGCGCTGGATTGAGTGCGTGGAGGCGCTGAAGGCCGAGGGCGTCACCCGCGTGGTGGAGCTGGGGCCGGGCAAGGTGCTGTGCGGCCTCATCAAGCGCATCACCAAGGACATCGAGACGTTCAACGTGGAGGACGCCGCGGGCCTGGAGAAGGTCCTCGCGGCGCTGGGGTGAACACCATGAGCGGCTTCAAGGACAAGGTGGTGCTGGTGACGGGTGGCTCGCGCGGCATCGGCCGGGCGGTGGCCGTGGCGTTCGCGAAGGCGGGTGCCTCCACCGTGGTCATCAGCTACGCGGGCAACGAGGCGGCGGCCCAGGAGACGGTGGGCCTGCTCCAGGCGGCCGGTGCGAAGGCCGAGGCCGTGAAGTTCGACGTGTCGGACACCGCCGCGGGCGCGAGCGCCATCGACACCGTCGTCAAGACGCACGGCCGGCTGGACGTGCTCGTCAACAACGCGGGCGTGGCGGTGGACGGCCTCGTCATGCGCGTGAAGGACGAGGACTGGGACAAGCAGCTGGACACCAACCTCAAGGGCGCCTTCGCGCTCATCCGCGCGGCCAGCCGCCCCATGATGAAGCAGCGGGCCGGGGCCATCATCAACATCACCTCTGTGGTGGGCGAGATGGGGAACGGCGGGCAGGCGGCCTACTCGGCCTCCAAAGCAGGACTCATCGGTCTGACCAAGGCCGTGGCCCGCGAGCTGTCGAGCCGGAGCATCCGCGTCAACGCCGTGTCCCCCGGCTTCATCGGGACGGACATGACCTCCCACCTGAGTGACGAGCTGCGCCAGAAGATGCTGGAGGGCATCCCCCTCGGTCGACTGGGCAACCCGGAGGAGGTCGCCGGGGCCGTGGTGTTCCTCGCTTCGGACGCCGCGTCCTACATCACGGGCGAGGTCCTGAAGGTCAACGGCGGCATGTACATGTAACCCAAGGTTGGATTGCAACCGGGCGTGGGATATACCGCGCCGGCTTTCGATAAGGGCCCGGGAAGCCACCGGGCCGACATCTGGTTCCTGGAGGGTTCTACACTTATGTCGACGTCAGCCATTGAGACCAAGGTCAAGAACATCATCGCCGACCAGCTCGGGGTGGGAGAGGACGAGATCAAGCCCGAGTCGTCCTTCATCGAGGACCTTGGCGCGGACAGCCTCGACATCGTGGAGCTCGTGATGGCGATGGAAGAGGAGTTCGAGGTCGAAATCCCCGACGAGGAAGCCGAGAACATCAAGACCGTCGGCGACGCCATCAACTACATCAACACCCACAAGAAGTAGGCCGCACACCAGGGCGTGCCGGGGTGCGGGGAGACGCCGCGTTGAACGTGGCGTCCCCGGTGTCCCCTTGAGCGCCACCGGAGAGGATCGTGTCAGACCGTCGAGTTGTCGTCACCGGTACCGGGCTCATCTCGGCACTGGGCACTGGAACCGAGAAGAACTGGCAGGCGATGCTCGCCGGCAAGTCGGGTATTGCCCTGGTCTCGCGCTTCGACCCGTTGAAGATCGACGCGCGCATCGCCGGCGAGGTGAAGGACTTCGAGCCGGAGCAGTTCATCGACAGGCGCGAGGTGCGCCGGATGGACCTGTATGCCCAGTACGCCCTGGCCGCCGCGGACATGGCCGTCAAGGAGTCGGGCATCCCCATCGGTCCGGACCAGCCGAACGGCTATGCGCCGGAGAAGGTGGGCGTCATCGTCGGCTCGGGCATCGGTGGCATCTCCTCGCTCGAGGAGCAGCACCGCAAGGGCCTGGAGAAGGGGTTCGACCGGCTGTCGCCCTTCTTCATCATCCAGATGATCGTCAACATGGCGCCCGGCCTCATCTCCATGCGGTACAACTGCAAGGGCCCCAACTGGGCCCCGGTGTCCGCGTGCGCCACCAGCGCCCACGCCATCGGTGAAGCCTGGAAGTCCATCAAGCTGGGTGAGACGGACGCGGCCATCGCCGGCGGCGCCGAGGCAGCCATCACCCCGCTGGGGCTGGGTGGCTTCTCGGTGATGAAGGCGCTGTCCACGCGCAACGACGACCCGTCGGGTGCCAGCCGTCCCTTCGACAAGGACCGTGACGGCTTCGTCATGGGCGAGGGCGCGGGCATGCTGGTGCTCGAGGAGCTGGAGCACGCGAAGAAGCGCGGCGCCAAGATTCTCGCGGAGCTGGTGGGCTACGGCGCCAACTCGGATGCGTACCACGTCACGCAGCCGGCGCCGGAGGGTGAGGGCGCGGCGCGCTGCATGCGGCTGGCGCTCAACTCCGCGAAGATGAACCCGGAGGAGGTGGGCTACATCAACGCCCACGGCACCTCCACCCCGTTCAACGACGCGAACGAGACCAAGGCCATCAAGGCGGTGTTCGGCGACCACGCGCGCAAGCTCGCGGTGTCGTCCACCAAGTCCATGACGGGCCACATGCTCGGCGCGGCGGGTGGAGCAGAGGGCGTGGTCAGCGCGCTGGTGCTGACTCGCAACGTGCTGCCGCCCACCATCAACCAGACGACGCCGGACCCGGACTGCGACCTGGACTACGTGCCGAACACGGCGCGTGAGGCCAAGGTGGACGCGGTGATGAGCAACTCGTTCGGCTTTGGCGGCACCAACGCGGTGCTGCTGTTCAAGCGGTTCCAGGCCTGACGGCCTTGTGCGGCTCCAGGGAGACACCCGCGTGAGAATCATTCTCGCTTCCGACCACGCGGGCCTGGAGCTGCGCCAGGAGCTGGTGGCCGCGCTGAAAGAGCGTGGCGTGGCCCATGAGGACGTGGGCCCCGTCACGCGTGACTCGGTGGACTACCCGGACTTCGCCTCGCGGGTGTCGCGCGCGGTGGCGGGCGGGGAGTACGCGCTGGGCGTGCTGGTGTGTGGCACCGGCATTGGCATGAGCATCGTCGCCAACAAGCACCGGGGCGTGCGCGCGGCCCTGTGCACCACCGAGTTCGAGGCCCGCATGGCCCGGGCTCACAATGACGCCAACGTGCTGTGCCTGGGCCAGCGCGTGGTGGGGGCCGGCGTGGGCCGCGCCATCCTCGAGGCGTTCCTCAGCACCCCCTTCGAGGGCGGCCGCCACGAGCGGCGCGTCCAGAAGATCCGCGAGGCCGAGTCCCAGGGCTGACGGCCCCGCCGTACCCGTTGTCCGAAGGGAATCCGCCATGGAGAACACCCGCACGCTGGCCGACGTGGACCCGGAGATTGCCCGCGTCCTGCGCGAGGAGACGCAGCGCCAGGAAGAGGGGCTGGAGCTCATCGCCTCCGAGAACTTCGTCTCCCCGGCGGTGATGGAGGCGGTGGGCTCGGTGCTCACCAACAAGTACGCGGAGGGCTACCCCGGCAAGCGCTACTACGGCGGCTGCGAGGTGGTGGACGTCGCGGAGAACCTGGCCCTGTCGCGCGTGAAGGAGCTCTTCGGCGCGGACGCGGCCAACGTGCAGGCGCACTCCGGCAGCCAGGCCAACATGGGCGCCTTCATGGCGCTGATGAAGCCGGGCGACACCATGCTGTCGCTGGACCTCAACTCCGGCGGACACCTCACGCACGGCGCGTCCTTCAACTTCTCCGGCAAGCTCTACAAGGTCGTCCACTACGGCCTGACGCGCGACACGGAGACCATCGACTTCGCGCAGGTGGAGTCGCTGGCCAGGGAGCACAAGCCCAAGGTCATCGTCGTGGGCGCGAGCGCCTACCCGCGCACGCTCGACTTCGCGAAGTTCCGCGAGATTGCCGACGCGGTGGGCGCGGCGATGCTGGTGGACATGGCGCACATCGCCGGCCTCGTGGCCGCGGGCGTGCACCCGTCGCCGGTGCCCTTCGCTGAGATTGTCACCAGCACCACGCACAAGACGCTGCGCGGCCCGCGCGGCGGCCTGGTGCTCAGCCGCGAGCAGTACGCCAAGAGCATCAACAGCCAGATCTTCCCCGGCATCCAGGGCGGTCCGCTGATGCACGTCATCGCCGGCAAGGCGGTGGCCTTCCGCGAGGCGCTGTCGCCGGAGTTCAAGGCGTACCAGAAGCAGATTGTCGCCAACGCGAAGGCGCTGGCGGAGGCGCTGAAGGGCGCGGGCCTGCGGCTGTGCTCGGGCGGTACGGACAACCACCTGATGCTGGTGGACCTGCGGCCCAAGAAGCTCACCGGCAAGGTGGCCGAGGAGGTGCTCGGCAAGGCCGGCATCACCGTGAACAAGAACATGATTCCGTTCGACCCGGAGAAGCCGATGGTGACGTCCGGCGTCCGGGTGGGCACGCCGGCCATTACGACGCGCGGCATGCGCGAGGCGGAGATGGCGGTGGTGGGGCGGCTCATCGGCGAGGCGCTGGATGCGGCGCAGGACGACGCGGCCCTGACGCGCATCCGCGGCAAGGTGAAGGAGCTGTCGCAGGGCTTCCCGCTGTACGCCTCGCGGCTGAAGTAGGGGGAGCGCAAGGTACCGCCACCCCATGCGCTGCCCCTTCTGCCAGGACGCCGAGAACAAGGTCATCGACTCTCGCGAGTCGCATGAGGGCTCGGTCATCCGCCGTCGCCGCGAGTGCCTGGCCTGCAAGCGCCGCTTCACCACGTATGAGCGGGTGGAGGAGCTCCACCCGCTCATCGTGAAGAAGGACGGGCGGCGCGAGGTCTTCGACCGCGAGAAGATTGTCAGCGGCCTGAAGAAGGCGTGCGAGAAGCGGCCCGTCTCCGCCGACCAGCTGGAGGAGACGGTGGTCGCGATCGAGCGACAGCTGCAGGGCATGGGCGAGAAGGAAGTCCCCTCGTCCGTCATCGGCGAAGAGGTCATGCGCCGGCTGCGGCAACTGGATGAAGTGGCGTACGTTCGCTTCGCGTCCGTGTACCGGAGCTTCCGCGACATCGCGGAGTTCATGGACGAGCTGAAGCCGCTGCTCGAGTCCGAGGAGCGGGAGCGCAAGGCGAAGGCGCCGCCGGAGACGGGCGGTTAAAGAGGACACATGCGGCTGCTGACGCGGGCACGGATGGATGCAACGAGGGCGCCCCGGGCAAAGCGGGCGGCGGACTTCGACCGCGCCGTGGCCGAGTTCTTCATGCGCATCGCCCTGGAGGAAGCGGCCAAGGGGATGGGCCGCACCAGTCCGAATCCGGTGGTGGGCGCGGTGCTGGTGAAGGGCGGGCGCATCATCGCCCGCGGCTACCACAAGAAGGCGGGCACCGCGCACGCGGAGGTGGTGGCGCTGGAGGCGGCGGGCTCGAAGGCGAAGGGCGCGGACCTCTACACCACGCTGGAGCCGTGCGACCACTACGGGCGCACGCCGCCGTGCAGCCTGGCGATTCTGGAGGCAGGGGTGCGCCGGGTCATCTGCGCGTCCTCGGACCCCAATCCCCAGGTGAGCGGCAAGGGCGTGGCGCGGCTGCGGCGCGGCGGGGTGAAGGTGCTCACCGGCGTCCTGCAGGAAGAGGCGGACACGCTGAACCGGCCCTTCTTCAAGGTGATGCGCTCCGGGCTGCCGTGGGTGACGCTGAAGGCGGCGGTGACGCTGGACGGGAAGCTGGCCACGGCAACGGGTGACTCGCGCTGGGTGACGGGCGAGCCGGCGCGCGCGTGGGTGCACCGGCTGCGCGACGCGGTGGACGTCATCCTCGTGGGCGCGAACACGGTGCGGAAGGACGACCCGAAGCTCACGACGCGGCTGCCGGGTGGCGGAGGGAAGGACCCGCTGCGCGTGGTGGTGGACAGCCACCTGCGCCTGTCCCCGGGCTACACCGTCTTCACGCAGCGCAGCCCCGCGCGCACCGTGATTGCGACGCTGGAGGACCCGGAGGGCCGCAAGGCGCGGCGCTTCCTCGCCCAGGGCGTGGACGTGTGGCAGGTGCGCCAGAAGGCGGGCCGGGTGGACTTGAAGGCACTGCTGAAGCGCATCGCCAAGAGTGGCCTCAACCACGTGCTGGTGGAGGGTGGGGCGGAGATGTACGGCTCGTTCCTGCGCGAGCACCTGGCGGACTCGCTGGCGCTGTTCCTGGCGCCGAAGCTGATTGGCTCACCCGGGCTGTCGTGGGCGGGAGACCTGGGCGTGAAGGAGATGGCCCAGGCCGTGTCCGTGAGCGACCTCACCTTCGAGCGCCACGGAGCCGACGTCCTGCTCCAGGCGCTGCTGTAGGACCCGGGCAAGCCGTCCCGGCGCCAGTTATAAGGCGCCCATGTTCACCGGACTCATCCAGGACCTGGGCAGGGTGGAGCGCGTCATCCCCGGCGGAATGACGGACCTCTGGATTCGCACCTCTCTTGGCGCCGAGAAGTTCGACCTGGGCGAGTCCATCGCCGTCGACGGCGCGTGCCTCACGGTGGTGGAGCGCAGCGGGGACACCTTCAAGGTGCAGGCCGCGCCGGAGACGCTCCGCCGCACCACCCTGGGCGCCGTACGGCCGGGCGACCGCGTGAATCTGGAGCGCGCCCTGGCGCTGGGCGACCGTCTGGGCGGGCACCTGGTCTCCGGCCATGTGGACGCCGTCAGTGAAGTCCTGGAGACCTTCCCCGAGGGCGGCTCGTGGGTGATGCGTTTTCGGCTGCCGGAGGAGCTGGCCCCGTTCTTCATCGAGAAGGGCTCGGTGGCCATCGACGGCATCAGCCTCACCGTCAACACGGTGGAGGCGGACCGCTTCAGCGTGCAGCTCATCCCCGAGACGCAGGAGCGCACCACCCTGCGGGCCAAGGCGGCGGGCGCCCGGGTGAACCTGGAGGCGGACCAGATTGGCAAGTACGTGGCCCGGCTCTTCGCCCTCCAGCGGGGGCAGGGGGCACCCGGGGGCGGTGGCGGGCTGACGGCGGCGGCCGTCCGGGCGGCGGGCTTCGGGACGCCGTAGCCCGCGACGCCGGGGCGCGGGTGGTGTAGGAAGCGCCGCATGCCTCGCTATTTCGACGGTGACTACCTTCCCCCCAAGGGGCGCTTCGCCATCTGCGTGGCCCGCTTCAACGGCTTCATCACCGAGGAGCTGGCCAAGGGCGCCGTGGACACCCTGGTGCGCCATGGCGTCGCGGACGCGGACATCGACGTGTACCGCTGCCCCGGCACCTATGAGCTGCCCGGCCTGGTGCGCCGGGTGACGGAGTCCCGCCAGTACGCGGGCGTGATTACGCTGGGCGCCGTCATCCGCGGCGGCACCCCCCACTTCGACTACGTGGCGGGCGAGTGCGCCAAGGGCATCGGTCAGGTGGCCTTCAGTGCGGCGGCGGGCACTCCGGCCACGGCCGTCACCTTCGGCGTGCTGACGTGCGATACCGTGGAGCAGGCCATCGACCGGGCGGGCGTGAAGGCGGGCAACAAGGGCGCCGAGGCCACGCTGGCCTGCATCGAGATGGTCAACCTGTACGCGAAGCTGGCGGCGACGGAAGGAAGGAAGGGCTAATCCATGGGCGCGCGGAGAACCGGACGCGAGCGGGCGCTGCAGGCGCTCTACCAGTTGGAGATGGCCCCCGCGACGGCGGCCGAGGCCCTGGAGTCCGCATGGACGGCCTCCGAGGAGGCCAAGCGAGACCCGGACGCGGTGAAGTTCGCCCGCGAGCTGGTCGAGGGCGTGCAGGGCCACCGCGAGGAAATCGACCAGTTGATTGAACGGCACAGCCACAACTGGCGGCTGGACCGCATGTCCCGCATCGACCGCAATGTGCTGCGCCTGGGCATCTTCGAGCTGAAGTACCGCCCGGACATCCCCCGCAAGGTCACCATCAACGAGGCGGTGGAGCTGGGGAAGAACTTCGGCACCGAGGAGTCCAGCGCCTTCGTCAACGGCCTGCTGGACCGCGTGGCCGTGGCGCTCAACAAGCCGTGAGCCGTTGAAGCCGTGAGCCGGTGACGTCAGCGAGGGACACCCGCGTGAGCCAGACGACGACGCACGACATCGGGATGGAAGGCCTGGACGCGCTCGGCGGGGTGGATGCCCTCTGCCTCTTCGTGGCCGAGGATGACCGGCCCCTGCCGTCCTCCGCCGGCTACGTGGACTGGCGCCTGTGCGGCGCCCTGTCGCGGGTGTTGAAGAATGGCTTCTTCACCGGGGCCAAGGACGACTGGCTCCTCTTGCCGTCCGACGGGAAGCTGCCCGTGCCGCGCATCTTCGTGGTGGGGCTGGGCTCCCGGCAGAAGCTGGACGCGGGCGCGCTGAGCGAGGCCCTGGCCGGCGCGGGCCGGGTGCTGAGCCGGGCGAAGGTGGACTCGGTGGCCCTGGAGGTGCCCTTCGGGGGCCGGGCCGAGGACGCCGCGCGGGCGGAGGCCTACCAGAAGGGCTTCCTCCCGGCGTTCAAGGGTGGACGGGTGGCGCTCCTCGTGGACAAGGGGCTCGTCCGGCTCCTACCAGCCCGCAAGGGGTGACGCTCGGCGGCCGGGCAGGCGTTCTGTTAGCATGTACCGCCCGGGGCGAGCGCACATGCGTGTCAAGGTCTTGATTGTCGAGGACTCCAAGGCGTCGCGCGAGTACATCGCCGCGATGGTGGAGGCCGTGGAGGGCATCGAGGCCATCGTCACCTCGAGCGGCTTCGAAGCGCTGAAGCTGCTGCCCCGCCACCGGTTCGAGCTCATCATCACCGACATCAACATGCCCGACATCAACGGGCTGGAGCTCATCAACTTCGTCAAGAAGAACCCCAACTACCGGGACGTGCCCCTGTTCATCATCACCACCGAGGGGCGCGAGCAGGACCGAGACCGCGGCATGGCGCTGGGCGCGACGGAGTACCTCGTCAAACCCTTCCTGCCCGGGAGCCTGGAAGAGCTCCTGCGGCGCTACCTGAAGCTGCCGTGAATCCCAGCTCCAAGGCCCTGGCCGAGTTCGTGGCCGAGGCGACCGAAATCCTCGACGCGCTGGGCAAGGACCTGCTCGTGCTCGACGAGCGCCGTGGCCAGGAGGCGGACCCGGAGCTGGTCAACGGCATCTTCCGCGCGGCGCACTCGCTCAAGGGGCTGTCCGGGCTGTTCGGCCAGGAGCGCATCTCCCGGCTGGCGCATGGGACAGAAGACCTGCTGGACCGGCTCCGCCTGGGCCGGCTGCGTCTGGACGACACGGCGCTGGACGCGCTGATCGAAGCGCTGGACGCCTTCCAGGCCCTGCTGGCCGAGGCGGCACGGGGCTCCGAGTCCGAGCCACTCTCCCGGCGCGTGGAGGACATGACGGCACGGCTGGCCGGGCTGGGCTCGCCGCCGGTGTCGGTGGACGAAGACCCGCTGGACCGGCTGGAGCTGGACGCGCAGGTGCGCTCCGTCTTCACCGAGTATGAGGAGCACCGCCTCCGCGAGAATGTGCGGCGCGGCGTGTCGCTGTGGCGGGTGCGTGCCGCGTTCGACCTGTCCGACTTCGACAAGGGGCTGGCGGACCTCAACGCGCGCCTCAAGCCGATGGGCGAGGTCATCAGCACGCTGCCGTCCGCGCGGCCCGGTGGGGCGCACGGCATCGCCTTCGACCTCATCTTCGGCGCGCAGGCGTCCGGTGATGAGCTGGAGGCAGGGTTGAAGGGCACGCCCGCGGAGCTGTCCCCGCTGGTGGTGCGCCCGGCGGTCACCCACGCCGCCGCCCAGGCCCTGGCTCGCTCCGTGGAGCCTCCTCCGTCCACCCGCCAGTCGCTGTCCCGCGTGGACGCGCCCTCGGCTCCGGTGAAGCGGGGCGGGAAGAAGAAGGGCGCCCGGGCAGGCACCGCCTCCACGGGAGCCCAGCAGCCCCTGCTGCCGGCGGCGCCGGACGCGGATGGAGCCGATTTCTCGGGCCCGGGCGACGCGCTGGTGCCGGTGACGCCGTCCGCGCTTCAGTCGCCAGCGGGCGCGCCCGGAGCGTCGGTGGCGTACCTGCAAGGGGCCGGCGGGGCGCAGCGGGCCCGGGCCGTGGTGATGGAGACTCCCGCCACGGGCACCGCCTCGCCAGCGCGTCCGGAGGGCGATACCTCGCTGCGCTCGCTGACGCAGACGGTGCGCGTGGACATCGGCCGGCTGGATGGGCTCATCAACATGGTGGGCGAGCTGCTGCTCATCAAGGCCAACCTCCAGCGCCTGGCGGAGTCCGCGCGGCAGGACGGGGCGGTGGCGCTGTCCAAGCTGTTCGGCCAGGAGCTGGCGCGCGAGACGCGAGGCCTGGAGCGCAAGCTGGAGGCGCTCCAGGAGGGGCTGCTCGAGGCGCGCATGGTCCCCGTGGGCCAGGTCTTCGACAAGCTGGCCCGGCTGGTGCGCCGCATCACCCGCGAGGCGGGGAAGGAAATCGAGTTCGTCATCGGCGGCGGCGAGGTGGAGCTGGACAAGCTCATCGTCGAGGAGCTGAGCGACCCGCTGATGCACCTCATCCGCAACGCCATCGACCACGGCGTGGAGTCCCCCGAGGCGCGGCTGGCCGCCGGCAAGCCCCGGCGCGCGGTGGTGGCACTGCGCGCCGAGCAGAAGGGCAACCACGTCGTCATCGAGGTGAGCGACGACGGCGCCGGCATCGACGAGCTGCGCGTGCGCGAGGTGGCGCTCACCCGGGGCCTCATCACCTTCTCCCAGGCGGCGGAGATGGGCCGGCGCGAGCTGCTCAACCTCATCTTCCTGCCCGGCTTCTCCACCGCGCGCAGCGTGTCCGAGCTGTCCGGGCGTGGCGTGGGCCTGGACGTGGTGAAGAACAACCTGGGCAATCTGTCCGGCATCATCGACGTGTGGAGCGAGCGCGGGAAGGGCACCGCCTTCCACCTCACGCTGCCCGTCACCCTGGCCATCATCCGCGCGTTGGTGGTGGGCGTGAGTGGCCGCACCTACGCGGTGCCGCTCAACAGCGTGCTGGAAATCCTCTCCGTGCAGCCCAAGGACATCCGCACCGTGGAGCGGCGCGAGGTGTTGGATTTGCGCGGGCAGACGCTGCCCTTCATGCGGCTGGCGCGGATGTTCGCCCTGCCGGAGCGGCCGGTGAATCGCTACTTCGTGGTGGTGGTGGGGCTGGCGCAGGAGCGGCTGGGCATCGCCGTGGACGAATTGCACGGCCAGCAGGACATCGTCACCAAGCCCCTGGGGGGCCGGCTGCAGTCCGTCCGGGGCATCTCCGGCGCCACGGACCTGGGCAACCGGCGCACGGTGCTGGTGCTGGACGTGGCCGCGCTGCTGGAGGAGGGCCTGGCCGTGGAGCGCCGTCGGGCCTGAGTCGCGCTGCGGCCGGGGCGGCTGGCTGCTATCCTCGGTGGCCGTGTCCCGGTTCGCAGAGCTACTCGACGACTTCTTCTACCGCCCGGACGAGGACGTCGCCGGACTGCACGACTTCGCCGCCGGCAGCGACGGCACGCAGGCGTCCGTCCCGGAAGAGGTGCCGGAGGAGTACCTCGCGTTCCGCCTGGAGGGCGAGTGCTACGCGGTGCCCATCCGCGTCGTGCGGGAAATCTCCAAGGTGCCCCCGCTGACGGAGATTCCCCGCGCGGAGGCGCACCTGCTCGGCGTGATGAACCTGCGGGGTGAATTGCTGCCCGCCTACGACATCAAGGTGCGGCTGAGGCTGGCGGAGCGCGCGCCCGTCGTCGCGGGTCCCGAGGCGCCCCCGCCACCGCGCGACGCGCGCATCCTGGTGCTGCGCACGGAGTCCGGCCCCGCCGGGGTGTGGGTGGACGGTGTCTCCGGCGTGGTGAAGCTGAAGCCCTCCATGCTGGAGGCGGCGCCGCCGGGGCTGCGCTCGGGGGACAGGGACTGCGTGGTCGGCATTGGCCGGCGGGGGTCCACGCTCTACATCCTCCTCGACCCGGAACAGGCGCTTGCCTCATGAAGGACCCGGTCAACCTCCTGGCGCGCCGGCCGCGCGCGGTGCTGGACGCTCCCGCCGAGGAGGCGGACGCGCTGGTGCAGTTGTGCGCCTTCTTCGTGGGCAACGAGGAGTACGTGCTGGACATCATGCGCGTGGAGGAAATCCTCCCGCCCCAGCGCGTCACGCCCATCCCCCATGCGCCGTCCTTCGTGGAGGGCGTGCTGCACCTGCGGGGCATCATCCTGCCGGTGGTGGACCTGCGGCGCCGGTTGCTGGGGCAGGCGACGCCGGAGACGCCGAAGACGCGGCTGCTGGTGTGCCGGCTGGGGACGCGGCGCGTGGCGGTGCGGGTGGACCGGGTGGCGGAGGTGCTGCGCGTGCGCAAGGGTGACATCAAGCCCGCGCCGGCGCTGGTGGTGGCGGGGCGCTCGCCCTTCGTGGTGGGCGTATGCGGGCCGCCGGAGCGGCTCCGGCTGCTCCTGGATTTGAAGGCATTGTTGCGCGCGGAGCTGGAGCGCGAGTCCTCACGGAGGCCCGAATGAGCCTGAACGACGGAGCACGCATGGACCGGCAGTCGCTCGAAGGGCACCGCCGCATTCTCGGCATCGTCTTCATCGTGATGAACGCGCTCACGCTCCTGGTGGCGCTGGGGTTCGGTGCCTTCGGCCTGGCCATGGGCCAGTTTGGGATGCAGCACGCGTCGGCGGACGAGCGGACTCTTGTGACGGCCGTCCTCGTGGGCGTCACCGGCTGCTTCTTCCTGATGGGGCTGCCGGGCATCATCACCGGAATCGGCCTGCTGAAGCGCCGCCCGTGGTCTCGGACGCTGGCGCTGGTGATGGGTGTTCTCGCCCTTCCCAACGTCCCGCTCGGGACGGCCCTGGGCATCTACACCATCTGGTTCTACACGCAGGTGGGGTCCGACCAGGTCTTCGAATGAACCACCTGCCCGAGTTCCCCGCGGAGGAGGCTCGCTACCGCGCGCTCCAGGAGCTGGACCCGCGGACGGCGGGGGCCCTGGAGGTTCTCGTCATCGGGCTGCACGACGAGAGCTGGCGTGTGCGCCACGTGGCGGCCGAGGCCCTCAAGCGGCTGCCCTCCCCGCGTGAGGTGGCCGAGCGCCTCATCCGCGTGCTGGGCGAGCGCGGGGAGACGGGCGCGCGCAACGCGGCGGCGGAGGCGCTGGCGGGCCTGGGCGGCGCGGCGCTGGGGCCGCTGGTGGTGCTGCTGGCGCACCCGGACCCGGACCAGCGCAAGTTCGCGGCGGACATCCTCGGGCAGCTCGGGCAGCGCACCGCGGAGCTGCCGCTGGTGCGGGCGCTGGAGGACCCGGACCTCAACGTGCGGGTGTCCGTGTCGGAGGCGCTGGGGCGGGTGGGCGGTGAGCACTCGGCGCGCGCGCTGGAGGGGCTGCTGTCGGACGCGGAGCCGCTCCTGCGACTGTCCGCGCTGGAGGGGCTCGCGCTCCTGCGCCGCCCGCCGCCGTTGCCGGTGGTGCTGTCGCTGCTGGACGACCCGAGGCTGCAGCGCAGCGCCTTCCGCGTGCTGGGGCTGGTGCCGCAGGTGGTGGCCACGGAGCGCATCTGCCAGGGGCTGGCGTCGGCGGTGCGCTCGGTGCGCGAGGCGGCGCTGGGCGCGCTGGGCACGCAGGTGGCGCTGGCGGAGCCGATGCGGCGTGGCGAAATCGAGGCGGTGGTGCGCGTGGCGCTGAGGCGCCTGCCGGACGCGGCGGAGCGGCTGGCCCAGGCGCTGGAGGCCGAGGACGTGACGGTGCGCTCGGGCGCGCTGGTGTCCGCGGCGGCGCTGGGCGAGGCGTCCCTGGCGCTGCCGGTGGCGGAGGCCGCGCGGGAGGACCGGCTGCTGCGCGAGGTGCTGAACACGCTGGGCCGGCTGGGGCCGGAGGGCGGGCGCGCGCTGCTGGCCCACATGGCGGACCTGTCCTCGCCGGCCCGGGCGGCCGCCGCCGAGGCGCTGGTGGACCTGGTGGACGCCGACTCGGTGACGGCGCTGTGCGCGCTGCTGGAGTGGGCGGAGGACGACCTGCGCGCGGTGGTGGTGCGGGCGCTGGGGCGCACGCGCTCGCCGGAGGCCGTGCCTCCGCTGGTGGACCTGCTGGTGGATTCGTCCCTCGCGGGCGCGGCGACG
Source organism: Pyxidicoccus sp. MSG2 (assembly GCF_026626705.1). Lineage (NCBI taxonomy): Bacteria > Pseudomonadati > Myxococcota > Myxococcia > Myxococcales > Myxococcaceae > Pyxidicoccus > Pyxidicoccus sp. MSG2. The sequence goes on from NZ_JAPNKC010000001.1 coordinate 10,062,588, forward strand.
CGGGCGCTGGGCGTGCTGGCGGGCAGCAACCGGGCGGCGGTGCTGGCGGCGCTGGAAGCGGCGGTGACGAGTCGGGCGACCTCGGCGGCGGTGGCGGCGCTGGCCCGCGTGGGCGGTGCGCCCGCGCTGCCCGCGCTGCGGCAACTGGCCCGGGACGCGGAGCCCACCTGGCGCGCGGCGGCGGTGGAGGCCGCGGGCGAGGTGGATGGCACGGTGGGCCGCGAACTGGCGCGCGCCGCGCTGGCGGACGAGGCGGTGCAGGTGCGTGCCGTCGGGGTGCGTGCCATGGGCCGGCTGGGAGGCCCGGAGGCGGGTGCGCTGCTGCGGCCCGCGCTGCACGACGAGGACGCCGCCGTGCGCCTGGCCGCGGTGGAGGCGGTGGGCGAGTGCGGGGCGGCGGACCGGGCCGGTGACCTGGAAGCGCTGGTGCGACACCCGGACGGCGCGCTGGCGGTGGCGGCGGTGCGCGCGCTGGCGCGGCTGGGCGTGGCGGTGCCCGGGATGCTGCGCGAAGCGGCGGGCCACCCGGACGCGGAGGTGGTGAAGGCGGCGCTGTCCGCGGGCGCGGTGAGCGAGCAAGGGGTGGCCCTGGCGTTATCGCTCCTGGGGCACCCGCGCTGGGACGTGCGCGCGGCGGCGGCCCGGGTGCTGGGAGATTCGGGCGGGCCGGAGTGTCTGGCCGCCGCCCGTGGAGCGCTGGAGGCGGAAGCGGACGCCCTGGCGCGGCAGACCCTCTCCGACGCGGTGGAGCGCCTGTCCCGGCGCTGAGGAGAGACCGCGTGGCTCGCTTCGACGATGGACGCCCGGAGATGACGGTGGAGGAGTTCCGGCTCCTCAGGGACCACGTGTACTCGCACTGCGGCATCCTGGTGCACGAGGACATGAAGTTCGTGATGGAGCGCCGGCTGTGGCCCCGGCTGGAGGCGCTGGGGTTGGCCGACTTCGGCGCCTACCATCGCTACCTGCGCTACGACGCCCAGCGGCACGCGGAGCTGGAGGCGGCCGTCGAGTCGCTCACCACGCACGAGACGTACTTCTTCCGCGAGCCCTCGCAGCTCAAGGCCTTCTGTGAGGAGTTGCTGCCGCTCCTGGAGAAGCGCAACGGCCGCACGCGGCGGCTGCGGCTGTGGTCGGCGGGGTGCTCGTCCGGAGAGGAGGCCTACACGCTGGCCATGCTCCTCAAGGACAGCCGCCGCTTCGACGACTGGGACGTGGAGGTGTACGGCACGGACATCTCCCGCCGCGTGCTGACCATGGCGCGGCGCGCGGAGTACGGGCCGTCCGCGCTGCGCGCCACGTCCGCGGACCTGCTGGAGCGCCACTTCCTGCCGGCGGGCAACAACCGCGTGCGCGTGCGCGACGAGGTGCGCTCCTGGGTGTCCTTCGGCCACCACAACCTGCTGGACGAGACGGGCAGCCAGCTGGTGCCGCGCATGGACGTCGTCTTCTGCCGCAACGTGATGATCTACTTCGACCAGTCGGCGCGGCGCCGGGTGCTGCGCATCGTCCGGGACAGGCTGGTGCCCGGGGGCTACCTGCTGCTGGGCCACTCGGAGAACCTCTTGAACCTGGGCGCGGACTTCGAGCTGGTGCACCTGCGCGGAGACCTCGTGTACCGCCGGCCGGAGCTGCCGGGCCTGGCGGGAGGGGAGGGGCGATGAGCGCGCAGGACTCCATCTCCGTGCTCGTCATCGACGACTCGGCGCACAACCGCCACACCCTCACCACGCTGCTGGAGTCCGCCCCCGACGTGCGCGTGCTGGACCGCGCTGCCGACGGCGAGGAGGGGCTGAAGAAGGTCCTGGAGCTGAAGCCGGACGTGGTGACGCTGGATTTGGAGATGCCGAAGCTGGGGGGCTACACCTTCCTGCGGCTGCTGATGCGCACGGTGCCCACGCCCGTCATCGTCATCTCCAGCTACTCGCACAAGTCGGACGTGTTCAAGGCGCTGGAGCTGGGGGCCTTCGACTTCATCGCCAAGCCGCCGCGAAGCACGCGCGAGGCGCTGGACGGGCTGCGCAACGAGCTGCTCGACAAGGTGCGGGCGGCGCGGCACGTGCGGCCCGGCCAGCGGCACGCGGCGCCGGGCGCGCGGGCCATGGCGGTGGCGGGCGAACTGCCGCTGGTGGTGGCGGTGGGCGCGTCCACGGGTGGGCCGCCCGCGGTGCAGCGGCTGCTGGAAGGGCTGGCCTCGGAGCCGACGCCGTGCGTGCTGGTGAGCCAGCACATGCCCTCGCAATTCACGCGGGCCTTCGCCGAGCGACTGGACCGCATCGGCCCCTTCACGGTGACGGAGGCGTGCGACGGAGACGTGGTGCAGCCGGGGCACGTGTACATCGCCCCGGGCGGGCGGCACATGGTGGTGGCCGAGCGCGGCACGAAGCTGGAGCTGCACACGCCGCCGCCCACGCCGCTGGACAAGTACGCGCCGAGCGTGGACCGCCTCTTCACCAGCGTGGCGCAGGTGCTCGGTCCGCGCGCGCTCGCGGTGGTGCTGACGGGCATGGGCGCGGACGGCGCGGAGGGCGCGCGCGAGGTGGCCCGCGTGGGCGGCGAGGTCTGGGCCGAGTCCGAGGAGACGGCGGTCGTGTTCGGCATGCCGGGCGAGGCCATCGCCACCGGAGCGGTGAAGCGGGTGCTGCGGCTGGGGGAGATGGGCCCCGCGCTGGCGGCCCTGGCCAAGCGCAAGCGGTAGCGGCCCGCCACTTTTTCAACGGAGTGGCGAAAGTCCTGGAACCCGGAGTGTCTCCCGGAAGTCCGGAATCGAAGCAGGGAGTGTCGGCCGGAGGGCCGGACACGGTTCGGGGAGTGTCGGCCGGAAGGCCTGACAGGGCTCTGGAAATCGGGCTGGCGGACAGGGCTCCCCGCGGGGCTGGTGCTTCCTCGCCGTGGCCGAATGGCCCGGGTGGTAGTCTTCTGGGGTCATGACGCAGCAGATCCGAGCGCTGGTGGTGGACGACTCGCAGGCGATGCGGCGCAGCATCATGTACGCCCTGCAGCGCATCAGCGGCATGGTCTGCACGGAGGCCCAGGACGGGGCGGACGGACTGAAGAAGCTGACACAGGGCCAGTTCGACGTGGTGCTGACGGACATCAACATGCCGCTGATGGACGGGCTCAAGCTCATCAGCCACATCCGCCGGGCGACGGACCACCGGCACGTGCCCATCGTCGTCATCACCACGGAGAGCGCGGCGGCGGACCGCGAGCGGGCGATGAAGCTGGGAGCCAGCGCGTACCTGGTGAAACCCGTGCAGGCGAAGGTGGTGATGGATACCGTTCGGGACGTGCTGAAGCTGGACTGAGGGCCGCCCCGCGAATGGATGCCGTTCTGGAAGTGGACGGGCTGGAGAAGGTCTACGGCGACGTGAAGGCCGTGAGAGGGCTCTCCTTCGCGGTGGCTCCGGGCGAGGTGCTCGGCCTGGTGGGGCCCAACGGCGCGGGGAAGACGTCCACCCTGCGGTGCCTCGCGGGCATCCTGCCTCCCAGCGCGGGTCGCGTCGTGGTGGCGGGGCACGACCTGAGACAGCAGACGGTGGAGGCGAAGCGCGCGCTGGCCTTCCTCCCGGACGAGCCGCGCTTCTTCGAGTACCTCACCGTGTGGGAGCACCTGAACTTCACCGCGCGGCTCTACGGGGTGGAGGACTGGGAGGCGCGCGGCCGGGCGCTGCTGGAGGAGATGGAGCTGTCCGGCAAGGAGAAGTCGCTGCCGGGCGAGCTGTCGCGAGGCATGAAGCAGAAGCTGTCCATCGCCTGCGGCTTCCTGCACTCGCCGAAGCTCATCCTGCTGGACGAGCCGCTCACGGGACTGGACCCCATCGGCATCCGGCGGATGAAGGCCTCGCTGCGGCGCCGGGCGGAGGAGGGCGCGGCGCTGGTGCTGTCCTCGCACCTGCTGCCGCTGGTGGAGGAGTTGTGTCACCGCCTCCTGGTGATTGCCGGCGGCCGGGCGGTGGCGCTGGGCACGCTGCCGGAGATTCGCGCGCGGCTCAGCGGCCCGGAGGCGGAGGGCGCGTCGCTGGAGGAGCTCTTCATCCGCATCACCAGCGCGGCGGCGGAGCCCGGGACGCCCTCGCCGTGAGCTTTCCGCGCGCGGTGCTGTTCCTGTGGACCGTGTCGCTGCGCAACCGCGTGTGGCGGCAGCTCGCGCGGCTGCGGCGGCCGCGCTACCTGCTGGGCGCGCTGGTGGGGCTGGTATACCTGTACTCCGTCCTCGCCCGGGGCCTGGGCGTCCGGGGGCTGGGGGGCATGTCCGGGAGCGCGAGGCTGTTCGCGGAGCTGTCGCTGGTGGGCTCGGCGCTGGGGACGGTGTTCGCCGCGTGGGTGCTGGGGAGGGACCAGCCGTCGCTGACCTTCTCGGAGACGGAGGTGGTGCAGCTGTTCCCCGCGCCCGTCACGCGGCGCGCGCTGCTGCACTACAAGCTGGTGCGCGGCCTGCTGGGGGCGACGGTGGGCGCGCTGTTCGCCACGGTGTTCATCGGCCGGGTGGTGAGCGGCACGCCGGTGCTCTTCTTCCTGGGCGCCAGCCTGGCGCTGGGGACGCTGTACCTGCACACGACGGCGGCGTCCTTCACGCGCACGCGGCTGGCGGCCCGTGGCGGCTGGGGCCTGGTGGTGCGCTGGGGCGGGGTGACGCTGGTGCTGGTGGCCGTGGCCCTGGCGGTGCTCGGAGCCCTTCGCGCGCATCCCTTCCCGGAGGAGGTCTCCTCGTCGAGAGATTTGCGCACGTGGCTGCAGGTGCTGGTGGCGTCGCCGGGCCTGGACGCGGTGCTGTGGCCGGGGCGGCTGCTGGTGGGGCCGTCGCTGGCGGGGGACGTCGGTGGCTTCCTCCGTGCGCTGCCTCCGGTGCTGGCGCTGGCCGTGACGCACTATGGCTGGGTGATGCTGGTGGAGGTGCCCTTCGAGGAGACGGCGGTGGTGCGGGCGGAGTCGCGCGCCCGGGAGCGGGCGCTGCGCGCGTCGGGGCAGCGGGCGCGGACGGGCACCTTCACCCTGCGCAAGCCGCCCTTCCGGCTGGCGGCGCGTGGGCGGCCGGAGGTGGCGCTCGTCTGGAAGAACCTCGTGGCCCGCAAGCGCATGGCGGGTGGCGTGGTGAGCTTCGTCCTCTTCATCGTGTTCGGCGGCGCCATCGCCGCGATGATGGGGGATGCGCGCCTCTTCACGGACACGCGGGAGGTGGTGGGGCCCCTGGCGATGACGCTGGCGGTGATGCTGACGGTGGTGGGCCCGAGCGCCTTCCGCATGGACCTGCGGATGGACCTGCCGAAGCTGGACCTGCTGCGGACCCTGCCATTGACGGGGCGGCAGGTGGTGGGCGCGGAATTGCTGGCGTCCGCACTGTCGCTGGGCGCCTTCCAGCTCGCGCTGCTGGCGGTGGCGCTGTTGATGGGGCCGGGAACGGAAGCGTCGCTGCTGAGCGACTGGTGGTGGCCCGTGGCGCTGTCGCTGGTGGTGCTCCTGCCCTCCCTGTCGCTGGCGGGCCTCTTCGTGCAGAACGCGGCGGTGGTGCTGTTCCCCGCGTGGGTGCCGGCGGACACGGGCACGCGGGTGCGCGGCCTGGAGGCCATGGGCCAGCGGTTGCTGACGCTGCTGGGTACGCTGGTGGTGACGCTGGCGGGGCTGGTGCCGGCGACGCTGGCGGCGCTGCTGGTGGGGCTGCCGCTGTACTCCGTGCTGGGGCCGTGGACCGTCCCCCCGGCGGCCCTGGCCGCGGCGGGCGTGCTGGTGGGGGAGGTGTGGCTGGGCGTCGTGGCTCTGGGCCGTGCCTTCGAGCGCCTGGACGTGTCCGAGGACCGACCGGAGTAGGGCGCCCGCCGTCGGCTCGTGGACGCTCGCGTGCTTTCGCTCGCCGTTCCCCCGCGCGCGGATTATCCGAGCCGCGACCGGGGAGGATGCACGCATGAAGGTTGGATTCATTGGACTGGGCAACATGGGCCTGCCCATGGCGAAGAACCTGCTGGCGGCGGGGCACGAGCTGTCGGTGTGGAACCGCACGCAGGCCAAGGCCGGGCCGCTGCGCGAGAAGGGCGCGCGCGTGGCCAGCACTCCCGCCGAAGCCGCGCGCGGCGCGGAAGTGGTCTTCAGCATGCTCGCGGACGACCGCGCCGTGCAGGACGCCATCCTCGGGAAGGACGGCGTGCACGTGGGGCTGGGGAAGGGCGCCATCCACGTCTCGTCGAGCACCATCTCCGTGGCCCTCTCCGAACGCCTGACGGAGGCCCACGCGAGCGCGGGGCAGGGCTACGTGGCCGCGCCGGTGTTCGGCCGTCCCGAGGCCGCGGACGCGAAGCAGCTCTGGGTCGTCACCGCCGGCCCGAAGGCGGACGTGGAGCGTTGCCGGCCGCTGCTGGAGGCCGTGGGGCGCGGCCTCACCGTGCTGGGCGAGAAGCCCTCCGCCGCCAACGTGGTGAAGCTGTCGGGCAACTTCCTCATCGCGTCCATGATGGAGGCGCTCGGCGAGGCCTTCGCCCTCACGCGCAAGTCCGGCATCGAGCCGAAGGTCTTCCTGGAGGTCTTCCAGTCCGTCTTCGCGCGCTCGCCCATCTTCGAGCGCTACGCGCAGCTCATCGCCGAGGAGAAGTACTCCCCCGCGGGCTTCCCCATGAAGCTGGGCCTCAAGGACGTGGGGCTGGTGCTGGACGCCGGCCGCGGCGCCGAGGTGCCCATGCCCCTGGCGAGCCTCCTGAGGGACCAGTACCTCGGCGGCGTCGCGCAGGGACACGGTGACCTGGACTGGTCCGCGCTGGGGGCGCTCGTGGCGGAGCGCTCGGGCTTGAAGAAGCGCTGACCTGGGGCGCCGCGGACGCAAGCCTCTGTAAGCCCGAGGACGTCGCCGTGAGCGATGAATGCGTCTATGTATTGCGCGCGCGAGCGCCCGTCGTGTTCTCCTGTGTCAGGGGAGGGGACCGATGCTGACGGAGAACCGGCTCAGGAAGTCCATCCACGGCGGGGCGCTCGCGCTGGGGCTGGTGAGCGCGCTGCCGCTGCCGTCGCTGGTGGAGATGGTGGGGTACGCGGGCTACGACTTCGTCATCCTCGACCAGGAGCACGCGCCCGTGGGCCCGGAGCTGCTGGAGCACCTGCTCCGGGCCGCGGAGTGCGGTGGTGTCACCCCGCTGGTCCGCGTGCCCTCGCCCGCGCCGGACGCCATCCTCCGCGCGTTGGACGCGGGGGCGTTGGGTGTGGTGGTGCGCGTGCGCAGCCGGGAGGAGGCGGAGGTCGTCGTGAGGGCCACGCGCTTCCACCCCAAGGGAGACCGGAGCCTCGGTGACGGGCGGCCCACGGGCTTCGGACGGCTGCGGCTGCCGGAGTACGTGGCGCGCGCCAACCGTCAGCTGTTGGTGGTGGTGAGCATCGAAGACCGCGCGGCGGTGGAGGCGCTCGACTCCATCGTCACCGTCGAGGGCCTCGACCTGGTGATGGAGGGCGCCGTGGCCCTGTCGCAGTCGTACGGGGTGCCGGGGAAGGTGGAGCACCCGGACGTGCAGGCGGCCATCCAGCGCGTGGCCGGGGCCTGTCGTCGCAACGGGGTGCCCTACTGCGCCACGCCCCGCCTCCCGGGAGAGGCGGAGCGGTGGCAGCGGGAAGGGGTCGCCGCCCTGCTCGTGGGCGACGACCGGAGCCTGGCGTTCCGCTCACTCCAGGCGCACTTGGAAAACATGCGCCTGGAGCTCACCAAGCAGTAGTTCCGCGGACTGCTAGCGGGCGTCCGTCTCCGCGGCGGGGATGGGGAAGCGCTCGTGCGGTGCGAAGCTGGGGTCCAGCTCGCGGGGGAGCGTGTCCAGCTTGTTGTAGCGGCGCAGGTCGATCCACCGGTGGCCACCCTCGAACAGGAGCGAGTACCGCTTCTGCTTCAAGAGCTCGTCCACGGCGTTGGCCGCGGTGATGTCCGTGCGGGCCGCGAGCCGGCCGGAGCGGGTGCGGATGTAGTTGATGTCATCCGCCGCCGGGCCGATGTTGCCCAGGCCGATGTTGGCCTCCGCGCGCAGGAGGATGAGCTCCTCGTTGCGGATGATGGGCACCGGCGACTCCGCGCTGGGGTACAGCGTGAAGGCCAGGTCCGTGGACAGCTTGCCGTCCGCCGCGGTGGCGGGCTTCTCCAGCTTCTTCGTCTTGCGCGACACGCGGTCATCCACGCTGCTGTTCGCCTGGTTCTCCGCGTCCGTCACGATGGACGGGTGCGCGAAGATGGTCGTGCTGAGCAGGTTGTTGTCCAGGTCACCCGAGGCCGCGCGGAACACGTGGTAGACGCCACGGTTCAGCGAGGTGAGGGCCGCGCCCTTCGCGCCGTCGTCCGCCGGGATGCTGGCGTCGATGAACGACTGGCTCAGCGCCGTCAGCGCATCGTCGTAGTGGCCCTGGTACACCGCGACCCGCGCCTTCAGCCCGCGGTTGAACTTCAGGAACGCGTCCGCGGTGGTGAAGTCGTCCGTCGGGGTGCTCGGGTCACCCTCGAACCCGGTGGTCAGGCGGAACGGGAAGGCCACCTTGCCCGCGGCCGTCAGGTGCGCCGCGGCCTGGTCGAGCAGTCCGGCGATGTGCTCGAACACCTTCTCCTTGCTCTCGATGGAGGCCAGCTCCGTCAGGGGCTTGTCCACGTCGATGGCGGCGCCATTCGTGTCACGCGTGTTGATGACGACCAGGAAGTCCAGCGCCTGGAACGTCTTCGCGTAGCCGCGGATGGCCTCCTTCTCGGCGTCCGACACGCTCGTCGACGGCAGCTTCTCCATCGCCGCCAGCAGCGTGTTGGCGTTGCGGATGTTGGCGTACGGGTTCGTCCAGAAGTTGCCGCCGAACGCCGGGCCGCCCGGGTCCAGCGCCGGGCCGAGCAGCTCCTCCACCGGGCGGGGCTCCGCCGGGTCGAAGATGAACGCCTCGCGGCCGATGACGCCCAGCTCGGCCACGTAGCCGTTCTGCGCCGCCAGGCCGACCCGGTTCCCGATGATGAGACCCGTGGCCGCGGTCAGGACGCGCGACTTCGTCGGGTTGTCCCGGAAGTCATCGAGGCTGACGTTGTCCAGGTCGTCGACGTCCAGGCTGCCGCAGCCGCCCAGGCCCAGCACGGCGCACAGCGCCACCACTGTCTTCTTCGTCAAATGCATGTTCATGGCCTTAGAACCCGACGTCGAGCGACGTCCAGAAGCTGCGGCTGGGGGGGAACGGGGCGACGTCGATATTGCGAGCGATGGCCTGGTTGCCGAAGTTGCTCACTTCCGGATCCAGACCCGAGTAGCTCGTGAAGGTGAGCAGGTTGCGGCCGCTCAGGCTGAGCCGGGCGTTCTGCACCTTCGGAATCGCGGACACCCACTTCTTGGGCAGGTTGTAGGTGAGCGTCACCTCGCGCAGCTTCACGAAGGTGGCGTCCTCGATGTAGATGCCCGCGTTGCCGCGGCGGTCCGTCAGGCGCTGGCGGCCGGCCGTCTCGAAGTCCTCGGACGTGCCCGCGGCGTCATAGAGGAACCGGGTCAGGTTGATGATGTCGCTGCCCTGCTGCCAGTGGAACAGGAACGACAGGGTGAAGTCCTGGTACTTGAGGTTGTTGGAGAAGCCCATGATGAAGTCCGGCTCGGTGTCGCCGAGCTTCTTCACCGACAGGTTGCCGTCCGCGTCCCGGACGTTGCCGACAATCTGCGTCGCCGACGCGCCCTGCTCGATGCGGAAGGCGCCCAGGCCCGTGCCGAAGCCGCCCGTGAGGAACGCGGGCACCGGCAGGTCCGTCACCATGCTGCGGTTGAGCGCGAACGTCGCGGAGCTCGTCCACTCGAAGGCGCCGCGGATGGGCGTCACCTGCACCATGGCCTCGATGCCGCGGTTGCGCAGCGAGCCACCGTTGAAGATCTGCGTGGTGAAGCCGGTGGAGGGAGGCAGGGTGCGCTGCAGGATGAGGTCGCTGATGGTGCGCTGGTAGAACGTCAGCTCCGCCACCACGTCGCCGCCGAAGAAGAGGCCGTCGATGCCCGCCTCGATTTCGCGCTGACGCTCGGGCTTGATGGTCGGATCGCCGGCGATGCCGGAGCCGAGGAGGCCCGGGTTGCCCTGGATGTTGTTGATGGTCGGCAGGCTGTTGAACTTCATGCCGTACCGGGGCTGGTTGCCCGTCTCACCGTAGGCCACGCGCACCTTGAACTCGTTCACCTTGGGGTGGAACGAGGGGATGCGGTAGGCGGTCGCCAGCTTCGGGTAGAAGTACAGCGCGTTCTCGTTGCCGTTCGCGCTGCTCTGCTCGCCGCGGATGGCGCCCACGAGGGTGAGCCGCTCGTCCAGGAGGAGCATCTCCTCCTGCACGTAGTAGCCGCGGTCCCGGATGAGCTGGCGGTCCTGCCGCACGCTCACCACGGTGCCGGAGTCCACGTTCGGCTGGCCGGCGTTCAGGTTCTCGCTGATGACGTACACCGAGTTGACGCTGCGCTCCTCGAGCTGCACACCACCGGAGGTGGTGGAGACGAGGAACTTCGACGCGGGCCGGTACGTGTGCACCAGGTTGAGGCCGCTGTTGATGTTGCGCACCTGGCTGGTGCCGAACAGCGACGTGCCCGGGAAGGTGTCGTCCACCGGCTCGAAGTTGAGCTCGGGCGGGAAGACCACCTGGTTCTCCTGCTGGAAGCGGTCCACGCCGGCGTTGGCGAGGATGCGCAGGTGGTTCTCCTCCGTCTTCAGCAGGTTGATGGTGGCATCACCCGCGCCGATGAAGCGCCACACGTCCTCGTCGTTCTTCACGAGCGCGGCCGTCTGCAGCGGGTTGGCCCCGTTCCCCAGGAAGGGGTTCGTCGGGTACACGCCGGACGAGTCCGCCTGGAGGTTCAGGAACTCCGGCGCGTACGGCATCGTCATGTAGTACGTGATGGTCTGGTTGTCGTTGTTCGTCAGGCCGCGCTGCCCCAGCGTGTGGAGCAGGTTGGTGGAGACGTTCAACTCGACGGCATCGCCGAGCGTCTGACCCAGGTTGAGCCGGAACGACTGCTTCTCGTAGCCGGTGTTGGCGATGATGCCCTCGTCGTTCTTCACCATGGCGGAGGCGAAGTACTTCAAGGTGCCCGACGCGCCGCTGATGCTGGCCAGCGTCTCCGAGGACAGGTCGCGACGGCCCGCGAGCGCGGACTCCTGGTCATACGTGCGGCCGGGCACGTAGTACTGGGCCGCGTCCTCACCGAAGGTGTCGATGACCTCTTCCACCGTCTCGAAGCGGCGGGTGCCCAGCTTGTTGGCCAGCGAGTAGAAGCCGAGGCGCTGGGTGATGTCGACCTTGGGCGCGCCCTCGCGGCCGCGCTTGGTGTTGATGATGACCACGCCGTTGGCGGCCTTGGAGCCGTAGATGGCGGCGGCGGAAGCACCCTTGAGGACCTCGATGCTCTCGATGTCGTTGGGGTTGATGTCCGCGATGCGGTTGACCTGGTTGTCCTGCGTGGGCGACGGGTTGGAGCCCGTCACCGAGTCCGTCACGGTGTAGATACCGGACGCAATCGCCACGTCGCTGACGAGCACGCCGTCGATGACGTACAGCGGCTGCGTGGAGCCGTTGATGGTGGACACGCCGCGCAGGCGCATCTGCATACCGCCGCCCGGAGCGCCGGAGTTGCTCTGGATGTTGGCGCCGGCCACCTTGCCCTGCAGCGCACCGTCCACCGTCTGCGCGGGAGCGCGGTTGAGGTCCTCGGCGTTCACCGAGGCCACCGAGTTGGCCAGGTTCTTACGCGCAACCTCGGAGGCGCGGCCGACGACGACCATCTCCTCGGAGAAGACGTTGTCGAGCTGCACGGTGAGCTCGCGCTGGTTGGCGCCGACCTTCACCTCGCGCTCGCCGTAGTCCTGGCTGGAGAACAGCAGCGTCACCGGACCCTGCGGCACGTTGGGCAGGGAGAAGGAGCCGTCCAGCTCCGTCTCCACGCCCTGGGTGGTGCCCTTGATGATGACGCGCACCAGGGGCAGCCCTTCGTCCGTCAGGCGGTCCGCCACGCGGCCCTTGATGGTGCGGCCCGCCACCACCTGCACCGCTGGCGGCTGCGACACGGGAGCGGGCGCCGCCGGGCTGGCTGCCGCCGGCTCCGGCGCTGGAGTCGCGGGAGCCTGCGCCGCGGGCTGGGGTTCGGGAGCCGGCGCCGCGTCCTGCGCCATGGTTTCCAACGAAAAGAGTGCAATTACGCACCCCGGAATCAACGCCCTTCTCAGCGTCATTCGGTCCTCACGTCTCTGCGTTTGAACGGCCCCCCCTGAAGGATGCCGTGGACTTGAATCGTCCCCGGCTGAACGCTTCCGAGTCAACGACATATCGGGATTTCAGGAACTTGCCTGCCGCTCTTGTTGCAACAGAGGGACAGGAATTCTCCGCCCCGGTGAGACATGCGCGTTTGAAACACAGAGGCAGCGCAGACCCACCCATCCGGTAGGGCGTTCATTGGGGGCCCCAGCAAGTCGAGGCGCGTTATCACAAACCGTGCCGCGGTTCCCCAAAGGCTCGGGGCGTTCGACGTGCCCCACCGGAGAATCCTCGATGCCTGCCTCCCTCACCGCGCGCGCGCCCCTGGGCGCGCGGCGTCTCTGTACATCCACCATCCATCCGTGCGTCGTCGCGGTGCTCCTGGCACTGACCGTGTCCGCGCCGGCCAGTGCGGGTTCGCTCCCATGGCGCAGCGTGGCGTCGTTACCGCTCGCCCAGTGTCCGCCGACGCAGCCGCCGGTGGGCCACTGGCCCCATGACTTCGTCGGCACGGCCCGGCCCACCTTCTCGTGGACGGCGGTGAGCGGAGCCACCTCGTACACGCTCTATGTCCTCGACCCCGCGGAGAACATCATCGTCCGGCAGACGAACCTGACGCAGACGTCCTTCACGCCCACGAGTGACCTGCCCGGAGGCGTGCTGCTCCGGTGGAAGGTGAAGGGCGAGAGCCCCTGTGGCCCGGGGCCCTACTCACAGGACCTCTACTTCACCGTGCCGGGCCCTCCGGCGCCGCCCTCGGTGCGGATTGTCGCGCCCGCCGACGAGAGCACGGTGACGGGGCCGGTGGACGTGCAGGTGCAGGTCAGCCCCGACACGCGCTTCGTCGAGTTCTACGTCGACGGCGTCTACCTTGCGACGCAGAGCGGGGGCGCCTACAGCTTCCCGTGGAACCCGGCCGTCAACCCGTTGCCGGCGCCGAACCACGCGATGCAACTGGGTTACTACTTCGCGGACGGTCGCTATGGGAACTTCCGTTCGGAGGTGTCCGGCTACACCAACCTGTATTACGCGTGGGCGCGGCGTGGCTACGAGCCGGACAGCACCGCGCCGGACGCGGTGTGGCTGCCGCTGATGCAGGGCGCGGTGGCGTCCGCCGCCGCCGAGGGCTGGAACATCCAGCTCAACCTCAACCTGCAGGAGCAGACGCCGGGACGGGTGACGCCGCTGGATGCGGTGTTGGACCTCGTCGCGCCGTACTGGAGCCACGTCGCGCGCATCGAACTGGCCTCGGGGCCCGACTGGAGCCGCGCCGAGACGGAGGCGCGAATCCTGGACCTGCGGGCGAGGCTGAGCGCGCGAGGGCTCGCCGCGCGGCCCATGGGCAACGTCTACAGCATCGACCAGGTACGCACGCTCGACGCCATCTTCGCCACCGGCCTGGACTTCGTGGGCATCGAGGCCTTCGTCGACGGCCCGGGCCACCCCATCAGCCAGGGCAACACCAGTTACCTCGTTTCCCGCGTCACCGAGGCGAAGCAGCGCGTGCCCACGAGCAAGCTCATCGTGCTGGTGGTGCAGTCCGACACGCGCAATGGCACGTGGACGAACCTCGACAACCTGAGGGATTTGCAGCTCACGCCCTACTACCACCTGGCCGCGAATGACCCGCGCGTCGTCGCCCTCACGCTGTACACGTACGGCCGGCCCCAGGGCGCGCGAGACAACCCCGTGCTGAAGCCGACGCACATGCGCATCGCGGAGAAGCTGTTCGGCGTCTCCATCCCCGGCTCGAAGTGCGGGCGGAGGACCCTGACGGCCGCCGCCTACAACGCCCAGGGGCAGGGCCGGCTGCAGAACGTGGAGGTGACTGTCGCCGGCCCCGGGTGTCCATAGGGCCCGTGTCCCGAGCGACTCGGGGGAGGACCGTTCTATGTCGTCCGGCGGTCCTTCCCCATCGCATGACTGGCAACACTCCCGGGGATTCCGGCGAGAATCCCGGCTTTCCGAGGAGGAGTGTTGCGCATGCAAGCCTGTCTCGCCCGTCCGTCGTGTCTCTGGGTCCTCGCGCTGGTGCTGGGCGCATGTGGTGCCGAAGTCGCGGAGCCGGGGCGGGCTCCGCCTTCCATGGCGTCCGTGGAGCAGCCCGCGCTCACCGGCCCGTGCGCGGGCAACACGTCCTTCCAGGTGGGCGCGGGCATCTACGACATCACCGGCCCCGCGGCGGAGTTGGGGATGATGGGCTACGCGATGCTGGAGCAGAAGACGGCGGGCATCCACCAGCGCCTGCGCTCGCGGGCGTTCGTCATCGCCTCGCCGTGCAACGGCAAGCGCGTGGCCTTCGTGAGCGCGGACGCGGGCTTCGTCGGCCAGGGCGTCAAGCAGCAGGTGGTGGAACGGCTGAAGGCCACGTACGGGAGCACGTACTCGGATGACAACGTGGTGCTGAGCGCCACGCACACGCACAGCGGGCCGGGCGGCTTCTCGCACTACGCGCTCTACAACCTGACCATCCTCGGCTACGACAAGCAGAACTTCGAAGCCATCGTCGACGGCATCTACCAGTCCATCGTCCGCGCGCACGGCAACCTCACTGCGGGCACGGTGCGCATCGCGTCGGGCGATCTGCTCAACACCAGCATCAACCGCTCGCCCGAGGCATATCTGCGCAACCCGTCCACGGAGCGCGGGCAGTTCGGCCAAGACACCGACAAGCAGATGACGCTGCTGCGCCTGCAATCCAGCACGGGGCAGGAGGTGGGGCTCATCAACTGGTTCGCCGTCCACGCCACGTCCATGGGCAACGACAACCTGCTCATCAGCGGCGACAACAAGGGCTACGCGTCCTACCTCTTCGAGAAGCTCAAGGGCACCAACTACACGGCCGCCAAGACGTTCGTCGCGGCCTTCGCCCAGAGCAACGAGGGCGACGTGACGCCCAACATCTACGGCGGCACCAATGGGGGCGGCGCCAACGACTTCGAGAGCACGGAGCTGTCCGGGCGCAAGCAGTACGACCTGGCCCGCGCGCTGTATGACGGCGCGGCGGCGTCGCTGACGGGCGCGGTGGACTACCGCCACGCCTACGTGAAGATGGACGAGGTGCAGGTGGCGCCCGCGTACACGGATGGCGTGGCGCGCACCACGTGCGAGGCCGCCATCGGCATCTCCATGCTGGCCGGCGCCGAGGACGGCCCGGGCTACGGCAGCGAGGGCGCCACGTGCGAGGACATCCATGACCTCTGGAGTGCCATCTCCTGCGCGGTCACCACCACGCCGTGCCAGGGGGAGAAGCCCGTCGTGCTGGAGATGGGCACCATGCAGCCGTACCCGTGGACGCCGGAGGTGCTGCCGCTCCAGGTGGTGACGGTGGGCAACGTGGCGCTGGTGGCGGTGCCCTTCGAGATGACCACCATGGCGGGCCGGCGGTTGCGCAAGACGGTGCAGGCGCAGCTCGCGTCGCTGGGCGTGGATACGGTGGTGATTGCCGGCCTGTCCAACGCGTATGCGGGCTACCTGGCCACGCGCGAGGAGTACGCGAAGCAGGACTACGAGGGGGCCTCCACGCACTTCGGCCCGTGGCAGCTCGCGGCGGTGCAGCAGGAAGCGGACAAGCTGGCGGCCGCGCTGCGCAACGGCGCGTCCGTCCCCGCGGGCCCCACGCCCCGGGATTTGCGCAATGACCAGACGACGGTGCAGACGGGCGTGGTGTTCGACGACAAGCTGCTGTCGGTGAGCTTCGGCAGCGTCGTCACCAACGCGCTCGCGTCGTACACGCGCGGCGCGACGGTGAGCGTGAAGTTCTGGGGCGGCCACCCGAAGAACAACCTGCGGCGGCAGGGCAGCTTCCTCCAGGTGCAGCGCAAGTCCGGCACGTCCTGGGTGACGGTGGCCAATGACTGGGACTGGGAGACGAAGTACCGGTGGGAGCGCAACAACTGCGTGCCGACGTTCGCGTGCTCGCACGTGACGGTGGAGTGGAAGATTCCCACGGATGCCGTGCCGGGCACCTACCGCATCCGCCATGACGGTGACTGGAAGTCTGGCTGGGACGGGCTCATCCGCGCCTACACGGGCTACTCGCGCGAGTTCACGGTGAATTGACGGCGCGGGGAGGGCAGCCCGGGGCCTCGCACCCGAGGCCCTCTGCCCGCTGAGAGACGGAGCGGGCTCACCCGGGGGCGGGCACGACACAAGTGCCCGCGCCCAGGGGTTTTCCCCTATCAGCCGCCGCCCGTAGGGGGCCCGCGCACCGTCCGGCAGACACAGTGGGCGGGCGTGACGCGGAAAGACGTGTTGCCCCCGGGCCCGGCCCTCCCATAAGAGACCCATCGGACATGGCGATGAACGAGCGTTACGAGCCGCAGGCGATTGAAGGCAAGTGGCAGACCCGCTGGGACGAGGCGGGCATCTTCCGGGCGGGCAAGCGCCCGGGTGCACCCAAGAAGTACATCCTCGAGATGCTGCCGTACCCCAGTGGCAAGATGCACATGGGGCACGTGCGCAACTACCTCATCGGGGACGTGTACTCGCGCTACTACCTGATGCGCGGGTTCGACGTGCTGCACCCCATGGGCTGGGATGCCTTTGGCCTGCCCGCGGAGAACGCCGCCATCAAGGACGGCGTGCACCCGGCGGTGCGTACCGAGGAGAACATCGCCTCCTTCAAGAAGGAGATCAAAAGCCTCGGGTACGCGTACGACTGGGACCGCGAGGTCAACACCAGCAAGCCCGAGTACTACCGCTGGAACCAGTGGTTCTTCATCCAGATGCTGGAGCGCGGGCTCGTCTATCGCCGCTTCAACAAGGTGAACTGGTGCACCGGCTGCCACACCGTCATCGCCAACGAGCAGGTGAAGGACGGCGTCTGCGAGCGCTGCGACTCGCCCGTGGTGGACAAGGAGATGCCCGAGTGGGCGTTCCGCATCACCCGCTACTCGCAGGACCTGCTGGACGCGCTCGACACGCTGAAGGAGTGGCCGGACCGCATCACCTCCATGCAGCGCAACTGGATTGGCCGCTCCGACGGGGCCGAGGCCGACTTCCGCGTGCAGGGACATGACGCCTCGCTGCGCGTCTTCACCACCCGCATCGACACCATCTTCGGCTGCACCTACGTGGTGCTCGCGCCGGACCACAAGCTCGTCGCCCAGGTGACCACCCCCGAGCGCCGCGCGGACGTGGACGTCTTCGTGAAGCGCATGGCCGCCCAGTCCAAGACGGAGCGGCTGGGCGAGGACGCGGAGAAGGAGGGTGTCTTCACCGGCGCCCACGCCGTGAATCCCTTCACCGGCCAGCCGGTGCCCATCTGGATCGCCAACTTCGTGGTGAGCGACTACGGCACCGGCGCCGTCATGAGCGTGCCCGCCCACGACGCGCGCGACTTCGCCTTCGCGCGCAAGTACAGCCTGCCCATCCAGGTCGTCATCCAGCCGGCCACCGGCGACAAGCTCCCGGAGGGCAGCAAGCTCGAGGCGGCCTACACCGAGTACGGCGTGCTGGTGGACTCGGGCGAGTACACGGGCCAGACGTCCGAGGCCGCGCGCGAGGCCATGGCCGCGAAGCTGGAGAAGGACGGCACGGGCAAGACCACGGTGACGTACCGCCAGAAGGACTGGGGCTTCAGCCGCCAGCGCTACTGGGGCACGCCCATCCCCATCGTCTACTGCGAGAAGTGCGACCCCCAGCGCCACGGTATCCCCGTGCCGGTGGACCAGCTCCCCGTGCGTCTGCCGGAAATCGACACCCAGGCGGTGCTGACGGGCAAGGGCGAGCCGCCGCTCGCCAAGGTGCCCTCGTGGGTGAACACCACCTGCCCGAAGTGCGGCGGGCCCGCGAAGCGCGAGGCGGAGACGATGGACACCTTCGTCGACTCCTGCTGGTACTTCGCGCGCTACCTGTCGCCGCACTACGACGCCGCGCCGTTCGACCCGAAGGAGGCCCAGCGCTTCCTCCCCGTGGACGTCTACGTGGGCGGCCCCGAGCACGCGGTGATGCACCTGCTCTACTTCCGGTTCTGGACCCGCGTGATGAAACTGCTGGGCCTCAGCCCGGTGGACGAGCCCGTGAAGCGGCTGATTACGCAGGGCATCGTCAACGGCCCGGACGGCCGGAAGATGTCCAAGCGCTGGGGCAACGTGGTGGCGCCCGCCTCCATCGTCCAGAAGTACGGCGCGGACACCGCGCGCGCGTACGTGCTCTTCGCCGGCCCGCCGGAGCGCGACTTCGACTGGTCCGATGACCAGGTGGAGGGCGTCTTCCGCTTCCTCAAGCGCGTCTGGACGCTGGCGGCCACGCACCACGCCTCGGTGGCCGGCGCCACGCACGACGGCGCCTACGAGGGCAGGGCGTTGGAGACGCGCCGTGCCGCGCACAAGTGCCTGAAGCGGGTGGGGGAGGCGCTGGAGCGCCTGTCCTTCAACACCGCCATCGCCGGCATCATGGAGTGCATCAACGCGCTCTACGCGCAGGGTACGCCGGAGACGCCCGCGGAGAAGGCCGCCATGGCCGAGGCCATCCGGCTGCTCGCGGTGGTGCTGACTCCGTTCGCCCCGCACATCGCGGACGAGCTGTCGGAGGCGTACGGCTCCAAGGAGCTCACCGTGTCCCGGCCGTGGCCGGACTTCGACCCGGCGCTGGTGGTGGACGACGTCATCCCCTACGCCGTGCAGGTGAACGGCAAGCTGCGCGCGGAGATTCGTGTCGCGGCGGACGCGGGCGAGGCGGACGTGCGCGCGGCGGCGGAGGCGGACGACAAGGTGCAGGCGGCGATGGCCGGCAAGACGCTGCGCAAGTTCGTCTTCGTCCCCAAGCGGCTGGTGAACTTCGTCGTCGGCTAGAGCGGGGACCCTCGGTGCCCGTCGAAGTCCTCGTCATGTGCGGTGCATGCGGGCGGCCCCAGCCGGCGGGCGGCCCGCGCTGCATTGCCTGCGGGGCCCCGCTGCCGGAGGCGCCCCTGCCCGCGGCACCGGGAGGCCGGGCGCCCTTCCTCGACGCGGACCTGGGCGGTGGGCGCTCCCTCTCCGGTGAGGGGGAGCGGCTCTCCTACCGGGCCGCGCCCACGCAGTCTCCCCAGGAAGTGGATCTGGGCAGCCTGCGCGGCATGGAATTGCAGACGCACTTCTTCCGCGAGGCACTCCTCCTCGTGGCCTTCGCCGTCCTGGGCTTCGTGGCCCGCGCGCCCGGCCTGAAGATGGTGTCCTTCGGAGTGGCGGCGCTGGGCGTGCTGCTGGCCGTGGTGTGCCGCTCCCACGTGCTCGTCCTGGAGACGTCCGCGCCCGGCAGGGTGCGCTGGCCGCTGGGGCTGGCGCGCCGCGGCTCCGAGCGGGATGCGCGCCTGCTGGCCGCCTGGGACACGCTGGCGGACGTGGTGCGCGCGCGGGGCGTGCCCGTCCGGGTGGCGGGCTCGCCGCTCGTGGAGCCGCCTCCGCCCCAGCCTCCGGGGCCGCACGACGGCCCTCGCGCTTGACGGGCAGGGGCGGCCGGGTAGGGTGCCGCGCATGTCGCGTCCCTTCGCGCCCGTGTCGCAGCGCTTCCGCCTGGCCATGGGCGTGTGGGGGGCCTGCGTGGCCGCCAGCGCGGGGTGTGGCTACCGCTTCGTCGGGAAGGGCGAGGGCCTGCCGGAAGGCGTGACGGCCCTCTGCGCTCCCGTCTTCACCAACGAGACGCCGGAGCCCACGCTGGAGACGCTCTTCACGCGCTACCTGCGCCAGGAGTTGACGCGGGTGGGGCGGCTGTCGAGCGGGACGGCCTGCGACGCGCGCCTGGAGGGCACGGTGCTCTCGGTGTGGAACTCACCCACCATCACCGGCAACTACTTCCGCATCTCCGCCAATGCCCGGTTGAGGCTGGTGAAGGACGGACAGGTCCTCAAGGAGACCCAGGTGGGGGGTACCGAGGATTACCTGCTGGGAACGGGGGACATCCTGCAGGCCGAGGCCAACCGGCAGGCCGCGCTGGACCGCCTGGCGGAGGTGCTCATGCGCGACGGGTACGATCGGCTGGCCAGCGCCTGGTGAGGAGACCGAAGCCTCCTCCCGGCAGCCTGCTCAGGTAGACAGGGACCGCGCGAGGCGGCCCCGGGGACTGCTCAGGCCTTGGCCTTCGCGGCGGCCTTGGCGAGGCGGGAGATGCGGCGGGAAGCGGTGCGCTTGTGCAGCACGCCCTTGGAGGCGGCCTTGTTCAGCGCCTTGGAGGCCGCCTTCAGCGCGTCCGTCGGGTTCCCACCCTTGGTGGCGAGCGCCTCACGGGCGGACTTCACGGCGGTCTTCACCTCGCCACGGACGGTGACGTTGCGCGCGCGACGCTTGAGGGACTGACGGTGACGCTTCTCTGCGGACTTGGTGTTGGCCAAGGAATTCTCCAGCGGAATGGCAGGCTAAAAGAGGCGCCGTCCTTACTGCGACGCTTCACGGGCGTCAAGGCAGGTGTGCGCATCCGATCGGGTTTTCCGGACTGTGGGTGCGCAATCCCGGGCACCTGCCGGTGAGAATCAACCAGCGGAGGTCGCGTATTCCCACACCAGCCCGGCGGGGTCCGTGAAGGTGAGGCGTCCCTCCCGGAATCCGGCTCCGGTGCCGGGGCGGACCTCCTCCAGCGCGGCCCGCAGCCGCTCCACCGCGCCGCGGGAAGGGGCCTCCAGCGTCAGGATCAGCGCCCCACCCCCGGCCGGGGCCGTCCCCGCCCGCGGGCCCGAGAAGACGACGCGCAGGGCCGCATCGCCGTAGGCGGCCTCGTCCGGGCCGGTGCGGAGGGTGCCCCACCCCAGCCGGGGCGCCACCGCGTCCCAGAAGGCGCGCTGGGCGGGCAGGTCCGCCACCTGGAAGCGCAGGGTGGACAGGGCGGCGCGGGGCAGCCAGGCGGGCGGCGGCAGGGACTTCTCCTTCACCTTCGCGGCCTGCCAGTGCCGCTCCATGTGCTCCAGGGTGGCCCCGCCGAAGGGGACGCCCTCGGCGCGCAGCTCGGACTCGATGTGCTGGAAGCGCGTGGTGAAGCGGCGGATGGCCATCCGCAGCGCGTCCTCGGCGGGCGTCTTGATGAAGCGGGCCAGGTTGGCCAGGGAGAAGAGGACGTCGCCCAGCTCGTGCTCCATGGCGTCCCGGCTTCCGGAGGCGATGGCCTCGTCCAGCTCGTCCAGCTCCTCCGCCAGCTTGCCGCGCACGCCCGCGAGGTCCGGCCAGTCGAAGCCGATGCGGCTGGCCTTCTCGGTGAGGCGCTCGGCCCGCATCAGCGCGGGCGCGGCGACGGGCACCCCGTCCAGCACGGAGCCCTCGCTGCCCGTCTTCTGCTTCTTCTCCTCGGCCTTGAGCTTCGCCCAGTTGGCCAGCACCTGCTCCGAGCCCTCCACGTGCTCCTCGCCGAAGACGTGCGGGTGCCGCCGGGTGAGCTTGTCGCTGATGCCCTTCGCCACGTCGGCCATGGTGAACTCGCCCAGCTCCGCGCCCAGCTGCGCGTGGAAGACCACCTGGAAGAGCAGGTCCCCCAGCTCCTCGCACAACGTGCGCCAGGAGCCTCCATACCCGACGCGGTCCATCTCCTCCAGGACCTCGAAGGCCTCCTCGAGGAGGTAGGGGCGCAGCGAGCGCAGGTCCTGCTCCCGGTCCCACGGGCAGCCGCCCTCGGAGCGCAGCCGCCGCATGATGTCCACCAGTCGCTCCAGCTCGGCCCCGGGGTTACGCGTCGTGTCCACCATGCGCGGTCCTGTAGCACGCGACGTAACGCCCAGAACGGACAAAGGCGGGCAGGAGGGCAGGGGAGTTGGCGTTCGCTTTCGTGGTTTGACCCGGGTCGCCTATCATCCGCCCCCTGGATGATCCGCCACCCGCTCCTCGCCCTCGTCCTCTGCGGCCTCGCGCTTCTGGCTCCCGGGGTGGCGACCGCGCAGATTGAAGCGCCGTCCCGCCTCCAGGAGGTGGATCCGAGCGCCGTCGAACCCGACCTGCGCGATGACTCCTCCTACGACCCGGGGGATCAGCCCGTGGAGGACATCCCCGACGAGCCCGAGCCTTCACCCGCGCAGGACGACGATGCGCCGCCCTCGAAGGCCACCCGGGGAGCCAAGGGGGCAAAGGATGCGAAGGCCGTGGAGGCCGTCCCCGCGAGCGCGAAGACGCCGGCCCCGCCCGCCCCCGTCGCGGCGCCCGCGGTGCCCGTCCCGCAGCCCCGGCAGGCCGTGTCCCAGGTGCTGGCGCCGAGGATGACGGACGCGGAGGTGCTCGCGGTGTGGGACCGCTGGCGCCAGGCCCGCGCGACGAATGACACGCCCTCCGCGGACGCGGCGCTGAAGGCGCTGGTGACGCTGCGCGCGGAGCTGGTGGCGTCGGACCTGGAGCCGCTCAGCGTGGGCTTCCTGCGCGAGTCCGCCGTGCGGCGCCGGGCGGGAGACATGGCCGGCGCGGTGCGGCTGGCGGAACTGGCGGTGGAGCTTTCCCCGGGGCTGCCCTACGCCCGCTTCGGGCTCGCGGAGGCGTACGCGCTGGCGGATCCGGGCAACGTGTCCCGGTACCTGGGCGAGGCGCGCGCCGCAGTCACAGGGCTGCTGGGGGACGCACGCTACCGCCGGCCGGTGCTGGCGGACCTGGGCACGCTGGTGCTGATGGCCTGGGCAGCCACGGCCGTGGCCCTGGTGGGCCTGCTGTTCCTGCGCCGCGTGCGCTACGCACTGCACGACTTCCACCACCTGCTGCCGCGCGCGGTGGCGCGGTGGCAGTCCGCGCTGCTGGGCCTGGCGCTGCTGGTGCTGCCGGTGGCGCTGGGGCTGGGCGGGGTGGCGGTGCTGCTGGTGCTGCTGGGCGCGGTGGCCCTGTACCTCTCCCGCGCGGAGCGGGCGGTGGCGGTGGTGCTGGTGGCGGGCGTGGGGCTTCTGCCGCTGGCGGCCGGGCAGCTCGCGCGGGTGACGGCCTTCGCCGGCACGCCCGCCGAGGACGTCTACCTCCTGGAGCGCGGCGGCCTGTCCGCGGAGGCGGCCATGGCGCGGGTGCTCGCGCGGCAGGAGTCCCGCGCGGCCACCTTCGCCGAGCTGGATGCCCTGGCGCACTATGAGTCGCGCCGGGGGCTGCTGGAGGAGGCGAAGACGCACTACAAGGCGGCCTCCGCGCTGCGCAGCGGCGACGCGCGGCTGCTGACCCGCTTCGGCAACACCCTGGTGGGTCTGGGGGACGCGGATGGGGCGGCGCAGCTCTACGTCCAGGCCTCCCAGTCGGACCCGACGCTGGCCGCGCCGCACTACAACCTGGCCCAGGTGCACCGCCGCCGGGCGAAGACGCTGCCGGACTCGGAGGTGGGCCAGGAGCTGGACCGCGCCGCCACCGCCATCGCCTCCGCGCAGGCGCTGGATGGCTCGCTGCTGGGCCGCGATCCTCCCCCCGAGGAGCGGCTGCTCCTGAACCTCCTGGTGCTGGCCCCGACGCGGCCGGAGGCGGAGTGGCTGTCGCTCGCCGACGGCACGGAGGCGGGGCGCCGCGTGGAGGCGCAGCTGGGGCGCTGGCTGCTGCCGGGCGTGGCGCCGGGGCCGGTGGCCTGGGCGGCGCCCGCGGTGCTGGCGGTGCTCCTGGCCCTGTGGGGGCTGGCGGGCGAGAAGCTCAAGGCCGCGAAGGTGTGCGAGCGCTGCGGCCGCGCCGTCTGCGTGCGGTGCGACCCGGAGCTGGGCGTGGGCAGCAAGCAGTGTGGCCAGTGCGTGAATGTCTTCTCGCGCAAGGGGCTGGTGCCGCAGCAGCTGCGCAACCGCAAGCAGGGGCAGGTGGAGCGCCACCAGGCCTGGGCGGGCCGGCTGTCGTATGCGCTGGGCGCCGTGCTGTCGGGCGCGGGGCACGTCGCCTCGGGGGTGCCGGTGCGAGGCGCCCTCTACGCCTTCTTCTTCCTCTTCGCGCTGGCCGCGACGCTGCTCCACCACGGGCTGGTGCGCGCGCCGTACGGTGACGCGCCGCTGTACCTCAAGCTGGTGCCGGCGGTGCTGCTGCTCGTCGGTGTCCACCTGCTGTCGCTGCGCGGCCTGCGCCGGCTGCGGCGGGAGGAGTGAGAGAACATGTCCCTCCAGGGAACTCTGAAGGACTTCGGCATCGGCGACATCCTGCAGCTCATCGGGCAGCAGCAGAAGACGGGCACGCTGCACTTCCGCAACAAGGACCAGGAGGTCCGCGTCGGCTTCAAGGACGGCCACATCATCAAGGCCGAGAGCCTCACCCGGAAGCGCAAGGACCTCATCGGCAACATGCTGGTGCGCTCCGAGCTCATCACCGAGATGCAGCTGGAGGCCGCGCTGGAGACGCAGCGGCGCACCCTCAAGCGACTGGGGGACGTGCTCGTCTCCACCCAGGCCCTCACCGCCGAGCGCTTCCAGTCGATGATGCAGCTCCAGGCGACCGAGACGCTCTACCGCCTCTTCACGTGGAAGTCGGGCACCTACGAGTTCATCCAGGAGCCCGTGGAGCCGGACGCCGAGGCCATCCGCCCCCTGCGCGCCGAGACGGTGCTCATGGAGGGCTTCCGGATGGTGGACGAGTGGCCCGTCATCCGGAAGAAGATCCACCGCGACGACCTGACCTTCGAGCGCCTCAAGGCGCTGCCCCAGCCCCGGCCCGATGAAGAGGGCGGGGAGCTGGGCTCCATCGGTCCCACCGAGCGGCGCGTCTACGAGGAAATCGCCCCCGGCCGCGACCTGCGCAAGCTCGTGGACGTCTGTTGCCTGGGCGAGTTCGAGACGTGCAAGGCCCTCTTCAACCTGGTGAAGGGGGAGTACGCGCGCGCCGTCCATCCGGAGGGCGTGCGCGCGCCCGCGCCAGGAGACGAGCGCCTGCTCGCCCGGGTGGGGGGCACGGTGGGCCGCGTGGTGGTCACCATGGTGGTGCTGGCCGCGCTGGCCCTCGTCGTCTCCCGGAGCGCGTACGCGAGCCCCGAGGGCCTCGCCGCCACGTCCTTCACGGATCCGGCGGCCCAGCGTCATGTTTCCGAGGCCCAGCGCGTCCGCATCGCCGCGGCGCTCGAGGTGTTCCGGCTGGAACGCGGAGAGCTCCCGGAACGCCTGGATTCTTTGGTACAGGCAGGATTGTTGGAGTCGGAAGAGCTCAGCTACCCCTGGCGGGAGCAGTATTATTACCGACGGATTGCTGCCCGGCAGTTCGTTCTCCTGCCACCCTTGCGCTAGTCCCGGGCGAAAGTCGTCTTTCGCGACCCGGGGCCCGGCGTTACGTTGTGGTCAGCCGTTGTGACGTCCTGACCGAGGAACGACCCGCATTGCGAAATCCCGCCACGTTGGAATCGCCCGAAGTCCTCACCACCTCCGCCTCAGCCAAGGTGGACGTTCGTGACAACGCGACCGCCCTGGCCCTCTGCGGCAATCAGAACGAAAACCTCAAGTTGATGGAGCGGCGGCTCGGTGTCCGCGTCGGACAGCGGGGGACCGAGTTCCACCTGTCCGGGCCTTCCGACGCCGTGGCCTTCTCGGTGCGTCTCCTGGAGAACCTGGAGGAGATGATCCGCGCGGGCCGTCCCGTCTATCGCGAGGACGTGGAGCAGGGCATCAAGGTGCTCGGGCGGGGCGGGGCGGAGTCCCTCCAGGAGGTCATGCTCGGGCCCGTGCTGAAGAGCTCCGGCAACCGCCAGATTTCGCCCAAGAGCATCAACCAGAAGCGGTACGTGGACGCCATCCGCGCGCACGACATCGTCTTCGGCATCGGCCCGGCCGGCACGGGCAAGACGTACCTGGCCATGGCCATGGCGGTGGCCTTCCTGCAGGAGCGCAAGGTCAAGCGCATCGTCCTGGCGCGCCCCGCGGTGGAGGCCGGCGAGAAGCTGGGCTTCCTCCCCGGCGACCTGCAGGAGAAGGTGAACCCCTACCTGCGCCCGCTGTACGACGCGCTCCACGACATGATGGCGGCCGAGCGCGCCGCGCAACTGCTGGAGCAGGGCGTGGTGGAGGTGGCTCCGCTGGCCTTCATGCGCGGCCGCACGCTGAACGATGCCTTCGTCATCCTCGACGAGGCGCAGAACACCACCGTGGAACAGATGAAGATGTTCCTGACGCGACTTGGCTACAACAGCAAGGCGGTCATCACCGGTGACGTGACGCAGGTGGACCTGCCCACGGGGAAGATGTCCGGCCTCACCCACGCGCGCTCGGTGCTTAAGAACGTCGAGGGCATCCACTTCGCGGAGTTCTCCGAGGTGGACGTGGTCCGCCACCCGCTCGTCCAGGAAGTCATCCGCGCGTATGACCGCGCGGAGTTGGCCAAGCTCGAGGCCCAGGTCGCCCGCGAGGCGGCCGCCTCGGCTCCGAAGTCCGCCGCCGCGCCCGTCGGTAGCGAGTGACGGGGCGAACGCCCACGTACGCCCACCCGCGCATACCCTGGCGGGCGGGCGTACGGAATCCCACCCTCGTGAATTTTCCCTGGCGTTGCGTCCTTGATGGATCCGCGACGCCTTATCTAGGGTGAGGACCCCCATGGCCGAACCGGAAACGCAGCCCCCCGGGCGCAGTCCACTGGACGCGCTCGCCGAACGCCTCGGACTGGGCAATGGCGTCTGGGGCCGGCGCGCCATCCAGGTCTTCCTGCTGCTCGCGGTGGCGGTGGGTGCCGGCTTCGTCATTTCCCCGGGCCTCTACAGCCAGCAGATTCCGGCGCTGACCGAGGAGCACCTCGGCAAGCCGTTCCGGGCCAGCTCTCCGGCCGGGTTCAAGGCCGCGCGCGACTACGAAATCGTCCACCGCGCCATGACGCAGCAGCGGCGCCAGGACGCGCGTGGCGCCGTCCGCCCCGTGTATGACTTGAACCCCGCCGTGGTGGGCAGCCTGCGCACCACGGTGAGCGCCGCCTTCCGCACCATGCGCGAGCGCCTGGACGAGCTGGCCGAGGCGCAGGCCGAGCAGGACCCCGAGGAGGGGCGCCGCCGCAAGCCGCAGGCGCCCTCTCCGGAGGACGTGGAGCGTGAGCGCCGCGCCCGCGAGGCGATGCTGGCGGAGTTCCAGGAGCTGCTCTTCGGCCAGCGTGACTCGGGGCTGGAGGCGGAGGACTTCCAGGCGCTGTACGCCACCCGCTTCTCGCCGGAGGCGGAGACGGCCACGTTGCTGGTGCTGGAGCGGGCCTACCGCTCCGAGCGGGGCCCGGTGTTCGTGGCGGGCTCGCGTGACGAGCTGGCGCGCGAGGCCCCCCAGGGGCTCACCGTCCGCGACGTGGTGAACAAGGGCGAGGACACGCTGCCCGGCGCCGCGCCGCAGGTGGTGGACGTGCGCGAGGCGCAGCAGGAGATGGACCGCTTCGCCTCCATCCCCGGCAACCTGCTGCCGGACGCACCCGGCGTGCAGCGCCGTGCCGTGCTGCGGCTGGCCAAGCGGCTGGTGCGGCCCAACCTCACCATCAACATCGCGGAGACGGACGCGCGGCGCACCCAGGCGGCGCAGGCGGTGAAGGACGCCGTCATCTCCATCAAGAGGGGCCAGCGCGTCATCGGCGACGGCGAGCTCGTCAACGAGACGCACCTGGTGATGCTGCGCGGCATGCGCGCGGAGACGGACCAGCTGGACCTCTTCTGGCTCCAGCTGGGCGGCACGGGGCTGGTGGGGCTGCTGGTGGTGTCCTCGTACGCCTTCTGCCGCGCGGCCTTCCGGCGCTTCCGGCCCACGCGCAAGGACGGGCTGCTGCTGGGCCTGTTGCTGGTGGGCCTGCTGGGCCTGCTCCAGGTCTGGGTGTCCATCGCGGACGCGGTGCAGGACCGGTACACCGCGCTGCCGATAGAAGCCTTCTATTACGCCTTCCCGGTGGCGGCCGGCGCCATGCTGGTGCGCTTCATCCTCACGCAGGAGCTGGCGCTGTTCTTCGCGCTGGTCTTCGCCTGCCTTGCCGGCGTCATGCTGAGCAACTCGCTGGCCTTCGGCATCTACACGCTGGTGGGCTCGCTGGTGGCGGCGGACCGCATCGTCAAGGCCAAGGACCGCGTGGGCATCTTCCGCGCGGGCCTCCTGACGGGCGCGACGAACCTGGTGGCGGTGGTGTTCCTCTTCCTCGTGGAGGGCAAGGGGCTGGCGGGCGACACGCTCATCACCGCGCTGTGCGCCTTCGTGGGCTCCACCCTGGCCGTGCCGGTGATGGTGATGGCGCTGACGCCGCTCATCGAGTCCACCTTCGGCTACGCCTCGGACATCAAGCTGCTGGAGCTGGCCAACCTCAACCACCCGGCGCTCAAGGAGCTCATCGTCCAGGCGCCCGGCACCTACCACCACTCCATCATCATCGGCTCGTTGGTGGAGAACGCGGCGGAGACCATCGGCGCCAACCCGCTCCTGGCGCGCTCGTGCGCGTACTACCACGACATCGGAAAGGGCCGGAACCCGCTCTACTTCGGGGAGAACCAGAAGGGGGAGAACCGGCACGACCAGCTCGCCCCCGCGATGAGCGCCGTCATCATCAAGCGCCACGTGACGGAGGGGCTGGAGATGGCCCGGCAGTACCGGCTGCCCAAGCTGGTGGCGGACGCCATTCCGCAGCACCACGGCACGCGCACGGTGGGCTACTTCTTCCACAAGGCGTTGAAGGAGCAGGAGGGCAAGGACGGCGCGCCCCCCATCGACGAGAGCATCTACCGGTACCCGGGCCCCAAGCCCCAGTTCCGCGAGGCGGCGCTGGTGATGATCGCCGACGCGGTGGAGGCCTCCACGCGCTCCATGCCGGACCCCACCACGCCCAAGCTGCAGGCGCAGGTACAGAAGATCATCAACCTCATCTTCTCCGAGGGGCAGCTGGACGAGTGCGACCTGACGCTGAAGGACCTGAACCTCATCGCGCAGTCCTTCCTGCACACGCTGGAGGGCATCTACCACACGCGGCCGGCGTACCCGGCGGGCGCGGTGGGCGGGGGCAAGGCGCCGCCGCTGGTGGTGGCGGGCGGGATGAAGGTGTCGGACGGCAAGGACAAGGCGCGCACCGCGGGGATGTCATGAGCACGGCGCGAGGAGCAACAGCGTGAGACTCCGCAAGGGGAAGCTGATTCCCCGCGACGACGGCAAGCGCATCGAGGAGTTCGTGGGAGCGGCCACCACGGGCACGGAGGCCACCTCCGTCGCGCGGATGCTGGCCCCACCGGGCTGGTCCGAGCCGGCACAGCGCCCCGAGTTCGACGAGGTGGTCATCGTCCTCACCGGCGAGCTGACGGTGGTGGTGGAAGGCCGCCGCGAGCGCGTGTCCGCGGGCGAGGTGGGCCTGGTGCCGCGCGGCAAGCGGGTGGTGTACCGCAACGACGGGCAGGGCGCGTGCGACTACTGGTCCGTGTGCGCGCCGGCCTTCCGCCCGGAGCTGGCGCACATGGAGGCGCCGGCGCCGCGCGAGGCCGAGTACCACGTCACCGTGCAGGTGGCGCACAACCAGGGCCGCGAGTACTCGCGGATGCTCTCGGGCTGGGCGCGCGACTACCTCAAGCAGCTCGGCCTGTCCGGCTGCGAGCTGTCGCTGTCGCTGGTGGATGACAGGGCCATCCGCCGCCTCAACCGCACCTGGCGCAACAAGGACAAGGCGACGGACGTGCTCAGCTTCCCCGCGGGCGAGCTGCCCAAGGGCACGCCGGGGCCGCGCCCGCTGGGCGACGTGGTCATCTCGCTGGACACGGCGAAGAAGCAGGCGAAGGAGTACGGCCGCACGCTGGAAGCGGAGATGGCGCGCTACCTGGCGCACGGCCTCCTGCACCTGCTGGGTCACGACCACGAGAAGCCGCGCGACGCGAAGCGGATGGCGGCGCTGGAGGAGCAGTTGCTGGGCGAGAACGGCATGGTGGCGGACTCGCTCCAGGTGGATGCGAAGGCGCGCCGGGCCCGCAGCCTGATGTAGGCCCTTCCTCGGCCCCCCGCCGGACAATCCGGCATCCTCCGGTTGAGTCGGGCGGTACGCATGATAGGTAGGCCGCCTCCCGTGTGTTGGACGGACTCCATGCCCCGCCTGTCACTCATCGCCACCTGCCTGCTTGGCCTGCTCCTGTGGACGGCCCCGGCCCACGCGCGCGAGATCTCCATCCCGCCCTGGGGCTCCGGGGAGAGCCGGGGCGAAGACTTGTCCATCTGGCTGGTGACGTTCAGCCCCGGGGACGACGTGCCCTCGTGGTGGGGGCATGGCTCGCTGGTGGTGGAGGACAAGCGGCTCCAGCAGCAGCGCCTCTACAACTACGGGATGTTCACCTTCAACGACACCATGCTGGCCCGCTTCGCCATGGGCCGCCTGGAGTTCTGGGTGGGCCACTCGTCCGTCGGTTCCACCTTCCGCTACTACCAGTCGGAAGACCGCGACGTCCGCATCCAGGAGCTGAACCTCACCCCCGAGCAGCGCGTCATCGTCGCGAAGCGGCTGGCGGACAACGTGCTGCCGGAGAACCGCGAGTACCTGTACCATCATTACAACGACAACTGCGTTACCCGGCTGCGCGACATGATTGACGTCGCCACGGGCGGGCAGTTGAAGGAGATGGACCGGGCCCCGGGGCGCATGACGCTGCGCGAGCACACGCGGCGCTACACCGCGGTGAATGCGCCCATGAGCGTGCTGCTCGACTTCATGATGAACGATGAAATCGATCATCCCATCACGAAGTGGGAGGAGGCCTTCCTCCCGGACGAGCTGGAGATGCAGGTGGCGGCGCTCCAGGTGAAGGGCGCGGATGGGACGCAGCAGTCGCTGGCGGCGAAGACCTGGAACTACTACGAGTCCCCCACGCGCAAGCGCCCGCCCGCGGAGCCTCCGGCGTGGGGCCCCTGGATTCTGGCGCTCGGCGTGGCGCTCGGCGGCGCGGCGGTGGGGCTGGCGGCGTGGGAGCGGCGCGGCAGCCGGGTGGCCAGGCTGCTGCTCGCGCTGGAGAACGTGGTGCTGGGGCTCTTGCTCGGCATCCCCGGCACGGCGCTGTTCATCATGTGGCTGGTGACGGACCACACGGTGACCTACCGGAACGAGAATCTCTTCCTCGCCAACCCGCTGACGCTGCTGGCGCTGCCCTTCGGCGTGGCGCTGATGTGGAACAGCGCGAAGGCGCGCGCGCGGTTGTCCAAGGTGTGGCTGGTGCTGGCGGCCTCGGGCGTGCTGGGCGTGGTGCTGAAAGTGCTGCCCCCGTTCGACCAGGACAACTGGCGCCTCATCGCGCTCATCCTGCCCATCTCCGTGGGCATGGCCGGTGCCTTCGGGCTGGACCGGGTGCTGGCGCGCCTGCGCGGCTCGAGCCGCGCGTCAGCCGGGCGGGGGGATGCCGTCCCTTCGCTCAAGACTCCCTGACTCTTTTTTCTCTTTCAACCCCTTCCCGAGCGCGGCGCGCGAATGCCGCCGCCGACACGAGGACGACACCATGGCGAACGATTCGATGGAGAAGATCAACGGCCTGAGGGAGCGCGTGTTGGCGCTCCGGGGGCATCTTTGACCTCGACCGCAAGCGCTCTCGCATTGCGCTGATCGAGCGGGAGTCCACGCTCCCCACCTTCTGGGACGACCACGCCAAGGCCCAGTCGATGTTGAAGGAGAAGTCGACGATGGAGGCCAGCGTGGGCTCCTACGACAAGGTGATGCGCGGCCTGGACGACGCGCAGGCCCTGCTGGAGCTGGCGGCCGAGGCCAACGACGCGGACACCGCGAAGGAGGCGGAGGGCTCGTTGGAAGGTCTGGAGGGCGACGTCGCCAAGCTCGAGCTGGCGCGAATGCTGTCCGGCGAGCAGGACCGCAGCAGCTGCTTCATGGACATCAACGCCGGCGCCGGTGGCACGGACTCCATGGACTGGGCCGCCATGCTGTTGCGGATGTACTCGCGTTACTGCGAGACGAAGGGCTGGAAGGTGGAGATCAACGACGAGGTGCCGGGCGAGGAGGCGGGCTTCAAGAACGTCTCCCTGCGCATCGAAGGCGACTTCGCCTACGGCTACCTCAAGGCGGAGGTCGGCGTGCACCGGCTGGTGCGCATCAGCCCGTTCGACGCCAACGCGCGGCGCCAGACGGCCTTCGCCTCCGTGGACGTCTATCCGGAGGTGGACGACACCATCCAGATCGACATCCCCGAGAAGGACATCGACCTGAAGTTCATCCGCGGCGGCGGCGCGGGCGGCCAGAAGGTGAACAAGACGTCGTCCACCGCGCAGCTGCGCCACCTGCCCACCGGCATCATCATCACCTGCCAGACGGAGCGCTCGCAGTCGGCCAACAAGGACATGGCCTTCAAGATCCTGCGCGGCCGCCTGTTCGAGCTGGAGATGAAGAAGCGCGAGGCCGCGCGCGACGCGGCGGAAGCGCAGAAGAAGGACATCTCCTTCGGCTCGCAGATTCGCAGCTACGTGCTCGCCCCGTACCGCATGGTGAAGGACCTGCGCACCGGCGTGGAGACGGGCAACGTGGACGCGGTGCTGGATGGCGACCTGGATGAGTTCGTCACCGCACAGCTGCTCGGGGTGAAGAACCCCAACCGCAGCGCGGGCGCGGACTAGGCCCTCCAGTGCGTTTCCCCCGGCCCCTGTCACACCTGGGGGCCGGGGCCTGACGCCCCGGGCCAACCGCTTCGCCACGCACCCCGGGAACCTTTTTCCCAGCCCCGCTGTCCCAGGGCGCGCGGGGCAGGGGACGGGGTAGGCTGAAGGGACGGTGGCACCTCCCGGGCGGAGGGGCTGTCGCGGGAGGACACCGGTGACGTCGGGCGGCGTGCTCGAAATCGGACAGGAAGGGCCGGCCGTCGCCGAGGCGTCCGAGGCCCGGCGACAGGACGTGGCGTTGCTCAACCGGCTGCGCCGCGGCGACCCGGACGCCTTCGAGCTGCTGGTGCGCACGCACCAGGACCGGCTCTACGACTTCTGCGTGCGCATGGTGGGAGACCGTGAGGAGGCGCACGACCTGGTGCAGGAAATCTTCGTCAGCGTCCACCAGAACGTCCGCCGCTTCCGCGAGGACTCGAAGCTGTCCACCTGGCTGTTCCGGATTACGAAGAACCACTGCATCAACCGGCTGAAGTACCTCAAGCGCCGGGGCCGCGGCCGCTCGGAGGAGTACGACGAGGCCAGTGCCCTCTGGGTGGACGGGCCCGGGGCTCCGCCCGCGCCGGACGCGGCGCTCGAGTCCGCCCGCGAGCGTGCCCGTGTTCAGTGGGCGATTGCCCAACTGGAGCCGGACGCACGCATGCTGGTGGCCCTGCGCGACATCGAAGGCCTGAGCTACGACGAAATCATCGAGATTACCGAACTGCCCGAGGGCACGGTGAAGAGCCGGCTCCACCGGGCGCGGGAAAAGCTGGCGGACCTCCTGGGGCGGCTTGAGCCATGACCCTCATCCATCGCAAACTCCCGGACGTGGACCCGCGGATGAACCACCGCGAGGCGAGGGCCCTGTTCCTCGCGCTCGCCGACGACGAACTGCCAGCCCCCAAGGCGCAGGCGGTGCGCACCCACCTGGACGGGTGCGACGACTGCCGCAAGGGCTGGGAGGGCTACGCGTACACCCTGCAGCGCCTCAAGGGCGTGGAGCGGGAGAAGGCTCCGCCCGCGCTCGCCACGCAGGTGATGAACCGGGTACGCCACCAGCGCCGCTTCGGCCTGCGCGGCCTGCACACGAAGCACATGCACTACCGCGTTCCGGTGGAAATCATCATCCCCCTGCTCCTGGGGGCCGCGGTGGCCGCCTTCCTCTTCATGGCTGCTCCCTGACCTTCCTCCGCTGTGTTGCGTTGCTTCCGGGGGGAGGCTTGGCTACGGTGCCGCGCCTTTGCAGGGGCGCGCCATGGCTGAAGAACAGAACGACGACACCGGGTCCAAGGAGCAGGAGATCTACGACCAGCGGCTGGAGAAGGCCGCGAAGTGGAGCAAGGCCGGCTTCAACCCCTATGGCAACGGCTACCGGCCCCAGCACCTGGCCGCGGACATCCACGCCCGGCACGCCAACCAGTCCACTGAAGAACTGGACGCCTCGCCCACCACCTACGACGTCGCGGGCCGCATCATCGCCATGCGCTCGTTCGGCAAGGCCGCCTTCATCAAGCTGAGAGACCGCTCCGGCGAAATCCAGGTCCACATGAAGAAGGACGCCCTGGGTGACAGCTACGAGGTCTTCAAGCTCGCCGACCTGGGTGACTTCCTCGCCGCCACCGGCCCCGTCTTCCGCTCCAAGACGGGCGAGCTGACGCTGTCCGCGACGAAATTCGTTCCGCTCACCAAGTCCCTCCGGCCCCTGCCGGAGAAGTGGCACGGCCTCACGGACGTCGAAATCCGCTACCGCCAGCGCTACCTGGACATGGTCTCCAACCCGGACGTGAAGGCCACGTTCCTCAAGCGCACGAAGCTCGTCCGCTTCATTCGGGACTTCCTCGACAGCAGGGACTTCGTCGAGGTCGAGACGCCGATGATGCACTCGCTCGTCTCGGGCGCGGCGGCGCGGCCCTTCTCCACGCACCACAACGCGCTCGACATCGACCTGTTCATGCGCATCGCCCCGGAGCTGCATCTCAAGCGCCTGGTGGTGGGCGGCATGGAGCGCGTCTACGAAATCAACCGCAACTTCCGCAACGAGGGCATCAGCACCCGGCACAACCCCGAGTTCACGATGCTCGAGTTCTATCAGGCGTACGCCACGTACGAGGACCTGATGGACCTCACGGAAGAGATGGTCTCCGCCGCGGCGAAGGCCGTCACCGGCGACACGAAGGTGAAGTACGGCGAGCACGTGCTGGACTTCGGCAAGGGATGGAAGCGCATCCCCATGACGGAGGCCATCCGCGAGGCGGTGGGCAGCTCTCTGTCCGACAAGGACATGCTGGACACGGACCGGCTCCGCGCCGAGCTGCTCAAGACGACCCACTCGGAGTCCGAGCGGCGGGCCGTCGACGCCATGAACCATGGCGAGCTGGTGGGCGCGCTCTTCGAGCACCACGTCGAGGGCTCCCTCGTCCATCCCACCTTCATCACCCATTTCCCCACCGCCATCTCCCCGCTCGCCCGCCGCAATGATGCGAATCCGGAAGTCACGGACCGGTTCGAGCTGTTCGTGGCGGGGCGGGAAATCGCGAACGCCTTCTCCGAGCTGAACGACCCGCTGGACCAGAAGGGCCGCTTCATGGCCCAGCTGGAGGCGAAGCAGCGGGGCCAGCAGGAGACGATGGACTACGACGAGGACTACATCCGCGCCCTCGAGCACGGCATGCCGCCCACCGCCGGTGAGGGCATCGGGATTGATCGGCTCGCCATGCTGTTCACGGATTCCCAGAGCATTCGCGACGTCATTCTTTTCCCCCTCCTCAAGCCACTGGCGAAGTAGCCAGGAGGCCTCGTGCACTCGGCCGAACGGCGTACCGTCCATCGCTGGAGTTTCATCTGGACCGGGGCCCTCGTGGCCCTGGTGGGCTTCATCCTGCTCGGGCTGGCCATCTCCGCGTCGCAGGCGTGGGCGGAGGTGAGCGGCGCCCTGGGGCTGTCCCTCCTCGGGTGGGGTGGGGTGCTCCAGGTGTTCGACGCCGCCGTGCTCCTGCCCGTCCGGTCCGCCGTGGGCGGGGCCGGCGCGCAGGGCAGCCCCGGCATGCTGGTGTCCGGCACGCTCGTCTGGCTGGCGGGCTGGGGGCTCATCGCCGCCGGCATCCGCCGCGCCACCGGCCCCGGTGAGGGGCCCAGCCCGGCCGCGGGCGCCCCGCTGTACCCGCGCCTGGCTCGCTACCGGGACTTCTACTGGAGCACGCTGGGCGCCTACGGCGGCGGCATCCTCCTGGCGGAGGTGGCCCTCATCCTCCTCCAGACGGTGCTCTCCAGCGGCGTGCCGTCCACGGAGTTGGGCGGCTCGGCGCAGAACGTCGGCGGGGGCCTGTCGCTGCCGCCCACCGGGGCCTTCGCCATCTCCCTGGTGGTGTCGTGCGCGGTGGCCTTCATCTGCGGCTTCATCGGCGCCTCGCGCGCGCAGCGGCTGTCGCTGCCCGAAGCCACCATCGGCGTGCTCTACCTCGGCCTGCCCATCCCCATCGTCCTCACGTTGATGGAGCGGGTGCCCGCGCTGCAGCTGGCGCTCGGCTACCGGCTGCGCGAGGTGACGTACGTGGCGGGCCTGCTCGGCCGCCCGGAGCTGGCGTACTGGCTGGTCTTCACCGCGTTGGTGCTGGCACTGGTGCTGGGCATCAACACCGGCTTCATCGCCGCCGGCAGCGGCCGGGTGGACCTGAAGCTGGGCTTCGAGCTGTTCGTCGCGCGCCGCCACGTGGCGGTGTTCCGCCCGTCGCTGCTGCTGGGCACGCTGGCGGTGCTGATGTTCGGCATCATCCCGCCGCTGCTCATCTA
The DNA here is from genome assembly GCF_026626705.1 of Pyxidicoccus sp. MSG2. NCBI lineage: Bacteria > Pseudomonadati > Myxococcota > Myxococcia > Myxococcales > Myxococcaceae > Pyxidicoccus > Pyxidicoccus sp. MSG2. The sequence goes on from NZ_JAPNKC010000001.1 coordinate 10,098,980, forward strand.
CTTCATCATCCGCTCGGCGGAAGCCGCCGTGGAGCGCACCCGCATCCGTGCGCTCGGCGTGGCGGACCCGCTGGCGGCCGCCTCCGACCTCAACCGACTGAAGCTGCGCGAGCAGTCGCCCACCATGATGATGACCGCGCTGTCCGTGGGCGGCGTGGGCGTGGGCGTCATGGCGCTCATCATCGTGCTGTCGGTGATGAGCGGCTTCGAGGCCGACCTGCAGCAGAAGATTCTGGGCACCAACGCGCACGCGGTGGTGTCCAAGTACGCGGGCGAGCTGCCCGAGTACCCCAAGGTCATGGAGTCCATCAGCCGCGTCCCCGGCGTGGTGGGCCAGACGCCCTTCATCATCAACCAGGTGATGATTGCCTCCGAGGGCAACGTCGACGGCGTCATCATCAAGGGCATCGACCCGCAGACGGTGGGCTCGGTGACGGACCTGCCGAACTACCTCCTCGGCGGCGGCAAGCTCGAAATCCTCTACACGCCGGAGAAGATCCTCAACCGCGGCCTCCTCGATGAGGAGGACGCCGCCTCGCCCGCGGGCGGCAGCGGTACGGAGGCAGGCGCCGAGGACGACATCATCCGCCGCTCCGGCAAGCCGACGAAGCCCGCGGTGCTGCCGGGCATCATCGTCGGCCGCGAGCTGGCGGCCTCCCTGCGCGTGGTGGTGGGAGACCGGGTGAACGTGGTGTCCCCGCTCGGCACGGAGCTGGGCCCGTCGGGGCCGATTCCCAAGAGCCGCGCCTTCCGCGTCGCGGGCATCTTCTACTCGGGCATGTACGAGTACGACTCCAAGTTCGTCTACATCCTGCTCAAGGAGGCGCAGAACTTCTTCGAAGTCTCAGGCGCCTCGGGCATCGAGCTGAAGGTGGCGGACATCGACGACGCGCGCCGCATCGCCGGGCAGGTGGTGAAGGTGCTGGGCGGATACCCCTACCGGGCACGGGACTGGGGGGAGATGAACAAGAACCTCTTCTCCGCGCTGCGCCTGGAGAAGCTGGTGATGGGCATCATCCTGTCCATCATCATCGTCGTGGCCGCCGGCCTCATCGTCGCCACCGTCATCATGCTGGTGCTGGAGAAGCGCAAGGAGATCTCCGTCCTCAAGGCGCTGGGCGTCTCCGACGGCGGCATCGTGAAGATCTTCCTCGCCGAGGGCCTGCAGATTGGCGTCGCGGGCGGCCTGCTGGGCCTCTTCTCCGGACTTGCCTGGTGCGTCTTCATCGAGAAGGTGGGCATCAAGCTGGACCCGGAGGTCTATTACATTCCCGCGCTGCCGGTGCGCATCGAGCCCGTGCAGACCGCGCTGGCCGTCGTCATCGCGGTGCTCGTCACCTACCTCGCCTCCATCTACCCGGCCCTCAAGGCCAGCAGCGTGGAGCCGGTGGAAGGCCTCAAGGCGGAGTAGCCATGGCGCTGTTGTCCATCCGCAATGTCTTCAAGAGCTACTTCCTGCATGGCAAGCGCATCGACGTGCTGCGCGGCGTGTCGCTGGACATCGAGAAGGGCTCGCTCGTCTCGCTGATTGGTGCCTCCGGCGCGGGGAAGAGCACCTTCCTCCACGTGCTGGGCACCCTGGACGCGCCGGCCGCCGGCGAGGTGCTCTTCGACGGTCGCTCCGTCTTCTCCATGAACGACGCGGAAATCGCCGAGTTCCGCAACCGCACCATCGGCTTCGTCTTCCAGAGCCACTTCCTCCTGCCGGAGTTCACCGCCCTGGAAAACGTGGCCATGCCCGCCCTCATCCAGCGCCGGGAGCGCACCGGGGCCTATACCTACGCCCGCGAATTGCTGGAGCGGGTGGGGCTGGGCCAGCGCGTGGACCACCGCCCCGGCGAATTGTCCGGTGGCGAGGCCCAGCGCGTGGCCCTGGCCCGCGCCCTGGTGCTCAAGCCTGCCGTCCTGCTCGCCGACGAGCCGACCGGCAACCTGGACCCGGCCACCGGCGAGGGCATCCACCAGCTCCTTCGCGAGGTAAACCGGGATCTGGGCATCACCGCCGTGGTGGTCACCCACAACGAGACGCTTGCTCGCTCCATGCCCCGCCGTCTGAGGCTGGCCGGGGGCGAGGTGTCGGAGGCGTGATGACCCGTTGCTTTTGGATTGAGGGACTCGCGCCCCTTCCCGTACATTGCCCCGCCTTTTCCTGGCCGGTCTCCCCTTGAGGCTCCCCGTTCTGTCGCGCAAGTCACTGCTCCCGCTGCTGGCGGTCGCCCTGTTCTCCCTCGTGCCCGGACGCGTCCGGGCCCAGGTGGACGGTGGTGTGCCCGCTCCCGCGCCTGTTCCGGCGGTGACCTCTCCTTCTGCCCTCTCCCTGGAGCCCTCTGACGCGGGCGTCCCGGAAGCGGCTCCAACCCCCGAGGTCGCTCCTCCCGAGGACGCCCCCGTCTCCGCGGACGACGACAACCGGGTGGTGGAGATTCGCGTCGAGGGCAACAAGCGCGTGGAGGCCGAGGCCATCCGCCGCGCCCTGCGCACCAAGGAGGGCCAGCCCCTGCTGCCCGCCAACACCGCGCAGGACCTGCGCGCGGTCTGGGCCCTGGGCTACTTCCAGAACGTGGAGCTGCTCGTCCAGCGGCTCCCCAAGGGCGTGGCCTACGTCGTCCGCGTCGAGGAGCGGCCCGTCATCCGGCTCGTGCAGCTTCAGGGCAACGAGGAGCTGAGCCAGGAGGACCTGAAGGAGGACATCGACGTCAAGCCCAACACCATCCTGGACATGGAGACGGTGCGCTCCAGCGTCGCCAAGATCCAGGCGAAGTACGTGGAGAAGGGCTACTTCCTCGCCGAGGTCACCCACCAGATCAAGCCCGTGCCGGACAGCCCCGGCAGCGTGGACGTCATCTTCGTGACCAACGAGCGTGCCAAGGTGATGGTGAAGCAGATCACCTTCATCGGCGCGGAGAAGGTCCCCGCGAGCGTGCTGAAGGAGACGATGATCACCCGCGAGGGTGGCTACTTCTCCTTCTTCACCGGCGAGGGCACCTACCGCCAGGAAGCCTTCGAGCGCGACCTCCAGGTCATCCAGTACGCCTACTTCGACCGCGGCTTCATCAACGTCCGGGTGGACAAGCCCGGCGTCCAGCTCTCCGCGGACAAGCGCTTCATCTACATCACCATCCGCGTCACCGAGGGCGAGTCCTACGACATCGGGAAGATCGACTTCTCCGGTGACGTGCTCCCCGACGTGTCCAAGGAGACGATGGCGTCGCTGATGCAGTCGCGCACGGGAGCGCGCTTCAACCGCACCCAGCTGTCGCAGGACATCGTCTCCGTCTCGGACGTCTACTACGACCGCGGCTACGCCTACGCGAACATCAACCCCGTCACCAGCGTCAACGCGGACAACAAGACGGTGGACCTGACCTTCGACGTGCAGAAGGGCCCCCAGGTCACGATTGAGCGCATCGAAGTCGTGGGCAACAGCAAGACGCGCGACAAGGTCATCCGCCGCGAGCTGCGCGTATACGAGGGCGAGCTGTACAGCGGCACCGGCGTGCGCCGCAGCCGAGAGCGCGTCACCGCCCTGGGCTTCTTCGAGACGGTGGAAATCACCCAGCGCCCCGGCAGCCAGGACGACACCATCGTCCTGCAGGTGGAAGTGAAGGAGAAGGCCACCGGCACCTTCCAGGTGGGCCTCGGCTTCTCCAACGTGGAGAACTTCATCTTCACGGCGCAGATCTCCCAGAACAACTTCCTGGGCTGGGGCCAGAGCGTCTCCGCGTCCGCCCAGATTTCGGGCCTGCGCTCCCTGGTGCAGCTGTCCTTCTATGACCCGTACTTCCTGGACACGAAGTACCTGCTGTCGACGGAGTTCTTCCGCGTCCAGGCGGACTACGAGGGCTTCATCCGCAACTCCACGGGTGGCAGCGTCTCCATCGGCTACCAGTTCATCGACGACCTGCTGGGCACCGTCGGCTACTCGCGTGAGTGGGTGGACGTGGAGGCGGGGCAGAACCTGGGCGCGGTGCTGCTGGCCAACCAGTTCCTGTCCGGCGTCACCAGCGCGCTGCGCCTGTCGGTGTCGTTCGACCGGCGCGACAACCGCCTGTTCCCCTCGCGCGGCTTCATCCACTATGGCTCGGTGGAGACGGCCCCCGGCTTCCTGGGCGGCACGTTCCTCTTCAACCGGTACACCGCGTACTCGCGCCTGTACTTCCCCATGCCGCTGGGCTTCGTCTTCAAGACCAACGCCACCATCGGCTACATCCAGCAGCTGGACCAGGACAAGCCGCTGCCCATCTCCGAGCTCTTCTACGTCGGCGGCATCAACAGCGTCCGCGGCTACTACCTGCGCAGCATCAGCCCCTCGGTGAAGGTGCCCCGCTCCGGCAACCCGGACGCCACCACCACGGACTTCCTGGTGGGCGGCAACAAGCAGCTCATCTTCAACCTCGAGCTGGAGTTCCCCATCTTCGAGAAGGCCGGCCTGCGCGGCGTGCTCTTCTACGACGCGGGCAACTCCTTCGCGACGACCGAGCGCTTCTTCCAGGACAAGCAGGACAAGCTGCCGCTCGGCCTCTTCCACTCGGCGGGCTTCGGCTTCCGCTGGTTCTCGCCCATTGGCCCCCTGCGCTTCGAGTGGGGCATCCCGCTCACCAGGCGGCCGGAAGACGACCGCATCCTGTTCGAGTTCACTATCGGCAACTTCTTCTGATAAGCCGTGCTCCGCTTTTTCCCGGCTCCACCCCCCCCTCGGGGGGGATTGAACAAGCCCGGGGGCCTGCCGTCGGAGCCTGTAACCTTCCCTAGGAGCTGTTGAACATGTCGCTTCGCACCACCATCGCGGCCGCGGCCGCTGTCGTTTCGCTCGCCCTGCCGGTGGCTGCTTCCGCCGAGCAGAAGATCGCCTTCGTGGATCTGCAGCGCGTCCTGCTCGAGGTGGATGACGGCAAGGCCGCCAAGGCCCGCCTCCAGAAGTGGCTGGATGAGCGCCAGAAGGAAATCGACCGGGAGCAGGACACCCTCCGCAAGGAGAAGGAGCTGCTGGACAAGCAGGCCAGCGCCATGAGCCCGGAGACCAAGGCGCAGAAGGAGGCGGAGCTCCAGCGCAAGGTGATGGTGCTCGCGCAGAAGTGGGAGAAGAGCCGGGCCGAGGCCGCCAACAAGGAGCGGCAGGAGATGGAGCCCATCGTCGGGAAGATCGACCAGGTCATCGCCGGCCTCGCCGAGCGTGACGACCTGTCCTTCGTCCTGGAGAAGCGCGACTCGGGCCTCGTCTTCGCCCGCTCGCAGCACGACATCTCCAACGAGGTCATCCGCGCGTACAACTCGGCGAAGAAGCCCGCCGCGGCGCCGAAGGACGCGCCGACGAAGGACGCTCCGAAGAAGTAGTCGGCTCCCCCGTGCAGACCCCCTCGACCCCCCGACGGCTCGGGGAGCTTGCCGCCCACGTGGGCGGTGAGCTCCTCGGCGACCCAGAGCAGCTCATCCACGGACTCAACGGGCTCGAGGAAGCGGGCCCGGGGGACGTGTCCTTCTACGGCAACGTGCGCTACCGGCGGCAGTTCGAGGCCAGCCGCGCCTCCGCCGTCCTGGTGGGCACCGACACGCCGCCCCGCGACGGGGTAGCGCTCGTGCGCGTGCCCAACCCGCACCTGGCCTACGCGAAGCTCCTGGCCCTGTTCCACCCGCCCTCGCGTCCGTCCCCGGGCGTACGTCCCGGCGCGTGGGTGCACCCGGAGGCCACCGTCCATCCAGCGGCCGCGGTGCTGCCCGGCGCCTCGGTGGACCGCGGCGCTTCCGTGGGCGCGCGCACGGTGCTGTACCCCGGCGCCTATGTGGGCGAGCACGCCCGCGTGGGCGACGACTGCATCCTGTACCCCAACGTCACGGTGCGCGAGCGCTGCATCCTCGGCGCGCGCGTCATCCTCCACGCCTCCAGCGTGGTGGGCGCGGACGGCTTCGGCTTCGCCTTCAACCCGGAAGGGGCGGAAGGGCCGGAGCACTTCAAGATTCCCCAGGTGGGCATCGTCCGCATCGAGGACGACGTCGAAGTCGGGGCCTGCACGTGCATCGACCGCGCGACGGTGGGTGAGACGGTGGTGGGCCGCGGCACGAAGCTCGACAACCTGGTGCAGATTGCCCACAACGTGAAGGTGGGTCCGCTGTCGCTCATCTGCGCGCAGGCCGGCGTGTCCGGCTCGGCGGAGATTGGCACCGGCGTGGTGCTGGCCGGGCAGGTGGGCGTGGTGGGCCACATCCGCGTGGGCGACTTGGCCAAGGTCGGCGCCCAGTCCGGCGTGGCGCACGACGTGGAGGACGGACAGGTGGTGAGCGGCAGTCCGGCCGTGCCCCACCGCGACTGGCTGAGGGCCAGCGCCGCGGCGGGACAGGTGGCGGACCTGCTCAAGGAAATGCGCGCCCTGCGCCGCAGGGTGGAGACGCTCGAGAAGGAGAAGGGGGAGTGATGGACATCCAAGAGATCCAGAACCTGCTGCCGCACCGGTACCCGTTCCTCCTCATCGACCGGGTGCTGGAGATCATCCCCGGTCAGAAGCTGACGGCGTACAAGAACGTCACCATCAACGAGCCCTTCTTCAACGGCCACTTCCCCGGCCAGCCGGTCATGCCGGGTGTGCTCATCCTGGAGGCGCTGGCGCAGGCCATGGCCATCCTCGCCTACAAGAGCGAGGGCATGGACCCGAACCGCAAGCTCACCTACCTGATGGGCGTGGACGGCGCGCGCTTCCGCAAGCCGGTGATTCCCGGAGACAGGCTGCAGCTCGCGATTGAAGTGGTCCGGCATAAGGGCTCGGTGTGGAAGACGAAGGGCACGGCGACGGTGGATGGCGTGAGGGTCGCCGAGGGCGAGTTCCTGGCCACCGTCGTGGACAAGAACGCCAAGGCGGACGAGAGCGCGGCGTCCTGACCGCGGCCGCGCGAGCAATAGGAGAGGTCATGGCTCAGGTTCATCCCACCGCGGTGGTCCATCCCGGCGCCCGCCTTCATGAGTCGGTGGAGGTCGGGCCCTACACGGTCATCGGTCCCCAGGTGACGCTCGGCGAGGGCACGCGGGTGGCCTCGCACGTCGTCATCGAGGGCCGCACGACGCTGGGCGCCCGCAACCGCATCTTCCAGTTCACCTCCATCGGCGCGGACCCGCAGGACCTGAAGTACGCGGGCGAGGACACCGAGCTCGTCCTCGGGGACGACAACCAGGTCCGCGAGTTCGTCACCCTGCACAAGGGCACGGCGGGCGGCGGCGGTGCCACGCGCATCGGCAGCGGCAACCTCTTCATGGCCAACAGCCACGTGGCGCACGACTGCGTCGTGGGCAACGGCTGCCGCATCGGCAACGGCTCCGCGCTGGCGGGGCACGTGACGATGGAGGACCACGTCATCATCAGTGGCCTCGCGGCGGTGCACCAGTTCACCCGGCTGGGCAAGCACGCCTTCATCTCCGGCGGCGCCATGGTGACCATGGACATTCCGCCCTACGCCACGGCGCAGGGAGACCGGGCGGAACTGGTGGGCCTGAACACGGTGGGCCTGGAGCGCAGCGGCTACTCCAAGGAGCAGATCGAGCGCATCAAGGAGGCCCACCGCATCATGTTCCGCTCGAAGCTGGGCCTGCAGGACGCGCTGGCCCGGTTGCGCACGGAGCTGGGGGGCCATCCCGAGGTGGACCACCTCATCGACTTCGTCCTGCAGAGCAAGCGCGGCCTGACGCGCTAGTGCCCCCGGCCATGGAAGGAGCGTCGGCGGTGGAGCGCATCGGCCTCATCGCGGGCAACGGCCGGCTGCCCTTCCTCTTCGCGCGCGCGGCGCGTGCGCGGGGCCTGGAGGTGGTGGCCGTAGCGCACCGGGGGGAGACGGACCCGGCGCTGGCCTCGGAAGTCACCCTGCTCACGTGGGTGCGGGTGGGGCAGGTGGACCGCATCCAGAAGGCCTTCCGCGAGGCGGGCGTGAAGCAGGCGGCCATGGCGGGCGGCATCGGCCGGGTGCGGGCGCTGGCGGAGGCCCGGCCGGACCTGGGCGCGGTGCGCATCATCTCCAAGCTGCGCAGCTTCCGGGACGACTCGCTCCTGCGCGCGGTGGCCGCGGACTTCGAGGCGCGCGGCGTCACCATCATCGCCCCCACGGACTTCCTCGGCGAGGTGCTGTGCCCGGAAGGGCACCTGGCGGGACCGAAGCTCCACCCGGCGCAGGAGAAGGACGTGGTGCTGGGCCGCGAGGTGGCGGTGCTGCTGGGCCAGGCGGACGTGGGCCAGACGGTGGTGGTGCACAACGGCCACGTGCTCGCGCTGGAGGCGGTGGAGGGCACGGATGAGACCATCCGCCGGGGCGGGAAGCTGGGCGGTGGCGGCGCCGTGGTGGTGAAGCGCTGCAAGCCGCAGCAGGATTTGCGCTTCGATTTGCCGGCGGTGGGACCCCGCACGCTGGACGTGATGAAGGAGGTGGGCGCGAAGGTGCTGGCGCTCGAGGTAGGGCGCACGGTGCTGCTGGACGCACCTGCCCTCTTCGCCGGAGCTGAGTCCGCGGGCATCACCATCGTCGGCGTGCCCTGAGCGAGGCGAATGCGGCCGGCCCGGGGGTTGACGGGCCAGGAGCGGCTCGCCTGCACGGCTGTTTCACCGGGTGCCCTGACGTGGGTGAATAACGTCGCACCTCAAACGTCCCGTGTCGGGAGCATTTCCCCCAGAGGAGCCTCGTCCTAGCCTGCCACGGAGGAATCCACCCAACCGGGCCGTTGTTGGGCCCGCTGCTCGTGACGCCGGAGGTCGACGCCGCGTGATGAACCCCCGCCTGCTGCTGCTCTGTGTGGCCCTGTGCTCGCCGCTGCCCGCGCTGGCGGACGCCATCCGCGTCTCGTTGGAGGGCCGCGCCGCGCTGGGGGAGAAGCTGCCCACGCTGCTCGTCCACATCGAGGAGCCCATCGCCGGCTTCGAGGTGAAGCTCAAGCGCAGCGACGGCAAGGAGCTGAACCTCAAGGGCGGCGGCAAGCCGGGCATCACCCGGCGGATTGAGCTGGAGCAGCCGGAGGGCCGCTTCCACTACGAGGGCGAGCTGGTGGTGCGCTTTCCGGACGCGGAGGCCGGCACCCTGCCGCTGTCCTTCGACACGGAGCTGAACGGCCCGCTGAAGCTGGAGGTCCGCAAGGAGGACGTGGACGTCGCGGGGCGCAAGCTGCGCTTCACGCTGAGCCGGCCCGCGGCGCGGGCGGAGCTGACGGTGCTGATGGACACCGGCAAGAAGGCCTACATGGGCGACGTGTCCTTCAAGGGCGAGCCGGCGGGCACGCCGCTGGAGCTGACCTGGCCCGCGGAGGAAGGCCGGGTGATGAAGATTTCGCTCCGGGCCTTCGACACGTCCGAGTTCTACACGGGCCTGGATTTGTTCCCGTGGCAGGTGGACATCCCGCACGAGGAGGTGAACTTCGCCTCGGGCAGCGCGGACGTGCCGGCGGGAGAACGAAGCAAGCTGGATAGAAGCCACGCGCTCATCGCGGACGCGCTGTCGAAGTACGGGCGCTTCGCGGCGCTGCGGCTGTACGTGCTGGGCCACACGGACACCGTGGGTCCGACGGCGGACAACCGCGAGCTGTCGCTCAAGCGGGCGCGCAGTCTGGCCGTGTACTTCCGGAAGCGCGGCCTGCGGGTTCCGGTGCTCTACGAGGGCTTTGGCGAGCAGGCGCCCGCGGTGGCGACGCCGGACGAGACGGCGGAGGTGGGCAACCGCCGCGCCGAGTACATCATCGCAGTGGAGGATCCGACGCTCCAGCAGGCGCCGTACCCCCCACGGTGGCGGAAGCTGTGACGGTGAGCGACTTGAGGAGACGACGGATGAGCCGATTCCACCGGATGGCCTGGGCCGTACTCGGGCTGGGACTGCTGGGCAGCACGGGCTGCGCGCACAATCAGGCCCGGGTCGCGGTGACGCACGAGGGGGAGGCGGAGAAGTGCCAGCTCCTCCAATCGGTGCTGAAGGAGCCGACGCCGGCGAAGCTGGTGCGCGAGCTGGCCTCGGAGGGACGCGAGGAGCCCACGCCGGTGGTGGTCTTCGTACGGCGTCCCGAGGAGTCGATGCTGGAGCGCTTCTTCGCGGGCGACGAGCCCCTGTGCGGGGACGGCACCTTCAAGGTGGTGCAGGAGAACGTGCTCGACGCCGTCGTCGTGTACCTGCAGGAGGTGCAGGACGGCTACGCCTACGACGCGCGCCGCGCGGGCCCCGAGCAACTCTCGCTGGAGGGCACACCGCAGGGCCTGGTGAGGCGCGAGGGCCCCGCCTGGGTGGCGGCCCCCGGTCCTATCTGAGCAATTCCTTGCCGCCGTCCGCGATGAACTGCACCGCAATCGCGGCGAGGATGAGTCCCATGACACGCTCGACAATCGCGACGCCGGACTGACGCAGCACGCGTTGAATCATCCCGGACGCGCGGAGGATGAAGTAGCTGGCCACGAACGTCAGGACGATGGCGGCCAGCACCGGAATCGCGGACGTCAGCGAGTCCCCCTTGGCCATCAGCACCATGGCGGTGGCGATGGCGCCGGGGCCGGACAGGAGCGGAATGGCCAGCGGGACGATGGCCACGTCCTCCTTCACCACGCCCTCCTGCTCCTCGGTGGGAGTGGTGCGCGTCTCGGACGGGCGGGCGCGGAGCATGTCCAGCGCGGTGATGAGCAGGAGGATTCCGCCAGCCACGCGGAAGGCGCCCAGCGACACGCCGAACACCTTGAAGATGACGCCGCCGAAGAGGGCGAAGAACAGCATCATCCCGCACGCCACCAGGCACGCGCGCATCGCCGTGCGGCGCACCTTCTCCTGCGAGTCCCCGGCCGTCATCGCCAGGAACAGCGGCACCACGCCCACGGGGTCCACCACGAAGAAGACCGCCGACAGCGACACCAGGAACAGCGACACGTAGCCCGTCATGGCACGCCTCTTTCGGGCTACACCTTGAGCCGCAGCTTCCACACCATGGTGAGGGCCTCGGCGAAGATCTTCTTGCTCATCTTCGAGTGCCCGACGCGGCGGTCCTCGAAGACGATGGGAATCTCGCGCACGGTGAAGCCCTTCTTCAGGGTGCGGTAGGTGAGCTCAATCTGGAACGCGTACCCGGTGCTCTTCACCGCATCCAGGTCGATGGACTCCAGCACCCGGCGGTGGAAGCACTTGAAGCCGCCGGTGAGGTCTCGGATGCCGACGCCCAGAATCGTGCGGGCGTAGAGGCTGCCGCCGCGGCTGATGACCTGTCGGCCCACGCCCCAGTTCACCGTGCCGCCGCCCGTCACGTAGCGAGAGCCCAGCACCAGGTCCGCGCCGGCATGGGCCGCGTCGAGGAACCCCGGGAGGTAGCGCGGGTCATGGCTGAAGTCCGCGTCCATCTCCAGGATGTACGTGTAGCCCTCGGCCAGGGCCCAGCGGAAGGCGGCGAGGTACGCGCGGCCCAGGCCTTCCTTCTTCTCGCGGTGCAGCACCCGCACGCGCGAGTCCTTCGCGGCGAGCGCGTCGGCGAGCTGCCCGGTGCCGTCGGGCGAGTTGTCGTCGACGACGAGGATGTCCACGCGGGCGTCGGCCTTCAGCACCGCCTGGACGATGGCCTCGATGTTTTCCCGCTCGTTGTACGTGGGGATGCAGACCAGGGCAGGGTTCATGACCCGGCCGGACATACCCTAAACGGGGCGCGGGGGCAGCAGCTCCAGTACGGCCTCCGCCGCCCGGGTGGCGGCCCCGGCCTCTCCCAGCCGTCCGCGCATCTCCGCCAGCCCCCGCAGCATCTCCTCCCGGGGTGCGCCCGGCGTCCACACCCGGCGGACCTCGTCGGCGATGCGCTCGGGCGTCATGTCCCCCTGGAGCAGCTCCGGTACCACCTTCCGGCCGGCCAGGAGATTCACCAGCGACACGAAGGCCACCTTCAGCATCAGCCGTCCCACCCAGTAGGTGATGAGCGACACGCGGTAGACGACCACCAGTGGACGTTGCATCAGTCCGGCTTCCAGCACGGCCGTCCCCGAGGCCACCACCGCCGCGTCGCTGGCGCCCACCACCTCCGGGGCCCGTCCCTCGATGAGGATGGGGGACAGGCCGCTGCCCTCGAAGCGGGACGTCACCTCTTCGCGGGGGATGGTGGGGGCCACCGGGACGACGACCTGGAGCCCGGGGCGCTCGGCGGCGAGCTGCTTCGCCGCGTCCACCATGGTGGGCAGCAGGCGTCGGATTTCACTCATCCGGCTGCCGGGCAGCAGCGCGAGCGTGGGGGCGTCCTTCCGCAGGCCCAGGCGCTCGCGGAAGGCGGTGGCGCTGTCGGGGGCGGGGACCTGCTCCACCACGGGGCTGCCCACATACCGGGCGCTCACACCGGCCTCCTGGTAGAAGGCCTCCTCGAAGGGGAGGATGCAGAGCATCCGGTCCACCAGGCGTTTGATGGTGCGCACGCGCCCGCGACGCCAGGCCCAGATCATCGGCGACACGTAGTAGGCGACCGGCACGCCCAGCGCCTTGAGCTTCTCCGCCAGTCGCAGGTTGAAGTCCGGGATGTCCACCAGGATGGCGACGTCCGGGCGGCGCTCGGCGGCGGCGTGGGCCAGCCCCTTGAGGATTTGGAGGATGCGGGGGATGCGGGGGAGCACCTCGGTGATGCCCATGACGGACACCTCGCGGGCGTCGAAGAGGAGCTCTACCCCCCGAGCGGCCAGGCGGGAGCCGCCCATGCCGAAGAAGGTGAGGTCCGGACGGCGGGCCTGGAGGGCGGCGACGAGCTCTGCGGCGTGGGTGTCACCGGAGGCCTCGCCGGCCACGACGAGGATGCGGGGCGGGGGCGTCATGAGGGGGCGCGCATCGTACCTGATGCGGGAGCGGGTGAAGGTGTAGAGTGAGGCAGCCTTGAAGACGCTTCTGCTCGCCGAGAGCCATCCCCCCACGCTCGAGCACCTGAAGGGCCTGCTCTCCCAGGCCGGGTACACCGTGCGCGCGGTGAATGACGCGGTGACGGCGATGGAGCACTTCGCGGCGGACAACCCGGCGGTGGTGGTGCTGGCGGTGGACCTGCCGCGTGTGGAAGGTGCGCACGTGGTGCACCTCATCCGGGCCCACAGCCAGGGCGCGCGTGTCCCCATCGTCGCCATCGACAAGGGCCACCTGGGCCGGGCGCGCGGCGTGGCGGCGGTGCTGGACCTCAAGGTGAACGCGTACATCGCGGATCCGCTCAAGCCGGGCGAACTGGTGCCCAAGCTGGAGACCCTGTTGCGCGCGGCGCAGGCCGTGCCGCTCACCGGTCTGGCGGCCACGCTGTCCAAGCCCGCGGTGAACTCGGGGGACTTGAAGGGCTACCCGCTGCCGGGGCTCTTGCACTCGCTCTACCGGCTGCGCCGCGACGGCGTGTTGGTGGTGGCGCACCGGGACCTGAGCCGGCGCGTGTTCTTCCTGCGCGGCGCGGCGGTGAGCTACGACTCCTCGTCGAAGGCGGACTCGCTGCCGCGCGTCCTGGTGGACCGCAAGGTGCTCACCGCGCAGCAGGCGGAGCGGGTGGTGGAGTCCCTGGCCTCGGGTCTGCGCATCGGCGCGGCGCTGGCGGACGCGGGCGTGGAGGCTGCGGGCGAAGAGCTGTTGCAGTTGTTGCGTGATTACACGCGCGACCGGCTGGAGCGGGTGCTGGGCATGCGCGAGGGGCGCTATTCCTTCTACTCGGGCGACGAGTTCACCACCGAGGTGGCCTCGGTGGAGGTGCCACCGCTGGCGCCGGTGCTGGCGGGCGCGCGGCGGTGCTTCCCGCTGAAGGTGATGGCGGCCTCGCTGCGGGCGAACCTGGGCGAGTACCCGGTGCGCTCCTCCGAGTTCGGTCGTGATTTGCAGGCCATGGCGCTGGACACGGACGACCTGAAGATTGCCATGCAGGTCAACGGCCGCATCGTGCTCAGGGATTTGCTCGCGCACGGGCGAGGGGAGTTGAGCACGGCGGTGTCGCTCTTGTGGTTCCTCAAGCTGACGGGAGGGGTGACGTTCTCCCCGACGCCGGTGGCCACGGGGGCGGACGTGCTGTCCAACGCGGTGCTGCCGGACCGCATCGCCCCGCGCAAGCGCAAGGCGCTCCCGCTGGAGACGGCGGCGTCCCTGCGAGAGGAGGCGGTGCGCATCATCACCCGCAGCTACTTCGGCAGCCTGGGGCTGGACATCGCCGCGGACACGGAGGCGGTGGAGCGCGCGTACCACGAGACGGCGATGCGCTTTCACCCGGACACGTATGCCGAGTACGACATCCTGGACCTGAGGGACCTGCTGGAGTCGGTGCAGGAGAAGCTGTCCGCCTCGTACCGGGTGCTGAGCGTGGAGGAGAAGCGCAAGGCCTACCTCCAGTACCTCTTCAGCCGGCTGGACGTGGGGCGCAACACGGCGGTGGTGGTGGAGGCGGAGATTGCGCTGCGGCGGGGCGAGGCCGCGCTCAAGCGCCGCGACTTCACCACGGCGATGCACGCCTTCGAGGAGTCGGTGGACGCCAACCCCAACGAGCCGGAGTACTACGCCTGGCTGGCCTGGGCGACGTACCTGGCGGCCCCGGGGGCGTTGCTGGTGCGGGCGCAGAAGGCGCAGAAGGTGCTGAAGAAGGCGCTGTCCCTGGGCCCGTATGTGGAGCGGCTGCACATCATCGCGGCCATCATCGACACGGACCTGGGTGACGCGCCGCTGGCGCGCAAGAAGCTGCTCAAGGTGCTGGAGTACAACCCCTATTCGCAGCTTGCCAAGGCGGCGCTGCGCAAGGTGGGCCGCTAGCGATGTTTCCTGTGCTGTGGCGGTTGCTGCGCTATGCGCGCCCGCATGTCGGTGTGCTCGTGCTGGCCTTCGTGGGCTCGGCGGCGGTGGCGCTGGCGATGGGGGCGTACGCGTACCTGACGGGGCCGGCGCTGCGCTTCCTGCTCTCCGGAGGGCAGGAGGGCTTCGCGAGCGCACAGCGGGTGCCCTGGCTGGCGGACCTGCCGCGCGACGCGGCGCTGTGGGGCTTCCCGGTGTTGATGGTGGTGGTGGGCGCGGCGAAGGGCGTGGGGTACCTGGGGCAGTTCTACTTCATGGGGCTGTTCGCGCAGCGGGTGGTGCGGGACTTGCGGCGGGAGCTGTTCCTGCGCCTCACCTCGATGTCGCCGTCGCAGCTCGCGAAGCAGCGCACGGGAGACTTGCTCAGCCGCTTCTCGTCGGACGTGAACGCCGTGGAAGCGGCGGCCATGTACACGGTGGGCGCCTACATCCGGGACAGCCTGCAGGCCATCATCCTGACGGGTGTGGCGCTGTCCATGAGCCCGCTGCTGGGCGGGGTGATGCTGCTGGTGGTGCCGCTGGCGGCGCTGCCGGCATCGCGGCTGATGCGCAAGGTGCTGAAGCGCACGCGCGAGGGGCAGGCGCAGCTCGGCAACCTGGCGGGGCAGCTGCACGAGGGCCTGGGCGGGCTGCGGACCATCCAGGCCTTCAACGGCCAGGAGGCGGAGCTGGCCCGCTTCGCGGCGCATGCGCAGGCGCACGAGAAGGCGCTGGTGAGCGCGGCGTGGGCGCGGGGCGCGGTGCCGGGGCTGATGGAGGTGCTGGCGGCGGCGGCGCTGGCGGGCGCGCTGGCCTACGCGGCGAGCGCGCGGCTGATGCCGCCCGAGGCACTGCTGTCGCTGCTGACCTCGGTCATCCTGGTGTACCAGCCGGTGAAGGAGCTGGGCCGGGTGACGCAGTTCGCGGTGCAGGCGGGCGCGGCGGGAGAGCGCCTCTTCGCGCTGCTGGACATGAAGCACCCGGTGGAGGACGCGCCGGACGCGGTGCCGGCGCCGACGCTGTCGCGGAGCATCGTGCTGGAGGGCGTGCGCTTCTCCTACGGGGAGCGCCAGGCGCTGGACGGCCTGACGCTGGAATTGAAGGCGGGGCAGGTGACGGCGCTGGTGGGGGGCAGCGGCGGCGGCAAGAGCACGGTGACGTCGATGCTGCTGCGCTTCGAGCGGCCGCAGAAGGGCCAGTTGCTGCTGGATGGCGTGGACGTGGACCGCTACACGGCGGCGAGCGTGCGAGAGCAATTCGCCCTGGTGACGCAGGAGCCGCTGCTCTTCCACGGCACGGTGCTGGACAACCTGCGCTACGCGAGGCCGGACGCCACGAGGGAAGAGGTGGAAGCGGCGGCGAAGGTGGCGCACGCGGACGGGTTCATCCGGGCGCTGCCGGAGGGCTACGACACGCGCATCGGTGAGCGTGGCGTGACGCTGAGCGGTGGTCAGCGGCAGCGGCTGTGCATCGCCCGGGCGGTGCTGGCGCGAGCGCCGGTGCTGGTGCTGGACGAGGCGACGAGCAGCCTGGACCCGGAGAGTGAGCGCGAGGTGCAGGCTGCGCTGGCGGCGGTATTGCCGGGGCGCACGGCGCTGGTGATTGCGCACCGGCTGTCGACGGTGGTGAACGCGGACGTGCTGCATGTCATGGAGGCGGGCCGCGTGGTGGAGCGGGGCTCGCACGCGGAGCTGCTCCAGAAGGGCGGGCGTTATGCATCACTGTGGCAGATGCAGACGCATGGCCCCGTGGAGCAGGGCGCGGCGTGAAGGCTCGGTGGGGCTGAGCCGGCCTTCGCTTCATGAAATGCGGGCGGAGACGCGGCCCGAGCGGAGTACGGTGCAGGCCGGGGCGAGCGCGCGGCCCCACTGAGCGAGGTGTGGCATGAGCCGGGTCCGGACAGCGGTGGCGAAGGGGCTCCGAGCCGTGCTGGGCCTCATGCTTCTGCTACTCGGAATCGCGGGGATCTTCGCGCTCCCGGCCTCGTTTGCGAGCTACCCGGTGGTGCCGTCGAAGGAAGGGGCCCCCAGGTGGGTGCGCGGCGCGTACCACGTGCACACGACCCGCTCTGACGGCAGGGGCACGCCAGGAGAAGTGGCTCGCGCCGCGAGGGAGGCCGGCTTGGACTTCGTGGTGCTCACCGACCACAACGACTTCAAGCCCCCCGCGCCGGCCTGGGTGGACGGAGTGCTGCTGGTGCCGGGAGTGGAGATCTCCACCTCTTCAGGGCACTTGGCCGCGTTCGGCATGGAACGGCCATTGGAGGGCGTGCGCCAGTGGATGCCGCCCGGAGACGCGGTGAAGGCAGTGGCTGCGGCAGGAGGCACGGCCGTGCTCGCGCACCCGGTGCAGCAGCGCAATCCCTGGAAGGACGAGGCGAGCGCGCGAGAGGCCCCGGGCTTCGAATTGTACTCAGCGGACACCTTCTTCCGTCAGGCGGTGAGCAATCCGGTGAGCCGGTTGCTCCCCGCGGTGGGCGCATACCTGGGCAACCCGGGGCACGGGGTGATGTTGCTCGCCACGCCAACCCCTGAGCCGGGAGCACGCTTCCTGGAGCTGTCGCGTGAGCGGCCGCGAATCGCCTTCTGCGCCCATGACGCCCACGGGCTGCCCTCTTACGAGGCGGTCTTCGAATCCATGGCCATGTACCTGCTGCCGGAGCAGGTGCCGTCACCCCTGCCGAAGGACGCGTCCCAGGCTGCGGCCCTGGTGACACGGGCGCTCGGAAGCGGTCGCGCGCTGTGCGCCTTCCGGGCGCTGGGAGAGCCCGCGGGCTTCGCGCTGGAGGGAATGGACCCGGAGCGTCGCGAGGCCCGGGTGGGTGATGTGCTGGAGGTGCGCCTGCCGGGAAACCCGGAGGAAGGCACGGTGCGGGTGGAAGTGTGGGGTGATGGACGGCTCCGTCCGGACGGCAGGTCCGTGGAGCTCACGGGGGAGGGCGTGGTGCAGGTGGAGGTGTGGGCCCGGGCGCCGGGGCGCTTCTTCGGGACGGAGTGGCGGCCCTGGATTGTCCCCAGCCCTGTACGCGTGCTGCCCCGGGGGCCGGGCATCTGATAGAGGGCGCGGGAGCCGCCCATGCGCCTCCTGTACATCCTCGCCAGCTATGTGCTCTTCGCGCTCCTGTTCCCGGTGCTCTTGCTGCACCGGAAGACGCGCCATGGGCTGAAGGAGCGGCTCGGCTTCTACGGCCCGGGCAGCCTGCCCCCGCGCGGCGAGGGCCCGGTGTTGTGGCTGCACGGCGCCAGCGCGGGAGACCTGCTCGCCCTGTCGCCGATGTTCGCCCCCCTGCGGGCGCGCTTCCCGGGCTGCCAGCTCATCCTGTCGACGATGACGGACAGCGGCTACGCGATGGCGAAGGGCCGGCTGGCGAAGGACATCGACGGGGTGGTGTACGTGCCCTACGACCTCTGGGGCGCGACGCGCCGGGCGGTGCGGGCCATCCGCCCGGACGTGCTCGTGCTGGAGTACACGGAGATCTGGCCCAACCTCATCCGCGCGGCGAAGCGAGGCGGGGCGCGGGTGGTGATGACGAACGGCCGCTTCTCCCCGAAGAACCTGGGGAAGTACCGCCGCCTGTTCGCGCTCATCGGCAACCCGCTGCACGACCTGGACCTGCTGCTGATGCGACAGGAGGAAGAGGCCGAGCGTGCGAGGAGCCTCGGAGCGCGGCCGGAGTGGGTGCGGGTGACGGGCAACACGAAGTTCGACTCGCTGGCGGGAGGCCCCGCGCGAGAGGACGAGACGCTGCAAGGCGCACTGGGCCTGGAGCCGGGCGCCCGCGTCTGGATTGCCGGAAGCACGCACGAGGGCGAGGAGGAGGTGCTGCTCGAGGCCTACCGCCGCCTGCTGGATCGGTGGCCGGACCTGCGGCTGGTGATTGCGCCGAGGTACGTGGACCGGGCGGCGCGCATCGTGACGCTGGCGCGCGAGAAGGGGCTGAGCGTGGGGCTGCGCTCGCAAGGCAATCCCGAGCGCGGGCAGGTGGTGGTGTTGGACACGATTGGCGAGCTGTCGAGGGCGTACCGGCTGGCGACGGTGGTGTTCGTGGGAGGTTCGTTCACGAAGCGGGGCGGGCAGAACATCCTGGAGCCGGCGGGGCAGGGGAAGCCGGTGCTGTACGGGCCGCACATGGACAACTTCCGGGACAGCGTGGAGCTGCTGACGGGCCACGGCGGCATGCAGGTGAACGATGGAGAAGCCCTGCACGCGGCGCTGACGGAGTGGCTCGCCTCGCCCGAGCAGCTCGCGAGCCTGGGCGAGCAGGCGCAGGCGACGGTGCGGCGAATCTCCGGTGCCAGCGAGAGGAACGCGGAGGCGATGACGACGCTCTTTCCCCATGGGAGGCCGGACCCGCGATGACGCTCATCGTCCATCCGCACTTCCACAAGCGGTACACGGGGGTGACGCGCCACGTGGAGTCGGTGGTGCCCGCGCTCACGCGAGACACGGGCTCGGAGACACGGGTCATCGGCTCCGGCCTGAGTGAGGGCCTGCCGAGAATCACCTGGCCCGAGCTGCTCCGTCGCGCGCGCACGGAGCCGGTGGTGTGGCACGCGCACCGGAACAACGAGCTGCTGGCGGGCATGGTGCTGAAGCTGCTGGGCCGTCGGGTGCGGCTCGTCTTCACGAGACACACCTCCATGGCGCCGAGCGGCTTCACGCGCTTCATCGCGAGGGGTGCGGACGCGCTCGTCTCGCTGACGCGGCAGGTGGCGGAGGTCATCGCGCTGCCCTCGACGGTCATCTCGCACGGCATCGACCTGTCGCGCTTCCACCCTCCGGAGGACCGGGACGAGGCGTGGCGTCGGCTCGGCCAGGGCGGTCGCTACGGCGTGGGCGTCATCGGCCGCATCCGGAAGGAGAAGGGGCAGGGCGACTTCCTCGATGCCGTGCGACCGCTG
Source organism: Pyxidicoccus sp. MSG2 (assembly GCF_026626705.1). NCBI lineage: Bacteria > Pseudomonadati > Myxococcota > Myxococcia > Myxococcales > Myxococcaceae > Pyxidicoccus > Pyxidicoccus sp. MSG2. Next base: position 10,118,608 of record NZ_JAPNKC010000001.1, read on the forward strand.
CTACCGGAGCACCCGGAGTGGCAGGCGGTGCTCGTGGGACTGGCGAAGGGCGCGGACCTGGACTGGGTGAATGGACTGAGGGCTGGCATCGAGGACCGGGTGTCGCTGGCGGGAGAGCAGTCGGTCATCGAGCCCTGGTACCAGGGGCTGAGCGTGCTGGTGCACCCGTCCTACGCGGAGGGGTATTCGCTGGTGCACGTGGAGGCGATGGCTTCCGGGTGCTGCGTGGTGGCGTCGAAGCTGCCGTACCTGGACACGCTCATCGAGCACGGGCGCACGGGTTTCTTCTTCGAGCCCGGCGACGTGAAGGCGCTGCGAGAGTTGCTGGCCATGCTGATGCGGGAGCCGGAGCGCGCGAGAGAGGTGGGGCGCAACGCGGCCGAGGAGGCACGTCGCCGGTGTGGCGTGGAGCACGAGGCGCGGGCGCTGGGAGACCTGTACCGCGCGCTGGTGGAGCGCTGAGCGGATGCGAATCCTCCACCTGCTCGCGAGCCCCTTCTTCAGCGGCCCCGCGGAGAACGTGGCGCTGCTGGCGCTGGCGCAGCGGGATGCCGGGCACGAGGTGACGGTGGCCGTGGACCGGAGGCGCAAGGACGTGCCGGCGGAAGAGCCCGCGGCGCCGCGCTTCCGGGAACTCGGGCTGCTGGATGAGGGAGGGCTGGAGTTGTCGGTGAAGTCGCCGCCCTGGGGAATGTGGAGCGACCTGCGCCGCCTGCGAAAGCGCGAGGTGGACGTGGTGCACTCGCACTTCAGCCACGACCACCTGCTCGCGAGGTGGGGCCGGCCCCGAGGTGCCGTGCTGGTCCGCTCGCTGCACGCGCCACGCTCGCTGCGCGCCTCGCTACCGGCGGCGGACGCCTACACGGTTCCGGCGAGCATGTTGCTTCCACCGCTGCGGGAGAGGGGCAGGACCGCCGAGGTCCTGCCCGCGTTGCTGGACCCCCGATTCCACCCGGCGGCTGACAGAGAGGTCCTGCGCCGCGAACTGGGCGTCACGGGGCAGCCGCTGCTCGGCATGGTCTCGACCTTCCAGCCCTCGCGGCGTCACGCGGTGGGAGTGGAGGCCTTTGCGTTGTTCCGGAGGCAGCGGCCCGAGGCCCGCCTCGTGCTCGTGGGAGATGGGGCGTTACTGGAGGTGACGCGGCGGCAGGTGACGGAGCTCGGCCTGGAGGACGCCGTCACCTTCACGGGCTACCAGCAGGGGGAAGCGTTCGTGCGCTGGCTCCAGGCGCTGGACGAGGTGTGGTTGCTCGGGCTTGGCAATGACTGGAGTGCGAGAGCCGCCGCCCAGGCCCGTGCCTGCGGCGTGCGAGTGGTGGCGGTGGAGGAGGGCGCATTGCCGGACCTCGCGGATGCGCGGGTGGAGTCACCGACGCCGGAGGCAGTGGTCTCCGCCGCACTCTCCGGACAACGAGCACCGGTCGCGCACCCGACGAACGCGCGAATCGCGAGTGACATGCTGGCGCTCTACGAGCGAGCGAGATGCGCCCGGTGAGCAACACGCCGACCGAAGCGCCTACGGCCATCGAGCGGGTCTTCTATCCGCCAGCCCCCGAAACCTGGGGGCGTCGCGCACTGCTCTCGCCCCTCAGCGCGCTGTCCTGGCCGTACGCGGCGGCCGTGCACTTGCGGCGAGCCCTCTACGATGCGGGCCTGCTGCGCGCCGAGCGCGTGGAAGGCCTGCGAGTCATCTCCGTGGGCAACGTCAACGTGGGAGGAACGGGCAAGACGCCAGCGGTGCTCCACCTGGCTGAGCTGCTGGTGCGAGCAGGACACAAGGTCGGCATCCTCACGCGCGGCTACGGGCGAGGCTCGCGCGAGCCGCTGAGCTTTACCGGCTCGGAGCCGCTGCCGTCCGTCGAGGACGCTGGCGACGAGCCGCTCCTGCTCGCACGTCGCTGTCCCCAGGCGCGCCTCTTCGTGGGAGCGGACCGCGTAGCCAGCGCGTACCGCGCGCGCGACGAATTCGGCCTGGACACGGTGTTGCTCGACGACGGTTTCCAGCATCGCAGGCTCGCGCGTGACGAGGACCTTGTCGTGGTGGACGAGGCCGTGGGACTGGGCAATGGCCACATGCTTCCCCGGGGCCCACTGCGCGAGCCGCGCTCGTCCCTGCGCCGCGCCACCCTGCTCTGGGTTCGCGCCTCCTCGTCGGCTGCGGACACCTCCACGCTGGCGCCAGGCCCTGAGCTGCCCGCGGGTCGCCTTCCCCCAGGGAATCCAGCGCGTGCGCCACAATCGATGGAGGCCACGGGCCCTGGGGTGCTTGCGGGTCGCCTTCCCTCAGGGAATCCAGCGCGTGCACCGACACCCATGGAGGCCATGGGCCCCGACCTGCCCGAGGCCAGAGGAGTCCCTCGCGTCCGCACCCGCTACCGACCTACGGCATGGCTGGAGCCCTCGGGCCGCGTCCTCCCGACGGACACGTTGGCCGGGCAGCCGGTGCTAGCGCTCGCGGGGCTTGCCCGGCCAGGGGGCTTCCTGAGGACCCTGCATTCCCTCGGCGCGGAGGTGCGTGATGCGGCCCTCTTTCCGGACCACCACCGCTTCACGGCGGACGAGCTCCGGGACGTGGAGTCGCGAGCCGCCCGGCAGGGCGCACGGGTGGTGACGACGGAGAAGGACGCGGTGCGCCTGCCACCCGGCTTCTCGGCGTGGGTGGTGCGGCTGGGGGTGGAGGTTCTGGAGGGCGAGTCCCACCTGCGCCGGGCGCTCGGGCTGGCGGACGTGCCGCGCGACTTGTGAGGCGCGGGGGGCTGTGGGACAAACCGCCGCCATGGCCGCAGTCTCGCCCGCTCGCTCGTTGTCTTCGCCCTCGCGCCTGCCGCTCGCCTTCGCGCGACGCCGGGTGTTGCTGGTCGGGGACCTGGTTGCCGACCACTACATCTACGGTCAGACGGATAGGGTGAGCCGCGAGGCTCCGGTGCTCATCGTTCGCTACGAGTCCGCGGAGGTGAAGCTGGGCGGCGGCGCCAACGTGGCGGCCAATGTCCGGGCGCTCTCAGGGCAGGTGACGGCGGTGGGAGCGCTCGGCGTGGACGAGATGGGGAGCGCGCTCCGCCGCCTCTTCGACGAGGCAGGCATCCGCCTCCACGCGGTGAGCGGGCGCGGCATCGAGACGGAGACGAAGACGCGCATCCTTGCCGGTGGCGTGAGCACGACGCGCCAGCAGATGTTGCGGCTGGACCGGGGCCAGCGAGGCTCGCTGCCGCCGCGCATGCGCAAGGCGCTGGCGAAGCAGGTGGAAGAAGCAGCGCGGGACGCGGACGCGGTGGTGGTGTCCGACTACGGCGCGGGCGTGCTGGGGGACGAGGTACGCGAGGTGCTGCGGCGCCTGGCGGCGGATGGCCTGCCGGTGTGCGTGGACAGCCGCTATGCCCTGTCCTCCTTCGCGGGGCTGACGGTGTGCAAGCCCAACGAGCCGGAGCTCGAGGCGCTCGCCGGGCGCCCGGTGCGGACGGAAGCGGACCTGCTGGAAGCGGGGCACGCGGCGCTGCGGAGACTGGACTGCCGTGCGCTGCTGGTGACGCGAGGCCGGCACGGCATGACGCTTTTCGACGCGGAAGGCGGGGTGGACCACATCCCAGTCCATGGCGCGAAGTCGGCGGTGGACGTGACGGGGGCGGGAGACACGGTGATTGCCACCTTCTCGCTGGCAATGGCGGCGGGCGCCACGTTCGGTGAGGCGGCACGGCTGGCGAACGTGGCTGGCTCACTGGTGGTGCAGAAGCCGGGCACGGCGACGGTGTCGAAGGAAGAGCTGCTCGAAGAGCTGCGGAGCGCGCGATGAGCACCCTGGACAAGCTCCAACCCCTCGCGAAGGTGGCGGAGGAACGCGAGCGCTGGAGGACCGAGGGCCGCACGGTGGCACTGGCCAACGGCGTCTTCGACCTGCTGCACGTGGGCCACGTCCGCTACCTCGAGGGAGCGCGGGCGCTCGCGGACGTGCTCGTGGTGGCGGTGAACTCGGACGCGTCCACGCGGGCCTACAAGGGCCCGGGCCGCCCCTACATCCCCGAGGCCGAGCGGGCCGAGTTGGTGGCCGCGCTCACCTGCACGGACCGGGTCATCGTCTTCGACGAGCCCAACGTGCGGAGCATCATCCGCGCCCTGAAGCCGGACGTGCACGTGAAGGGCACGGACTACACGCCGGACAGCATCCCCGAGGGCGACGAGGTCCGCGCCTACGGTGGCCGCACCGCGGTGTCTGGAGACCCGAAGGACCACAGCACCACGGACCTCGCCCGGCGCCTCGGTCGCGAGGGGACGAAGTAGCCCGTGCCGCCCCTGGACGAGGCGCTGCGGTCCGTCCTGGGCTGTCCCCTGTGCAAGGGCCCGCTGACGGTGCACGAAGAGGCCTCGCGCACCGAGGTCCGTTGTCCGCGTTGTCACTCTGCCTGGCCGGTGGAGGAAGGAGTCCCCCGGATGGTGCCGGAGCGGCAGTCGCGGACCGCGCCCGAGCCAGGCTAGGGACTACCGGGTCCGCGAGTCACGAAGGGCCGAGGCGAAGGCTCGCACCTCTTCCGAGGCCCGAGCCTCCAGGCCCTCTCCGCCCGCACCATCCACGAGCGCCGTGAGGTCCACCATGCGGTGCGGCGCATAGGCATGGCCCCAGCGCTCCATGTCCATGCGGAGGAAGAAGGCCAGGGTGGGGGCGCCCACGGCCACCGACAGGTGCATGGGCCCGGTGTTGTTGCACACGGTGAACCCTGCCGCGCGCATGAGGGCCGCGAGCTCGTCCAGGTTCGTGGCGGGAGCGAGCCGGCTCCCGGGCGCGGCCTCCACCACGGAGCGGGCGAGCTCTTCCTCACCCGGACCCCAGGTGACGATGGGGACACGGCCCATTTCCAGCAGCGTCCGGGCGGCGGCTGCGAAGGCCTGGGGCGGAATGCGCCGGGGGCCCATGCGCCCGCCCGGGTTGATGACCGCGGACGCGGTGCCGGCGTTCGCCTCCAGCCAGGCACGGATGGAGGGGCCTACGGCCGGCTCGCGGAAGGACAGGCCGCGAGCCACGGCGCCACCGGTGAGCGGGGTGAGCAGGTGCGTACGCTGCACGGCCTCGTTCCGCGTGTCAGGGCGAGCCGGCACGGACAGCGAATGGAGCCGGGACACCGGCCAGACATCCGGGCCGATGACCACCGCATGGGGCCCGGCGATGCGCGACACGAGCGCGCTCGTCACGGAGGGGGACTCCCAGTTGGCGCAGTCCACCACCACGTCGTAGCGCTCGCGGCGCAGCGCCCGGAGCCCGGGCGCCAGCGGTCCCATCCAGAGCCGCCGCCGGTCGAACGCGATGACCGCGTCCGCGTCCGGATGACCGGCCAGTACGCGCGCCACCTTCGCGTGGGCGAGCACGTGCACTTCCGGAGCGGGGTGCACATTCGCCTTGAGGGTGCGCATCAGGGGGGTGGTGAGCAGTGCCTCGCCCACGCGGTTGTCGGGCCGCACGAGCAGCACCTTCCGGGGGACGGGCAGGGAACTTCCAGGACGGCGACGACGCCCGGGGCGCCAGAACAGGGCGGACGCCACGAGCGCCAGCGCCAGCTTCGCCCACAGCTCGAGCCGCTTGTGCCAGGACATCTCGGCGGCGGACCCTACACAGAAACAGAAGCGGTGCAAGCGCGCGGCTTGACCTGGGGGCCGAAAGCCCCTAGCAACCGCCCAATGCTGAAGAGCATGACCGGGTTCGGAGCGGGCCGCGCGCGCGTGGGAGACGAAGAGGTCTCCGTCGAGCTGCGCTCGCTCAACCACAAGTTCTGCGAAGTGAAGGCGCGGCTGCCCCGCGAGTTGTCGTCGCTGGAGCCGACGGTGACGAAGCAGGTGAAGGACCGGCTGGCCCGTGGCTCGGTGGAGCTGCTGGTGAAGCGGCAGGCCCCCACCGCCTCCGGCACGGTTCCCACGGTGGATATGGGCCTGGCGCGCGAGTACGTGCGCGCCTTCCGCGAGCTGGCCAAGGAGCTGGGCCTGGCGGGAGAGGTCGCCTGGTCCCAGGTGGCGAACCAGCCCGGTGTCGTCCGCCTGGAGGAGAAGGGGGTGGACGTGGAGTCCGCCACGCCGGCGCTGCAGGCCGCGCTCGACCAGGCCCTGACGGCGCTGGAGAAGATGCGCCTCGTCGAGGGCGAGGCCATCTACGCGGACCTCGATGCCCGGCTGAAGCTGCTCGAGGGCTGGAGCCGCGAAGTGGCGCAGTTCGCCCCGCGCGCCGTGCAGGAGTACCAGCAGCGGCTCTCGGACCGAATCGCGGAGCTCGCGCGCGGCGTGGCGGTGGACCCGCAGCGGCTCGCACAGGAAGTGGCCCTCTTCGCCGAGCGCACGGACATCGCCGAGGAAGTCACGCGCCTCGCGAGCCACCTCGAGCAGTTCCGGGCCCTCATGGCCAGCAGCGAGCCTGCC